>CALMUW010000001.1 GCA_937872985.1 uncultured Alphaproteobacteria bacterium
GCCAGCGTGCCGGTCAGCGTCAGCGTCGAGGTGCCCGACCCCGCCACCGTCACACCCCCCGCAGTCGCACCGGTCAGTGAGCCAGTTGTCACGGAAAGGGTAACCGTCATCACCCCGGAATTTGCGTCGGGGTCGCTGATCGACAGACCGGTCAACTGCAAGGCGGTATCTTCGTTGGTGGTGAAGCTGGCCGGCAAGGTATTGACGGGTGCGTCATTGATCGGCGCGGTGGCGATATAGCTATGCGCGACGTTGGAACTGACTGCGCCATCGTTAGTCTGGACCGTGATGTCGCGCACCGTGGTGCCGGGATTGTCGCCGGTATTTTCAAACGTGATGGCCCGGATCGCCGCCGCGTAATTGGCATTGGTGGCAACTCCGGTCAGCGTAATGACGGTGCCGGTGTTGGTATAGCTGATGCCATTGATGGTGCCCGAGGCCGCAGAGGAGCCACCGACCAGCAGGCGATCGCCCGACTGGGCGTTGGTGAGCGTGATGACGCCGGAGGCCTGGTTTGTGCTGCCCGCGTCACGGATGTCATTGTCCGTGTCGGCAATGCTGACTGCCGGACCGCCTTCCGTGTAGGTCGCTGACCAATTGTTACCCGCCGTGGCATCCTGAATGGTGGTGGTATTGGTGCGCAGGATGACGTTGTCGATGTAGATATCGTCCGCCCTGCTGCCAGCCGCCGAGAAGACGAGGTTGCCCGACGCCGCCACGCTGGTGGGAAGATTGATGACAATCGCCGTCAGCGCGCCCGTGGCGCTGCCCATGGCGGCAATGGTGGTGGCTGTCGTTGTGCCGGCGGCATTGGTGGCCCCGTTCAGATAGGTAACCGTGCCGTTGGCGGTGCTGCCGCCGCCCGTGGTCAAGGTCGCATAGGTGACCCCGCCGACTTGAATATTGAACGTCCGTGTGCCGGTGTCGCCGTGCACCCAGCCGATATCGAGCTGCAGCTGGCCAGCACCATTAAGGCCCGGGCCCACCTTGAGCCCGGTCAAGCCAGATTGGGTCAAGGTATCGGCGGCGGTGGCGGTGAAGCCATAGCGGCCGAGAATGCCGTTGTCCGTACCGGCACCGGTGCCACCCTCTGTCCAGCCGAAAGGCGCATCGGCGTAGTCGCCGAAGGAGCCGTTGTTGATGATGTTGCCGGTGGTGGTGGTGGACACGGTGCCGGAATTAAGATCAACAATGGGTTGGACCGTGGCGGACAAAGTTGCCGTTGCCGTGGTCATCACCGAATTGAGCTGATTGTGGATGCCGACCGTGAAGGTGCGGTCCACCAGACTGCTGCCGGTGGTGGCGAACTTGATGAGCTGCAGCGCCTGATCATAGTCGGCTTCTGTGGCAATGCCCACGAGCGTGATGGAGGTGGGACTTTGCGCGCCCACTGTGATGCTCGCCGGAAGCAGCGACGAATCGATGGAGAGAACGTCGCCCGTCTGGGGATTGGTCAGGGTGATGGTGGCATCGGGCACATCGCCCACCGCGTTGGTGATGAGGATATCACTGTCAACGATGGTGACCGCATTGCCACTGCCGGCAACGAAAGTCCCGTGATAGGCGTTGCCCGTGGCGGTGCTGTTGTCGGTATCCAGATCAAGCGTGGTGTCGCTGTCGAAGGCGATCTGATAGCTGAAGGTCTGCGGCGTGCCGGTCGCAGCCAGAAGAATCTCCATGCCGATGCCGTTGTCGGTGCCAGAATTCGTGTCCCAGGTGTTGATGATGTCGCCACCGCCCGCGATGCCATTGGTATAGAGATTGGCACCGTTATAGACGCCGGAATAGTACCGGTAGAACTGGGCATCCCCGGCGATTTCGGCAAAGCCGACGATGGATTCCGTGGGCAGGCCGACATTGCGGCGCACACCCACAAAGGTCGGGTCGCCCGTCGTGTTGTTGGTGGCGGCCAGATCAGGTGAAAGCGAAAACGCCGGACCAGCATCGACGCCGCCCAGATAGGTGTCCATGGCGTGATAGAACTTGATGACCTGGGTATTGGTCGCGGGCGGCGTGATGGTGATCGTCTGGGTGAAATACTTGTTGGGGAAGATATAGCTGGTCTTCACCACCATCTGATAATCGGTGGCCGCATCATAGACGTTGTTGGTGTTGGCGTCATAGTAAAGCGTGGTGGTGACCACATAGGGATCCGCCGCCGTGCCCGCGCCCGTCAGCGCCTGGGCGCCGCCCGATTTCCACGTCACATTGGTTATGCTCTCGGCACCTTGGTTCGGCCCTACAACCTGGGTGCCGACCGCCATATACATGCCGTTGTATAGATTGGTGCTCGCATCAAAGGTCGTCGGTCCGTAGAACTGACCCTGATTTTGATACAGGACCTGAAATTGACCATCGTTGGTCACGTAGATCTTCAGGCCGTCAGTGCCGGCGGTATTGACGCCGCCGGTGGGATTGATGGTGGTCTGAACCAGCACCCCTTCATAGGCCTCGGCGGAAATGCTGCGATGGCTGATGTCGCCGACAGTATATTCCAGCGTCCAGTCGCCGCCCTGCGCTGCCGCGCCCGTCAAGTCGCTGGAGGCCGCAACGTCGGCACCCGTCAAGGTGGCGAGGAAGCGGGCCGACAGTTCGCCGGTTGCGCCTTCGGCGAAATCACAGCCATAGACCAGAATATCGGCATCGCCGGTCAAATGGTCACGGAGCGAGGTCAATTCATCGGCATATTGGCCGGTCATGGTCTGGAGCGACAGGGTGGCCGAGCCCAGTTCAAGCTGGCCTACCCTGCCGTGCGAGATGATGTGAACCGCCGACACATCGTCCATCTGGCTCAGGACCTGGGCCATCTGCTCGACGCCGTCCAGCGCCCCATCCAGGATGACGATCTCGTAGTCGCCCTGCAGGCTGTTCAGAATGCTATGATAGTTTTCGACCGAGGTATCGACGAACACCACCTCATGGGCGGTGGACAGCGGCGGCACCGCGGCTGGTGCCACCAGGGCATCCATCAAGGAGGCGTGGTCCGCCGCCTGCCCGGCCAGATCAGCCGCATGTTGGGCATCAGCCAGGTCCGACACATGGTCAAGCGTCGCCACCGCCGCCGCATCAAAGGCGATGCGCTGTTCCAGCTGCATCAACAACTTGCGATACTTGTCCAAGGTCTTCTTCGACGCCTCCTTCGGAAGCGGTTTCGATCCAGGCAAGCGCGTCCGGGCGGTTTTGGACATGGTCGAGCTCTCAAATAGCCATCACCCGGCAGACTCCGGGCCATGTCAGTTCTCAACCAACGGTGCTAAAAGATAGTTAACGCGCTCGATTCAAGATTCCGCAACCGGGGACACATCGCGTAAAAATTGCAAAGAGTGCCATCAGATCAAGTTTTCCTAAAAGTTGGGGAAAACCGATATCCAAGCCTTAAGGATCTGTTAACCCTGTTAATTAACAACTCTAAGGTGCTAGAAGGTTGCAGAGGCACGAATCAAGGGTACCTGTGCGGGCCATATTATTTATTTGAGGAATCACCCGCACTTCGTGCACGTTGCGGCGTTGGACCGGTCGGGAAAGTTTGAGGTCTGGGATTATGAAGGGCAAGGCGGGGATTGGGCTTTTGGCCGCTCTGGTTTTGGCTGGCTGTGCCGTCGATCCCGAACGCATGACCTGGCAGGATCAGGCCTATTTCGCCCAGGACCGTTTGCAGCGCGTCACCGCCGATCAGGAACCCGTGACTCACGCAATCAGCCTCTATGAGGCCATGGCCCGCGCCATCAAGTACAACCTCGACATCCGGGTCGAGGCCATGGAAGCGGCGCTCCGCATTCAGGAAATCGACCTCTCCCGCTATGACCTTCTGCCCCGTCTGGTGGCCAGTTCCGGGTATGTCGGCCGCGACAAGCCGGACGGTTCATCGACCTCTTCGGCAGACACCTCCTATGTCAACGCCGACCTGACCTTCTCCTGGAATATTCTGGATTTCGGCCTGTCCTATGTGCGTGCCAAGCAGGCGGCCGACAAATACCTCATGCAGGAGGAGATGAAGCGCAAGATCGTCAACCGGACCATTGAGGACGTGCGCACCGCCTATTGGCGCGCCGTCAGCTACGACCGGCTGATCAGCCGCATGCGGGCTCTGGAAGGCCGGGTGCAGCAGGCGCTCTCCGACACCCGGTCGCTGGCCAGCAACGGCTCCACCTCGCCCATCGCCGCCCTGTCCTATGAGCGCGAGCTGCTCCAGATCCGGCGCGAGCTGGAACAGCTGGAAAACCAGCTGCGCATCGCCAAGTCGCAATTGGCGGCGCTGATGAATGTGCCGCCGGATCAGGACTTTGCTCTCGTCATCCCCGAGCGCCGACCGTTGAACATGAGCCTGTCGAGCAATTACCACAAGCTCTACATGACGGCCCTGTCCAACCGGCCGGAAATGCATGAGCTGGCCTATCAGATGCGGATCAACGACCGCGAGCTGGATGCCAGCCTGCTTCAGCTTCTCCCCGGGCTGCAGCTCTACGCGGGTGCCAACTATGACTCCAACGACTTCCTGAATGATGCCAGTTGGATCAGCTGGGGCGCCAAGGCTTCGTGGAACCTGCTGCGCGCCTTCTCCATTCCCGCCACCCACCGCAAGATCGATGCCCAGGCCCAGATGCTCGACACCAAGTCGCTGTCGGTCGCCATGGCCATCATGACCCAGGTTCATGTCAGCCGCGCCCGCTTCCTGCAGGCCCGCAAGGAATACAAGACGGCCCAGGAACTGGCTACGGTGCAGAACAAGCTGCTGAAGCAGATCCGCACCGAGACCGCCGCCCAGCGCACCAGCGAGCAGATCCTCATCCGCGAGGAAATGAACGCGCTGGTGACCGACTCCAAGCTCGACATGGTTTATGCCGATCTGCAAAATGCCTATGGCAACGCCTATGCCTCGCTCGGCCTCGATCCCTTCCCCGATGGCCTGTCGGCCAGCATGGGGGTTTCCCAGATGAGCCGGGTGCTGTCTGACATGTGGCTGGAACGCGGCGCTGATCCCACCCTCGCCTTAAACTGACATTAACCAAGACCCGATTTAATCGGAACTCCCGTCAGACCGATTGGAGTGCGTGCGTTGCGTCGTCTTGCATTGATCCTGAGCTTCCTTGTGGCGCTGGCGCCCTCCGCCGCGCCCCAGACGCCTGAACCAGCCACAACTCCGTCTGCCGCAGCATTGCCCGTCGCCGACCCGGCGCTGGCATCTGCGCCCGATGCGCAGGATCTGGTCCGCGGCATCATCCGTGCCCGCGACGAGGCCTGGCTTTCCAGTGAACTCGGCCTGCCCATCGACAAATTGCCCTTCAAGGAAGGTGAACGCTTCCGCAAGAATGATCTGCTGGTCAGTTTCGATTGCGCCGCCATGGAAGCCCAACTCAAGGCAGCCGCAGCCAAGCTTCAGGGTGAGGCCATCACCCTCAAGAACAACCGCCAACTGAAGCAGCATAACGCCATCGGGCAATATGATGTGGACATTGCCGAGGCCAAGGTGCAGGTGGCCCAGTCCGAACGCGATACCATCGCCGTTACCCTGAGCCGCTGTGACATCGCCGCGCCCTTCGATGGCCAGGTGGGCCAGCTCAACGTTCACCTGCACGAAACGCCTGACCGCACCATCCGCCTGATGCAGGTGCTCGACAGCACCGATCTTGAAGTGGACATGATCCTGCCGTCGGCCTGGCTGCGCTGGCTGAAGCCGGGCAGCACCTTCAACATTTCGCTGGAAGAACTGGGTGAGATGGCCGGTGGGCAAGTGATCCGCATCGCCGCCGCTGTCGACGCCGTGAGCCAGACGGTGAAGGTCGCAGGCCGGCTGACCGGTGACATTTCGCGCATTCGTCCCGGCATGAGCGGCGTCATCAGCTTCAAGGATCGGCCATGACCAAGCCCGGCACATCAGCCCCGGCTCAGCCGGCGCAAACCCGCACCATCGTGGTGACGCCGGTCCAGCGCAAGACCGCTGCGCCGCCGCAACCCGAAGTCACGGCTGCGCCGTCTGCCGCCAGCACAACGCCCGCCGCGGCTGCCTCACCCACCGCCACACCACGCCAGGCTTCTGCAGCAGCGGTTCATGTCGAGGTCCAGGCCATGTCCGGCCAGGCCAACATGACCATGACGCCACAACCCTCCCGTCCGGTTGAATCCAAGGCAAGCCATGGTCTTGAGCTGCTGCTCAAGATCGAAGCCGAGGCGCGCAAGGCCGCCTCGGTGAAGGAACTGGGCTTTCTCATTGCCAACGAAACCGTGAAACTGACCCGCGCCCGCCAGGTCTTCGTCACCGCCGGAAGCGCGCCCAACCCGCAGGCCGTCACCACCATTTCCGCGGTCTCGCATCTCGACGCCAAGTCGGCGCGCGTGCGCTGGATCGAAGCCATCCTCAAGGCGCTGGCCGCCGA
>CALMUW010000002.1 GCA_937872985.1 uncultured Alphaproteobacteria bacterium
AGGAGCGGTCCGCCAGACCCGCCACGCCTTCCGCCGCGAACCGCGCCATCCATTTACGCACGGTCCGAGAGCAGATGCCTGCGGCGCGTGCGACGGCCTCCGGCTTCTGCCCGCCCAGCACACGCCTGACAATTGCCTCTCGACCAAGGGGCGTCGTTCGCGCATTCTTGTGGATGTTCATCCGGGTTCTCCTGAGGTTGCTGTCGTTTTGCAACATCAGTCTCCGACGGAACGCCCGGATGGACAACCTATTGAAAGCTCACAGCTAGAGCGGTTTGAGCTTTGACTGCATCAAAGCCACCGCTCTGACTTCTTGTTGGCGAGCAACTTGTCTGACTTTTGCCGATTCCGTCAAAAGTCAGGTTGCTCTATAGATCTTTCGTCAGTGCACGGACAAACTCGGTGAGGCCGACCCGGCGGCGGCGGCGCAGGCGCTCGGCCTGAAGAATGGCCTTGATCTCGTGGTGGGTCACTTCCACCTCGTCGTTCACCACCACATAGTCATATTCCGGCCAGTGGCTGATCTCGCGCGCCGCCTCGGCCATGCGCTTGGCCACCACGGCGGAGGAATCCTGCGCCCGGTTGATGAGGCGGAGACGCAGCGCCTCGGCGGTCGGCGGCAGGATGAAGATGCGCACCAGATCATCTTCCATGGCCTGGGCCAATTGCTGGGTGCCCTGCCAGTCGATGTCGAAGAGAACGTCGCGGCCATGGGCCAGGGCCTCCTCCACCGGTTTTCTCGGTGTGCCGTAGAGATTGCCGAAGACATCGGCCCATTCCAGCAACTCGCTCCTGGCGATCATCTCCTCGAAGCGCTCGCGGCTGATGAAGGAATAGTCGTGGCCCTCGACCTCGCCGGGGCGCGGTTTGCGGGTGGTCACCGAAACCGACATGGTGATGTTGGCATCGGCGGCGAGCAGGCGGCGCGACAGCGTGGTCTTGCCCGCGCCGGAGGGGGAGGACATGACCAGCAGGAGGCCGCGCCGGGCAACGTGGGTGAGCTTGCTATTCAATGTTTTGCACCTGTTCACGCATCTGGTCGATGACGGTTTTGAGATCGAGGCCGATGGCGGTCAAGCCGCGGTCAATGGCCTTGGAGCACAGGGTATTGGCCTCGCGGTTGAACTCCTGCGCCAGAAAGTCGAACTTGCGGCCCGAGGGTTCGTCCGCCTGCATCAGGTCGCGGGCTGCCGCCACATGGGTGAAGAGCCGGTCCAGTTCCTCCTGAATGTCGGCGCGGGTGAAAATCAGCATGGCCTCCTGGTGCAGGCGCTGGTCATCGAAGCTGCCGTTCATCTCCATGAGACGCGCGACCTGCTCGGCCAGGCGCGCCCGAATGGCCTCCGGCGTGCGGGCGGGCGCGTCGCGGGCGGCGGCCGCCAGCTCTTCGATGCGGGCGAGCTGGCCGTCGATGATGCCGGAAAGGCGCGCGCCCTCGGCGGCGCGGGCGGCGGCAAGCGCCGTGATGGCCGCATGCAGCGTGGTCAGCATGGCGGCGCTGCGGGACTGAAGTGTTGCTTCATCGGGCGTTTCGGTCTTGACCTCGAGGACGCCGCGCAGCGCCATCAGGGCCTCGAGGCGCGGCGGCTTGGCCTTGAGCCGGTGGCGCAAGGTGTCGGCCACGGCCAGCACCTGTTCCAGCACCGCTTCATTGAGGGTGACAGTTTCGCCGGAGCCTTCGCCGGTGACGGTCAGCGCGGCCTGAATGTTGCCGCGCCGGAAGGCGGCGGCGAGGGCGGCGCGGGCCGGTGCTTCGAGATGGTCATGGCCGGCAGGCAGGCGGAAGCGGATGTCCAGCGCCTTGCCGTTGACGCTCTTCAATTCCCAGTGCCAGGACAGCGCCCCTGCCCCGCCCCCGGCGCGGGCAAACCCGGTCATGCTGTTGAGCGCCATGGTTCTCTCCAGATTCGTTTGCGGCACAGTAAAACAGTGCGCCGCCCGGCGCCATGCGCAAGGCGGCCGCGGCGCGTCTTGCCGCAGGGGGGGATCAATGCCTGGGCTTGAGGCGGGGAATGGGCACGGGGCCGGTGGCTGCGGCAGGCGGCCTGGCGGCGGGCGGTTCCGGGGCCGGGGCGGCGGGCGGTTCCGGGGCCGGGGCGGCGGGTGGAGCGGCGGCGGGGGCGCTGGCCGCCGGGACCGGTGGGGCGGTGGGGCTTGTGGTTTCGGCGGGCAGCGCGGGCAGGCCCGGCGTGGTGGCGGCGGGGGGCCGGGGGGGGGGGGGGGGGGCGGGGGGGGGGGGGGGGGGGGGCCCCGGGGGCCCGGTC
>CALMUW010000003.1 GCA_937872985.1 uncultured Alphaproteobacteria bacterium
CTTGGAACCCATGGTGTGGACGATGCGCCAGCCGCCCATGAGGGTGCCCAGCGCCATGGCGATCTGGCACGAGATGACCACCCAGAAGGGCACATGGAATTCGCCGCCGGTGGCACCGTGGCTATAGAGCAGCACGGCGATGATGCCCATGGTCTTCTGCGCGTCATTGCCGCCGTGGCCGAGGGAGTAGAGCGAGGCCGAGACGAACTGCATGATGCGGAAGAAGGAATCCACCGCGGCGGGCGTGCGGCGCACGAAGGCCCAGGTGACGATGAACACCAGCAGCAGGGCCAGAAGGAAGCCGGTCAGCGGCGACAGCACGATGGCCGAGATGGTCTTGTTCAGCCCGCCCCAGATGATGGCCGAGGTGCCCGCCTTGGCAAGGCCCGCGCCCACGATGCCGCCGATGAGCGCATGCGATGAGGATGATGGAATGCCGGCGAGCCAGGTGATGACATTCCAGCTGATGGCGCCCATGAGGGCACCGAAGATCACCGCGTCATCGACGAGATTGGGCGAGACGATGCCCGAGCCCACCGTCTTGGCGACATGCAGGCCGAAGAACAGGAAGGCGATGAAGTTGAAGAAGGCCGCCCAGAACACGGCATATTGCGGCTTCAGCACGCGGGTCGAGACGATGGTGGCGATGGAATTCGCCGCGTCGTGCAGGCCGTTGAGAAAGTCGAAGGCCAGAGCCACCGCGATGAGAAACACCAGCACTGCTGAATAACCGGCGATCATGGCGCTGTCTCAGAGGTGCTCGACCAGAATCGACGAGAGCGTGTTGGCCACGTCCTCCAGCCGGTCGCTGACCTTTTCCAGATGTTCGTAGATCTGCGAGCCGATGATGAAGGCCATGGCGTCCTTCCTGCCCACGCCCTTGTAGAGTTCCTTCAGGCCCTTTTCCTGCATGCGGTCGGATTCCTCCTCCATCTGCACGATGTCGCCGGTGGCCTTGAGCATGGCGGTGGCATGGGTCTTCATGGCGCGCAGCATGGGCACGGCCTTCGCCGTCTGGTCGGCGGACCTGACGATGAGATCGCCCATCTCGCGCATGGGGTCCTCGAAGGTCGTGACATCGAAGAGCGTGATGGTCTTGGCGGTCTTGTTCATCTGGTCCAGGGCATCGTCCATGGCGGTGATCAGGCCCTGGATGTCGCTGCGGTCGAAGGGGGTGACGAAGCTCTTGCGGATGGCCTGCAAGACCTCGTGCGAGATGGCGTCGGCCTTGGTTTCTTCCTCGGAAATGCGGGCGCAGAGATGGGGCACTTCCTTGCCGCCCTCAAGCAATTGGCGCAGCGCCACCGCGCCGTTCTGGACGCAGGCGGCATGGGCCTCGAACAGGTCGAAGAAGGCCTCCTCCCGGGGCATGATTTTCTTGAACAGCTCAAACATGGCGCGCCTCGCACGATGACGGTTTGGGCCATGGCCTAGGCCCGGCGGCGAGTCCTGTAAAGGTGGCGGGCGGGCCGGATGGTGGAAAACTCGCGGGGCTTTCGCGCCGGGCTGGCGCGCGCTATCCATGGCCATGGCAAAACCCAGAAAACCCTCGGGCGGCCTGCCCTCGGAATCCGCCCTCCTCGCCTTCCTGGCGGAAGACAAGGGGCGTGTCGGCAAACGCGACATCGCGCGCGCCTTTGGCCTCAAGGGCGAGGACCGGGCGGCACTCAGCCTGATGCTGAAGGATCTGGAGGCGCGCGGCCTCGTGCACCGGCAGGGCAGAAGGCTGGCCAACCCCAATGCCCTGCCGACCGTGACCATGATCGATGTTCTGGGCCAGACGCGCGACGGCGACCTCTATGGCGAGCCGGCGGAGTGGGACGAAGCGCGGCTGGGCAAGCCGCCACGGGTGCTGATCGAGGCCCCGCCGGGCCGTGGCGAGGGCACGCGGCCCCCGGCCAGGGGTGAGCGCGTGCTGGCCAAAATTGAAAAGAGCAGCGGGGCATTCCCCTTCCGGGCGCGGGTCATGCGCAGCTTTGCCACGGGTGCCCGGCGGGTGCTGGGGGTGGTGCGGCAGGTGAAGGGTCAGGGCCTGCGCCTGGCGCCGGTGGACAAGAAGGCGCGCAACGAGTTCCAGATCGTGCCCGGCGGCGACGGCGGGGCGCAGGCGGGCGAACTGGTGCTGGCCGAGATGGACGGCCGCGGCCGCGGGCTGCCCACGGCGCGGGTGAAGGAGCGCTTGGGCGACGTGGCCGACCCGCGCAACATCTCGCTCATCGCCATCCATGCCCATGCCATTCCCAACCAGTTTCCGGAGAAGGTGCTGGCCGAGGCGAAGGGCCTCACGCCCTTTGCGCGGGCGGGGCGGGCGGATTTCACCAGGGTCGCCCTCCTCACCATCGATCCCATGGATGCGCGCGACCATGACGATGCCGTCTGGGCGGCCCCCGATGACGATCCGAAGAATCCCGGCGGCTTCACCGTCATCGTCGCCATCGCCGATGTGGCGGCTTACGTGCGGCCCGGCACGGCGCTCGACCGCGAGGCGCGGCTGCGCGGCAACTCGGTCTATTTCCCGGATCGCGTGGTGCCCATGCTGCCGGAGCGCCTGTCCAACGATCTGTGCTCGCTGAAGGAAGGGGTGGAGCGCCCGGCCCTTGCCGTCACCCTGCGGTTCAACCGCCAGGGCAGAAAGATCGGACACCGGTTTGAGCGGGTGGTCATGCGCTCGCTGGCCAAGCTGGCCTATGAGGAGGCGCAGGCCGCCATCGACGGCAGGCCCAATGACAAGACCGGGCCGCTGCTGGATGGCGTGCTGCAGCCCCTGTGGGCGGCGTGGCGCTGTGTGATGCAGGCGCGCGATGAGCGGAGTCCGCTCGAACTCGACCTGCCGGAGCGCAAGATCATGCTCGACAGGCAGGGCCGCGTCGAGCGGGTGATCGTGCCGCCGCGTCTCGATGCCCACCGGCTGATCGAGGAGTTCATGATCCTCGCCAATGTCGCCGCCGCCGAGGAACTGGAAACGCACAAGGTTCCCCTGCTCTACCGCATCCATGACGAGCCGTCCGACGACAAGATCCGGGCGCTGGCTGAGTTCCTGAAATCGGTGAACCAGACCCTGCCGCTCGGCCAGGTCATGCGGCCCCGGCACTTCAACGATCTCCTGTCCAGGGTGGCGGGCGAGGATTACCAGCACCTGGTGCATGAAATCGTGCTGCGCACCCAGGCGCAGGCCATCTACGGGCCGGAGAACCGGGGCCACTTCGGGCTGGCGCTCAGGCGCTATGCCCACTTCACCTCGCCCATCCGGCGCTATGCCGATCTCATCGTGCATCGCGCGCTGATCACCGCGCTCGGGCTTGGCGCGGACGGCCTGTCGCCGGATGACATGGCCAACCTGGCGGAAACCGGTGCGATGATCTCGGAGGCCGAGCGCCGCGCCATGGCGGCGGAGCGCGAGACCAACGACCGGCTGATCGCCTCCCATCTGGCCGGGCGCGAGGGGGCGGAGTTTTCCGGCCGCATCGGCGGCGTGGTCGGTGCGGGCCTGTTCATCAAGCTCGATGACACGGGGGCCGACGGCTTCGTGCCGGTGGCATCGCTGGGCCGGGATTATTTCGTCTATGACGGCGTGCGCCATGCCCTCATCGGCCAGCATTCGGGCGAGACCTATCAGCTTGGCGACCGGGTGACGGTGCGGCTCATGGAGGTGACGCCGCTGCAGGGGGGCTTGCGCTTTGACATGGTGAGCGAGGGCCGCAGGGGCCCGCCCGCCAGGATCCGCCGCCGCACCACGCCCAGGCCGCGGCGGCGCTGAGGCCGGGCTCGCCATAAACATAAAGAAGTCAGGGCGGAATGCGCTTTGATCGCATCAGAGCCAGCGCTCCAGTCGTGCGACAAGCGCGACGGTGTTTCATCTGTGGCGGGGTGTATGATGGCCGGCAGACCACTGTGCCACATGGAGAGGTGCCGCCATGGACATCCCCCGCATTTTTACCATCAGTGAAAGCGCCCACCGCATTCATAATCCGTTCACGGATGAAAAGCTCGCGGCCCTGGGTTCGGCCCTGCGCCTTGAACCGGGAACCCGGCTTTTGGACCTTGGCAGCGGGTCGGGCGAAATGCTGTGCACCTGGGCGCGCGACCACGGCATCAGGGGAACGGGCATCGACAAAAGCCCCCTGTTCACGGCGCAGGCCATGCGCCGGGCCGAAGAACTGGGCGTTTCGGACCGGGTGCGCTTCATCCATGGCGATGCGGCAGGCCATGTGGCCGATGAACCGGTGGGGGTTGCGGCCTGTGTCGGGGCCACATGGATCGGCGGCGGTGTGGCGGGCACCGTGGCGCTGCTGGCGCAAAGCCTGAAACCGGGCGGGATCATTCTCATCGGCGAACCCTATTGGCTGCGTGTGCCACCGAGCGAGGCGATCGCCCAAGCTTGTCTGGCCACGCGCATTGCCGATTTTATCACCCTGCCCGGCCTCATCACGGCATTTCATGGCCTGGGATATGACGTGGTGGAGATGGTGCTGGCCGATCCCGACAGTTGGGATCGTTATGAGGCTGCCAAATGGCTGACCATGCGGCGCTGGCGTGACGCCAACCCGGGCGACGCCATGGCCGGCGAGGTGACGGAGCTTCTTGCCAGCGAGCCCTTGCGCCATGTCACCTATACCCGCGACCATCTCGGATGGGGCGTGTTCGCCCTGATGGCGCGGTGATGCCGGGGCGGCCGGGCAAGGCCGCCGCCAAACCTTGACAATCCCGCGCAATTCGGGTCTATCGCGGGCAAATCCCATTCGGAGACTGTCATGGCCAAGGGCAATGTGATCAAGATCAAGCTGGCGTCGACCGCCGACACCGGCTATTTCTACGTGACCAAGAAGAATTCGCGCACCAAGACGGAAAAGCTGTCGTTCAAGAAATACGACCCCGTGGCGCGCAAGCATGTGGAATTCAAGGAAACCAAGATCAAGTAAGGTCGCCGTTTCCCGCCGGTTTGAACGCCGCCTCCGGGCGGCGTTTTCATTTCAGGGTCTGGCCAGGAAGAAGCCGGTCCGAACCCTGACGGGGAGGCCACCCGATGGGCCCGGACCGGCAACCCCACGGTGCAAGCGATGCGGCGGGCCTGACGCCGGGGGCAAAGCCTTGTCATTTCTCCGGCGACCGGAGACACGCGGGGCGGCAGGGATGGTGCAAATCCCGCCGCCCCTTTTTGTCCTAACCCACACTGGAGAGTGTTTGCGGGCTAACCAGAACCTGACCGCAAGGGGTAAAGGAGATCGGCTGGGATTTCCAGCCTAAGTGTTGGTTAACACTCGGTTTTTATCTAGTAAGCTGAACGGTTAAGGTAAACCGTTTACGGTTCCTCTTCCGGCGCGCCGGGCGCTATGGCCTCCGGCAGATGCATGTCGAGCGGCGGCTGGGCTTCATCACCCGGGTCGAGCGGATCTTCGTCCGGCGTCAATTCATCCGAAACGGCAGGCGACGGCACGTCAAAGCCCGGCGGCAGGTTGGCGTCGAGCAGCCCTGCCCCCTTCAGTTCCTGCAGGCCCGGCAGGTCCATGAGTTCGTTGAGGCCAAACTGGCTGAGGAAGGCCTCGGTGGTGCCATAGGTGACGGGGCGGCCCGGCGTCTTGCGGCGGCCGCGCATCTTCACCCAGCCGATGTCGAGGAGAATGTCGAGTGTGCCCTTGGACATGGCGACGCCGCGAATGTCCTCGATGTCGGCGCGGGTCACCGGCTGGTGATAGGCGACGATGGCGAGAGTCTCGAGTGCGGCGCGCGACAGGCGCTTCTGCTCCACCGCCTCGCGGCGCAGCACGAAGGACAGATCCTCCGCGGTGCGCAGGGCCCACTTGCCCGCCACCTGCACCAGATTGACGCCGCGGTGGGCGTAATTGTCCTGAAGGGCGGCGAGAAGGCCGTCCACATCCGTGCCTTCGGGCAGGAACTGCTGGAACTTCGCCGCCGCCACGGGTTCGCCGGAGGCAAAGAGAATGGCCTCGATGATGCGCAGGTGCTGGCTGCGGTCGGCATGGGGGTGCATGGTCACCACGGCAGTGGCTTCGGCCTCGTTGGCCATGGCGTCCGGCGTCTCGTCGCTGTCGTTGATCATCGGCATGGTTGTCACGGATCGCGCTCCTGAAATCAAGCTGCGGTGTCGCTGGGCGTGGGGCCGGTTTTGCGCCGGAGATAGATGGGGCTGAAGGCCCCCTCCTGGCGCAGGTCGATCTGACCCTCGCGCACCAGTTCCAGGCTGGCGGTGAAGCTGGAGGCCTTGACCGAGCGGCGCATCTCCGGCGGGGCCAGATAGTCGGCCAGCCAATCGTCGAAGCTGCCCCAGTCATGCATGACGCCGAGCAGGCGCTCCAGCGCCTCGCGCGCCTCCTTGATGGACCAGACCGGCACCTTGCGCACGGTGTAGCTCTGGAAAGCGAGGCGGCGGCGGCGGCGTTCGGCATAGGCCTTGAGCAGGTCGATGAGGTTGTCGGCATATTGCCGCTGGGTTTCCACCACCAGCGGCTCCGGGTCACCACGGCCAAAGACATCGCGGCCCAGGATATTGCGCGCCATGAGGGCGGCAGCGGCATCGCGCATGGCCTGCAGGCGTTGCAGGCGAAAGGCCAGGCGTTGGGCCATGTCGTCGCCCGGGTTTTCGGTCTCGCCTGCGGCGCGCGGAATGAGCAGCTTCGATTTCAGGAAGGCAAGCCAGGCGGCCATGACCAGATAGTCGGCGGCGAGTTCCAGCCGCATCTTGCGGGCCTGATCGACATAGGCGAGGTATTGTTCGGCCAGGGTGAGAATGGAGATCCGGGCCAGGTCGATCTTGTGCTGGCGGGCCAGGTCCAGAAGAAGGTCGAGCGGGCCCTCAAAGCCGCCGACGTCAACAATCAGCGCCTCGTCATCCGCCGCAGCCGCCTCGGCCCGCAGCGGCTTGTCGCCGTCCGGCCAGGCGCCTTCCGGCGCGGCTTTAGTCACTTCATCCGACATGGGCGTTCATTACCGAATGGCATGGCGAAAGTCTTGGGAGCACTCCCTGATTCGCGGGCAAAGCGTCACTTTATCCCCAAAATACGGGCCGTGGCGGGCCTCACGCCGCGGGGATGGGCTGCCAGTGGCGGCCGCGCCGGCCACCCGGCGATGACTCGCGGGTGCGC
>CALMUW010000004.1 GCA_937872985.1 uncultured Alphaproteobacteria bacterium
CAAAATCCCGAGGCGCGCAGGGTGTCATAGGCGTGGATCACGGCTTTCAGCGTGTCCTCGTTGGCGCGGCTGCCGCCATTGGCGTCGGGGTGCAGGCGCTTCACCAGCAGCTTGTATTTGCTCTTGGCGTCCTCCGGCGTGGCGGTTTCATCGAGGCCCAGAGTGTTGAGCGCCTTGATCTCGGTGGCCCTGAGATTGCGGCCCAGCTTCTGGGCGGCGGCACTGCGCGTCTTGGGGGCATCGCCGAAGAGGTTGAAGTGATCCTTGGTGGTGGTGCGGCCCGAACGCCTGGCCCCCTCGGCCCGGGCATAGGCGTTTTCACCCAGTTTCCAGGTGGGACGATGGCCGGTCTGGGCCGCCTTCTGGTAGCCCGCCACCTCGGCGTCCTTCATGCCGTCAAAATAATTGTAGGTCTTGTTGTAGGTCTGGACATGTTCGGTGCAATAGAGCCAATACTGGCCCTCGGCACCCCGGCCCTTGGGCGCGCGGTGACGGCCCGGCTTGTCGCAACCCGGCCATTCGCAGAGTTTCACCTCTTCGGTTTTGGCTTTGGCGGCGCTGGCCGGCTTGACGCGGATCTTGTCGAAATATTTGGAATCGAGTTTCATGACAGCCTGAAATTTCGGGGGGTGCTGATTATCGGCGTTCGGTCCCGAAACCGCAACCTAAAAGGAGACTGTGATGGCATTGGGTCCGGTGGGTCAGAGCATGGAGCGCAAGTTGCGGGACGCCTTTGCGCCTCTGGCGCTGGCGGTGATTGATGAGTCGCAGCGCCACCATGGTCATGCGGGGGCAAACCCCGAGGGGGAGAGCCACTTCCGGGTGGAGATCACGGCGGCGGCCTTCGCGGGTCGATCGCGGGTGGAGCGGCACCGCATGGTCAATGCCGTGCTGGCGGAGGAACTGAAGGCCCGCGTTCATGCGCTGGCCATCGACGCCAAGGCGCCGTGACGGCAAGTTGCCGGTGATCATTCGCCGGCGTCGCTGCGCGGCGGCATCAGCTTGATGGACACGATCTGCTGGCGGCGCTTCTTCAGAATCTCGAAGCGGAAGCCGTGGAAGTTGAAGACCTGGCCCGGATCGGGAATCTGGCGGGCCTCGTGGATCACCAGACCGGCGAGGGTCGTCGCCTCGTCGTCCGGCAGATGCCAGCCGAAGGCCCGGTTCAAGTCGCGCAGCGGCACCGCGCCATCGACGGCATAGCTGCCGTCCGGCTGCTTGCGCACGCTCTTGGCCACGTCGTCGTGCTCGTCCTTGATGTCGCCGACGATCTCTTCAATGATGTCTTCCAGCGTGATGAGGCCCTGCACCTCGCCATATTCGTCGACCACGATGGCGAAGTGGGTCTTGCGCCGCAGGAAGGCGTTGAGCTGATCGGTCAGGGGGCGCGTATCCGGCACGAACCAGGCCGGAGTGAGAATATCGTCGAGCACCAGCTTCGCGGCATCGCCGCCGGTCTTCTGCAGGGCGGCGAAGAGATTCTTGGCGTGCAAGACACCGATGATGTTATCCGGGCTTTCCTTCCACACCGGCATGCGGGTGTTGCCGGTCTTCAGCATCACGTCGATGATTTCGGCCATGGGATTGGCGGCATCGATCATGTTCATCTTGGTGCGATGGATCATGATGTCGGCGACTTCGAGATCCTGCAGGTCGAGGATGCCGCCCAGCATGTTGCGGTCATTGGCGACCACGCCGCCTTCCTTGTGGTGGAGATCGATGGCGCCGCGAATTTCGTCATGGGCGGAAAGCGCATTCTCGGCATTCACCAGATCGATCCCGAAGAGGCGCAGCACGCCCTGCCCCACATATCCCACCGCCATGA
>CALMUW010000005.1 GCA_937872985.1 uncultured Alphaproteobacteria bacterium
CCGCCGGGCCCCCCCCCAGGCCCGCGGGGCCCATGGCCACCGCCGCCATTGCCACCACCGGGGCCATTGCCGCCCCCATGCCCGCCGGGACCGTTACCGCCACCGTGACCGCCGGGACCATTGCCGCCGCCGGGGCCATTACCGCCGCCGTGGCCACCACCATTGCTGCCGGGGCCATTGCCGCCGCAACCACCGGAACCACCACCTGCACCACCGCAGGAACCACCACCGCCTGAGCCGCTGTTATGACCGGGACCATTTCCCGCGCCGGGGCCATTACCACCACCATTGCCGCCGGGGCCAATGCCACCGCCGTGGCCGCCACCATTGCCGCCGGGGCCATTGCCGCCACCGTGGCCGCCACTGCCGCCGCAACCACTGGAACCGCCGCAGGAGCCACCACCCGAGTTCCCGCCGGAACTCTGGCCGCCACCCATGCCAACACCGCCGCCATGGCCGCTACCGTTTCCACCGGACTGACCCATGCCGCCGCCAGCACCGCCCCCACATGAGCTGCACCCCAGCGCGGGAACATGCGATCCCGTCAGCGCGCTCACGGCAACGAAAACGCCGACCGACAGGAAACTCGGCACCACCAGTGACTTCAACCTCCTCATCGCAACACCCCGCGTTAACAAGTCCTGAACCGCCTGTTTCGTTTTGAAACAATTACGGCCCAGAACGGACAATCATGCGTGGAGTTGCAGATTTCGCGCCAGCGCAGGCCCCGCGCAGTGCACAGCCTGTCAACAGCAAAATATTAACCATGGGACCCCGCGCCTGCGCTGTCGCTCCCGCCTGCCCGAATGCTGCAAGTGGTTCCACCTGACGGAAAAATGCGTTAGGAGGGCGGGATCGGGCGGCCTGCGCCGCCACCGGGCCGGTTTAGCTCAGTTGGTAGAGCACCTGATTTGTAATCAGGGGGTCGGGGGTTCGAGTCCCTCAACCGGCACCACGAACCCAAGATCAGCGCAAGGCCGCGTCGAGCCTGGCCAAGCTGGCGTTGTGGGTCAGATCCATATGCAGCGGCGTCACCGAAATCCGGCGCTCGAAAATGGCGCGCAGGTCGGTTCCCGCTGGCGGATTGCCGCGCTCGCGGTGAAAGCCCAGCCAGCAATAGGGCCGTCCGCGCGCATCCACCCGCGCATCGACGAAGAGCGTGTTCTCGTCGCGCTTGCCCTGCCGCGTCACCTCAAGGCCCGCCACCTCGTCCGGGCGGCAATCGGGGAAGTTGACATTCACCAGCACCCCGGCGCCGAAATCGAGCGCCAGCAGCTTCTTCACCACCCCTGCCCCGTGGGTCAGCGCCACGGCAAAGCTTTCGCCGTTATCATGAATGCCGAGAACCTGTGACAGGGCGATGGACCTGAAGCCCAACGCCGTGCCCTCCATGGCGGCGGCGATCGTGCCGGAATAGGTCACATCGTCGGCCACGTTCTGGCCGCGGTTCACCCCCGACAGAACCAGATCAGGATTGCCCGGCAGGATGCGCCGCACCGCCATGACCACGCAGTCCGTGGGCGTGCCATGAACCTCGAAGCGCCGCTCCTCGATCTTCCGCATGCGGATGGGATTGGCGAGCGACAGCGAATGCCCTGCCCCCGACTGTTCCTCCGCCGGGGCCACCACCCACACGTCATCGGAAAGAGCCCGCGCGATCTGCTCCAGCGCGGCAAGGCCCGCTGCATGGATGCCGTCATCATTGGTCACGAGAATGCGCATGCGTTCACGCCCGGCTGATCCTCTCTGCCCCGCCCATGTAGGGCCGCAGCACTTCGGGAATGGTCACCGAGCCATCGTCATTCTGGTAATTTTCCAGAACCGCCACCAGCGTCCGCCCCACCGCCAGGCCCGAGCCGTTCAGGGTGTGGACATGGCGCGTGCCCTTGCCCTCCGCCGGGCGGAAGCGGGCGTCCATGCGCCGCGCCTGAAAGTCGCCGCACACCGAGCACGAGGAAATTTCGCGATAGGTGTTCTGCCCCGGCAGCCACACCTCGATGTCATAGGTCATGCGGCTGCCGAAGCCCATGTCGCCGGTGCACAGGCGGACCACGCGATAGGGCAGGCCCAGCGCCTGCAGGATGCTCTCGGCACAGCCGGTCATGCGCTCCAGTTCATCGCGCGACTGTTCCGGCGTGGTGATGGACACCAGTTCCACCTTGGAGAACTGGTGCTGGCGGATCATGCCGCGCGTGTCGCGCCCCGCCGCCCCGGCCTCGGCTCGGAAGCACGGCGTATAGGCCGTGAGGCGCAGGGGAAGCTGCCCCTCCTCCACAATCGTCTCGCGCACCAGATTGGTCAGCGACACCTCCGCCGTGGGAATAAGCCAGCGCCCATCGGTGGTGCGGAACAGATCGTCGGCGAACTTGGGCAACTGCCCGGTGCCATACATGGCCGCGTCATTCACCATGTAGGGCACATAGTGTTCGGTATAGCCGTTCACCCCCGTCTGGTGGTCGAGCATGAACTGGGCAATGCCGCGCTCCAGCCGCGCCAACTGCCCGCGCAGCACCACGAAGCGCGCGCCCGCAATCTTTGCCGCCGCGTCGAAGTCCATGAGCTTCAGCCATTCGCCCACGTCGAAGTGCTGGCGCGCCGCGAAGGCGAAAGTCCTGGGCGTGCCCCACTTCCGCACTTCCACATTGTCGTGCTCGTCCTTGCCGTCGGGCACATCGTCCAGCGGCAGGTTGGGGATCACCGCCAGCGCGTCGGTCAATTCCTGCCCCAGTTGGCGCTCGGTCTCCTCGCCCCCGGCAATGAATTCCTTGAGGGCCGCCACTTCCGCCTTCAGCGCCTCGGCCTTGGCCTTGTCGCCCGCCTTCATGGCCTCGCCCACCTCGCGCGAGATCACATTGCGCCGGTTCTGGGCATCCTGCAGCTTCTGCTGGTGGGCTCGTTTCTTTTCGTCAAGGGCAATGAGCCCCGCCGCCATGGCCGCAAGGCCCCGGCGCGCCAGCCCGGCGTCAAAGGCGTCTGGATTGTCGCGGATCAGCTTGATGTCATGCATGGGCCTAGTCCTGGAATGCGCGTTTTCCGCCTGTATAGGCTGATGCTGCGCCGCACTCAAACAGGATTATCTGTGCCCTTGCCGTCGTCATCACTGGTCGTCTTGCGCCGCCGTTCGATCAGCTTCACCGCCAGCACGGCAAACTCGTAGAGCCCCACCAGCGGCACCATCATGGCGATCATGGAAATGGGGTCCGGCGGGGTGATGAGCGCAGCCAGAACCCCGACGCCGAGAATGGCGAAGCGCCGCCCGCTCGACAATTGCTGCGAATTTATGATGCCCACCTGTCCCAGCAGCGTCAGCACCACCGGCAACTGGAAGGTCAGCCCGAAGGCCAGGATCAGCATCATCACGAATTCGAGGTAGGCTTCGATGTCGGGCATGAGCTGGATGGCGTTCTGGTCGCCCATGCCCGTGCCCGCCGCCAGCGTATAGAAAAAGTGGATGGCGACCGGCAGCAGGAAGAAATAGACCAGTGCCGCCCCCATGACGAAGAACACCGGCGTGGCCACCAGATAGGGCGCCAGCACCTGACGCTCGGTCTTGTAGAGGCCGGGGGCGACGAATTTGTAGATCTGGATGGCCATCAGCGGAAAGGCCAGGAACATGCCGCCGAACATGGCGATCTTCAGCTTCACCAGAAACACGCCGAGCAGCTTGATGGAAATCAGGCTCACATCCTGCCCGGTGCCCCATTTGAACGGCTTCACCAGCAGGGCAAGAATGTCCGACGAGAAATAGAACGAGAGCAGAAAGGCCGCCACGAACCCAAGCACCGCATAGATCAGGCGCTGGCGCAGTTCGACCAGATGGTCGAGCAGCGGCGCTTCGGTCTTGTCGATGTCTTCCTGGCTCATGCCGGATCGCCCTTCTGTCCGGCAATGCGCGTCTCGCCCTCGCCCGCCGCAAAGGGCGATGCCTCGGCCGGCTTCGGCGGTTCCAGCGCCTTCATGTCCACCACGCCGTCCGCTGTCTTGGCCCTGGTGGCCGAGCCCACGGCATCAAGGCTGGGCGCGGCCAGACCCTTCAGCGACTGCATGTCCTTTTTCAGATCGTCCACGCCCGCCTCGCGCATGGCCTTGTCGACATGGCCCTGGAACTCGTGGGCCAGACCCCGCGCCTTGCTCATGAAGCGGCCGAAGGTGCGCAGCACCTTGGGCAGGTCCTTGGGGCCGATCACGATGATCGCGATCAGCGCCAGAACGAACATTTCGGAATAGCCGACGCCGAAGTCAAACATGGCTTGCGCCTCTCACGCGGCGAGAGGGTCTCAGGTGCGCGTCTTGCTCTTGGTCTTGGTGTTGACCGGTTCCTCGGTCTTCTTCTCGATGGCCTTGATGTCCTCGGCCACGTCGTCGTCCTCGTCGGCCAGGCCCTTCTTGAAGCTCTTGATGCCCTTGGCCACGTCGCCCATCAGGTCCGAGACCTTGCCCTTGCCGCCGAACAGCACCAGCACCACCACCAGCAGGATGACCCAATGCCACCACGAAAAACCGCCCATGACCAAACTCCTCAATCACCTGTGGCGAGAACCAAGCCCCCGCCGTTGCGGCGCACTAAAGCAGAATCCCCCCGCCCTCGCAACCAAGCGCAAGGGCAGGCCCGGATTAACAATGGATCATGGAAAAACCGAGGCGGTTGTCAGCGCCCTCAGGCGGCGGCGGCGATCACCCGGTTGCGGCCCTGGCGCTTGGCCTCATAGAGCGCCATGTCGGCCCGCTTCAGCAAGTCTTCCACCATGTCGCCCGGCCCGTTGAGCACGGCCAGCCCCAGCGAAACCGTGACCGGAATGCCCTGGGAATCGTTGCTGCTGATCGGGAAGGGCCGGCCCGCCATGGTGCGGCGCAGGCGCTCGGCCA
Organism: uncultured Alphaproteobacteria bacterium; assembly: GCA_937872985.1. Lineage (GTDB taxonomy): Bacteria > Pseudomonadota > Alphaproteobacteria > Rhizobiales > Aestuariivirgaceae > Aestuariivirga. The sequence continues at coordinate 4,867 of CALMUW010000005.1, forward strand.
CGCGGCGCGTCAGCTCCATGTCGGAATTGGGCAGCACCACGATGAATTCCTCGCCGCCCACGCGGCAGCACATATCAACATTGCGTGTATTGCGGCGAATGCGCTCCGCCAGTTCCTGCAACACCCGGTCGCCGGCGTCATGGCCGTAGGTATCGTTGATCGCCTTGAAGTGATCGACATCCATGGAAATGAGCGCCAGCGGCTTGCCGCGATTGTTGGAGTGCTCCACCAGATGGGCAAGATGGGTGTGCATGTAGCGCCGGTTATAAAGGCCGGTCAGCGGGTCGGTCACCGACATCTCGATCGACGCCTTGACCGATGAGCGCAACCGTTCGGTATAGCGCCAGCGCTTGATCTGGGTCTGCACCCGCGCCATCAATTCCTGCTTGTCAATGGGCCGCATGAGGTAGTCGTTCACCCCCATGTCGAGCGCCCGCAGCAAGCGGTTCTGGTCATCCGGGTCAACGATGATCAGGATGGGCACCTGGCGCGTGGCTTCCATGGACTTGAGATGCGAGCACAGGCGCAAGCCATCGAACTTCTCGGGATCGAGATTGACGATGATGAGTTCGAAGGGCTCGCTCGCCTCGGCCACCAGCGTGGCGGCATCCTGCGGATTGTCCACATGGCGCACCGTGTGCTGTCCGGCCAGCGCCGAAATGATGCGCTCCGACGACGATGCCCGGGTGTCCACCAGCATGACGTTGCCGGGCCGGTTGTCGACCACCTCCGGCACCCGCACCATGAGCCCGATGGACTCGCTCGACACGGCGCGAACCCGCAACTCGTCCTGCAGCATCTTGAGCCGCACCAGGCTCTTGATCCGGCAGAACAGTGAAATGTCATTGACCGGTTTGGTCAGAAAATCGTCAGCCCCCGCCTCCAGCCCGCGCACGCGGTCCTCCGGCTGGTCCAGCGCCGTCACCATCACGACGGGAATGTGCTGCGCCGCCGGATCGGCCTTGATCCGCTTGCACACCTCGATGCCGTCAATCCCCGGCATCATGACGTCGAGCAACACGATATCCGGCTTGGAGCGCTTCACCGCCTCCAGCGCGTCCATGCCGTTCATCGCCGTCACGACTTCAAAATACTCGGCCGCCAGCTTCGCTTCGAGAAGCCGGACATTGGCAAGAATATCGTCGACGACGAGAACGCGTGCGGTCATGATGCGGTCTTCTTCAGGAAGCCATCGATGGTCTGGAGGAAGCTCAAAACCGAAATCGGCTTGGAAATATAGGCCTCGCAGCCGCCTTCGCGAATCTTCTGTTCATCGCCCTTCATGGCAAAGGCGGTGACGGCGATCACCGGGATCGACTTCAACTCGTCGTCTTCCTTCAGCCACTTGGTGACCTCGATGCCGGAAACTTCCGGCAGCTGGATATCCATCAGGATCAGGTCCGGCATGTGCTTGCGCGCCAGATCCAGCGCCGACAGGCCGTCACGGGTCTGCACCACGCGATAGCCATGGGCTTCCAGCAGATCGTTGAACAGTTTCATGTTCAACTCATTGTCTTCCACCACGAGAACGGTCTTCTGCATTGCCGGCACGGCTCCTGGAAACCTGGCGTTCAACTCGACCCCGCGCTGCCCCTCGTCCATTGTCTTTATCCGCCTCTGTCTTCACCGGAGCTCTTCCGGCCCCACCAGGCAATCTTTGCCGTTTGCCTGTTGTGAGCCTCCGCAGTAACAAAGTGGTTAAATCACGACTTCCACCCGAGATTGCGTGTCGATCTGGTTAACTGATATGAAACATAATCCTTCAGAAACGCCGCAGCTTGCCTCGGAAGCTTCGGCAATTGCGCTGAATTTTCTTGCTTTTCTGGCCTCTGACCAGCCCCGCCTGGAACGTTTTCTGGCGCTCACCGGCATGACCGGCCATGACCTGCGCCGTCACATCGAATCCCCCGTCTTTCACGGTCATTTATTGGATTATGCGCTGTCTGACGAGTCTTTGCTATTGGCCTTTGCCGCCGCGATGGAACTGGCGCCGGAGGCCATCGGGCGGATGCGCCGCCATCTGCCGGGAGCAGCCCCCGCCTGACCTCGCCTGACCTCGCCATACCGGCGGACTGCCGCTAAGGTCTGATGATGGCGCCCGTCACCCCCCTCACCGCCTTCTGTCGCGACTGCCTGAGCCCCGTTGCCGAAGGCAGGACGCGCTGTCCCTCCTGTCATTCGCCGCGCCTCGTCCGCCACCCCGAACTCGCCAGCCTCACCATCGCCCATATCGACTGCGATGCCTTCTTCGCCGCGGTGGAAAAACGCGACCGTCCGGAACTGCGCGACAAACCCGTCATCGTCGGCGGCGGCAAGCGCGGCGTGGTCGCCACCGCCTGCTATATCGCCCGCACCAGGGGCGTGAAATCGGCCATGCCCATGTTCACGGCGCTGAAACTCTGCCCCCAGGCCGTGGTCATTCCGCCCGACATGAAGAAATACTCAGCCGTGGGCCATCAGGTGCGCAACCTCATGCTGTCGGTGACCCCGCTGGTCCAGCCCCTGTCCATCGACGAGGCCTTCCTCGATCTGTCCGGCACCGAGCGCCTGCACGGCCACTGCGCCGCCCTCACCCTCGCCCATCTCATCGCCCGCATCGAGCGGGAAACCGGCATCACCGCCTCGGTCGGCCTGGCCCCCAACATGTTCCTGGCCAAGCTTGCCTCCGATCTCCAGAAGCCGCGCGGCTTCTCGGTCATTGGCCGGGCCGAGACCCGCGACTTCCTGGCCGCCCGGCCCGTGGGTTTCATCTGGGGCGTGGGCAGGGCCACCCAGGATCATCTGGCGCGCGACGGCATCACCATGATCGGCCAGGTGCAGGCCATGGAGAAGTCCGAGCTGATGCGCCGCTATGGCACCCTGGGCGCCCACCTCTATCACCTGGCCCGCGGCGAGGATCAGCGCCGCGTCACCACGGCCGAGGAAACCCTCTCCATCAGCGGCGAGACCACCTTCGATGTCGACATTTCCGACCCCGCCCGGCTGGAGCGTGAACTCTGGGCCATGAGCGAGAAGGTGTCGCGCCGCGCCAAGGCCGACGGGCTGGCCGGTCAGACCGTCACGCTCAAGCTCAAGACCGCCGACTTCAAGCTCCTGACCCGCGCCACCACCCTGGATGAACCGACATTGCTGGCCCACCGCATCTTCGAAGCGGCCAGACCGCTGCTGAAAAAGGAGGCCAATGGCCGCCCCTTCCGCCTCATCGGGGTTGGCATCTCGCACCTCTCCCACGCCGCGGGCGGCGCGCCGGATGAAACCCTCGATGCCCGCGTCAATGCGCTGACCAGGGCTGAGATGGCCATCGACCGCCTGCGCGGCAAGTTCGGCCGCCACGCCGTCGAGCGCGGCCTTGGCTTCACCCGGGAAAAGCCGCCGAAACGTCAGGATTGATGAGCGATCACCAGAGGTTTCATGCGCTGGTGAAACTGATACATGAACGGGCGGAAGGCTTCCTCCAGCGCCAGCCGTCTGTCGCGCCACTGGCGCGCGTCGCAGCGGTCATTGACCGAAAACATCACCCGGCCAAAGCCGGTGTCATCCATGGTCATGGAGAAGCCGAAGCGGCTGATCCCGAACCGCGCCCCGCGCCGTTCCAGATCGGCGGTCACCGGATCGTTGACCACCATTTCCGCCCAGTCGGCCAAAGCCCCCCCCGTGGGGGGCCGGGCAAAGGCGGGGGGCCCCCGGGGGAGGGTAATCGCCATGTATTGCGCCATGTAGGCGGGGTCATAGGTCGCCACCCAGATCACATCGTCCGGCTCACCGTCCCGAAAGGTGACGAGAAAATAGGACAGATGGCGAAGACCAAGCCGGTTGGCCAGATCTTCGAGATACTGTGTGGCCTGGGCATAGGTGGCCAGGGGATCAGCCGGCTCGTGCCGCAGCACGTCCGCGAGACTCAAGGAAGGAAGCATCTGATACATGATGCTTCTCAGTGAACCCCGGGGCTGGCGCGAAGCTTGAGGTGAAGGCCTGTGCCTCAGCTATCCATGGTCATTAGCGCCGCATTGCCGCCCGAGGCGGTGGTATCGGTTGAGCACACCCGCTCCACCGCGAAGCGCGCGAGATAATGCGGCCCGCCCGCCTTGGGCCCGGTGCCGGACAGGCCCTCGCCGCCGAAGGGCTGCGCCCCCACCACCGCGCCGATCTGGTTGCGGTTGACATACATGTTGCCCACCCTGGCCAGTTGCCGCACGGTTGCCGCCGTGCTTTCGATGCGCGTGTGCAGGCCGAGCGTCAGGCCGAAGCCGGTGGCGTTCAGCATGGCGCATACCTCCGCCAGTTCGCTGGCGGCATAGCGCACCACATGCAGCACCGGTCCGAAGACCTCGCGCTTCAGCGTGCCGATGCCCGGCAGCTCATAGGCCACGGGGGCGACGAAGCTGCCCTTGCCCGTTTCATTGGGCAGCGCCACCTCATGGATCAGCCTGCCCTCCTTCAGCATGCGCGCCTTGTGCGCCTCCAGCGTCGCCTTGGCCTCCGCGTCGATGACCGGGCCGACATCGGTGGCGTAATCCATGGGATCACCCAGCTTCAGTTCCGCCATCGCCCCGCCCAGCATGGTGATGACCTTGTCGGCCACGTCCTGCTGCACGAAGAGAATGCGCGCCGCTGAACAGCGCTGCCCGGCCGAGTCGAAGGCCGAGGCCACCACGTCGCGCACCGTCTGCTCCGGCAGGGCCGATGAATCGACGATCATGGCGTTCATGCCGCCGGTCTCGGCAATGAGCGCGGGAATGGCCCCCTCGCGTTCCGCCAGCGCCCGGTTGATGATGCGCGCCGTGTCGTTGGACCCGGTGAAGGCCACGCCCGAAAGCGCCGGATGCGCCAGCAGGATGCGACCCACCCGTGCCCCGTCGCCCGGTGCCAGATGCAGCACCGCGCTAGGCACCCCCGCCTGATGCAGCAATTGCACGGCGGCAAAGGCCACGAGCGGCGTCTGCTCCGCGGGCTTGGCCACCACGGCATTGCCCGCCGCCAGCGCCGCCGCCACCTGCCCGGTGAAGATCGCCACCGGAAAATTCCACGGTGAGATGCAGGCAAAGACGCCGCGCCCATGCAGGCTCATCTCGTTGCGCTCGCCCGTCGGCCCCGGCAGGATCATCGCCCCGTCAAAGTCGCGCCGCGCCTCGCCGGCGTAGTAGCGCAGGAAATCCACCGCCTCGCGCAGGTCGGACTGGGCATTGTCCAGCGTCTTGCCCGCCTCGCGCACCAGCAGCGCCAGCAGCGCCGCCCGGTTTTCCTCATAGAGGTCGGCGGCCTTCTCCAGAATGGCGGCGCGTCTCGCCCCGCCCATCTGGTCCCAGCCCGCTTGCGCCGCCGCCGCCACATCCATGGCACGCGCCGCGTCGGCGTCCGAAATGTCATGCACCAGCCCCACGGTGACGCTCCGGTCATGCGGGCTGGTGATGGGGCGGGCCGCCCCCTCCCTTTTCACCTTGCCGTCGACAATGGCCCCCGCCTGCACCGGCGTGGCCAGCGCTGTCGCCATCGCCGCCAGCAGCGGCGCGCGGGTGGAATTGCGCCACAGCGCCAGGCCTTCGGAATTTTTCCGCGCCGGAAAAATGGCGCGGGGGGCCGGAATGCGCGGATGGGGAATGGCAGTGAGCGCCGCCACCTCGGCCACCGGATCACCCACGATATCGGCAATGGGGGCCTCGTCGTCGGCCAGCCGGTTGACGAAGGAGGTATTGGCCCCGTTCTCCAGAAGGCGGCGCACCAGATAGGCCAGCAGGTCCTCGTGGCTGCCCACCGGCGCATAGATGCGGCAGGGAATATTCATCTTGTCCTGCCCCACCACCAGTTCGTAGAGCGCCTGACCCATGCCGTGCAGGCGCTGGAACTCGAAGCGCTTGTCACTGCCCGCCATGACCGCCACCGCCGCCAGCGAATGGGCATTGTGGGTGGCGAATTGCGGATAGATCACATCGCGCCGTGCCAGCATGGTCCGGGCCGAGGCCAGGAAGCTCACATCCGTGTTCACCTTGCGGGTGAACAGCGGATAATCCTCGTAACCCGCCTCCTGCGCGCGCTTCACTTCCGTGTCCCAATAGGCACCCTTCACCAGCCGCACCGGCAGGATGCGCCCCTGCGCCGCCGCCATCTGGGCCAGCCATTCAATGACCGCCAGACCCCGCCGGCTGTAGCCCTGCACCGCAAGGCCAAGCCCGTTCCACCCGGCCAGCGACGGCGCGGCACAGGCCCGCTCGAACAGGTCGAGCGACAGGTCGAGGCGGTTCACCTCCTCGGCGTCGATGGTGAGGCCGATGTTGTGCTGCTTTGCCGCCTCGGCCAGGCGGATGACGGCGGGCAGCAATTCGTTCATCACCCGCGTTTCGGTCTTCACCTCATAGCGCGGGTGCAGTGCCGACAGTTTTACCGAGATGGACGGACGCCCGAAGACGTCGCCGCCCTTGGCCGACCTGCCCACCTTATGCAGCGCCGTCTCATAGGACGTGAAATATTTCTGCGCATCCGCCGCCGTCATGGCCGCCTCGCCCAGCATGTCATAGGAATGGCGATAGCCCTCGGCCTCGCGCTTCCGGGCAATGTCCAGCGCCTCCTCGATGGTGCGGCCCATGACGAACTGCTTGCCCATGATGCGCATGGCCTGACGCATGGCCTGGCGGATGAAGGGCTCGCCCGAGCGCGTCACCAGCTTCTTGACGAAGGCGGCCGGGTTGCTGCGTGTGCCCTGCCCCAGTTCCACGATCCGCCCCGTCAGCATCAGCCCCCAGGCCGAGGCATTGACGAAGAGCGAGTCCGACTGGCCGAGATGTCCGGCCCAATCCTTGTTGCCGATCTTGTCGGCAATGAGCTTGTCGGCGGTCTCGGCATCGGGAATGCGCAACAGCGCCTCGGCGAGGCACATGAGCACCACGCCCTCCTCCGACGACAGGGAGTATTCCTGCATGAAGGCGTCGATGGTGCCCTGGGCATGGCGCGAGGCGCGCACCGCCTGCACCAGCCGCCGCGCCACGGCCTGCACCTCGGCATCCTCCGGGGCGGAGAGCCGCGCCCGCTCGGCCAGCGCCCCGACGGTTGCGCTTTCATCGGCAAACAGCATATGGTCGATGGCAGAACGGCTGATGGTCTGGACCATGATTTCCTCCCGACAGGGCCGCGACATTGCCATAAAGGCAGAAGTGAATTTCACCTATTTTCAATGGCAACCGCGTGGATTATCCTGCGCGCAAACCAGAGTTGGGTGAAAAATGCCACATAAGTTCCATAATCCAGCGAAACTCGATTCCATCGACCTCCAGCTTCTCGACTGCCTCCAGGCCGATGGCCGCATCGCCGTGGTGGACCTGTCGAAGCGGGTCAATCTCTCGCCCACGCCCTGCACGCTGCGCATGCGGCGGCTGGAACAGGATGGCGTCATCACCGGCTATCACGCCCGCATCGCGCCCGCCGCCCTCGATCAGGCGCTCATGGTCTTCGTCACCGTCAGCCTGCGCGCCACCGACGAGGCAACACTGAAGTCCTTCAACACCGCCGTGAAACCGGTGCGGCAGATTCTCGAATGCCACATGCTCGGCGGCGGCTTCGACTACCTGCTGAAGATCCGGGTGCGCGACATGGTGGAATACCGTGAAATCCTCGGCGGCGTCATCGGCGCGCTGCCCATGGTCGAAAGCACGCATTCCTACTTCGTCATGGAGGAGGTAAAGGAAAGCCCGCAACTGCCGATTCCAAAATTCCGGGGATGACGCCATGAAGCCGCCCGTGAAGCCGAAGATTGCCCGCACCGTGGACGCCATGCGCCGCGAGGTGGCGAAATGGCGCGCCGAAGGCCTGCGCGTTGCCATCGTGCCCACCATGGGCGCGCTGCACGAGGGTCACCTGACGCTGGTGACCGAGGGACTGCAACGTGCCGACCGGGTCATCGTCTCGATCTTTGTGAACCCCAGGCAATTCGCCGCCACCGAGGACCTGTCGCGTTATCCGCGCGACGAGGAGGCGGATGTCGCCGCCGTGGGCCAGGCGGGTGCCCACCTCGTCTTCGCGCCGCCGCCCGAGGTCATGTATGGCCCGCACTTCGCCACCACCGTCACCTTGAAAGGCCCCGCCCGCGCCGGGCTGGAGGACAAGTTCCGCCCCAGCCATTTCGACGGCGTGGCCACCGTGGTCGCCAAGCTCTTCATCCAGTCGGGCGCCGACTACGCCATGTTCGGCGAGAAGGACTATCAGCAGCTCATGGTGGTGACGGCCATGGCGCGCGACCTCGACCTGCCCATCGTGGTCATTGGCATTCCGACCGTGCGCAACGAGGACGGCCTCGCCCTGTCCTCGCGCAACCGCTACCTCACCAGGCATGAGCGCCATCAGGCCAGCGCCATCCACAAGAACCTGGAACAGGCAGCCGAGAAAATCCGCCGCGGGGTGAACCCGCAAACCGCCACGCGCGCCGCCGCCCGCTCGCTCACCACGCTGGGCTTTGCAGTCGATTATGTGGCCGCCCGCAACGCCGAGACGCTGGCCTTGCCCAAGGAACCGGATGAGCCCTTGCGCCTGCTCGCTGCCGCCCGCCTCGGTGCCACCCGCCTCATCGACAATATCGGGGTCTAGGCCTTTTCCGCCGGGCCGCCCTGCCCTGTCACAACAATCCCAGGTGCGCCAATTCCCGCCGCATGGCCTCGCTCATGCCATCGGGCACCTCGCCCGCCTTCAGATCGGGCGGCGCGTCCGCCGCCTCCAGATAACGCCAGCCCTGAAAGGCCCGCCGGGGCATGGGGCGCACCGCCACGATCTTCGGCTTGAACACAATGCGGCAGCGCTCGATCCCGTCGCGCCCCCGCACCTTCTCAAACCCCGCGATGGGCTGGCGGCAGGTGACCATGCCGCGCATGACCCAGTAGAGCGAGCCGCCGGGCACGATCTCTTCCTCCCGCCGGGGCCACATGCGGGTCACATGGTCCAGCGTGTCCAGCCCCTTGCGGCAGTCGCGCAGCCATTGGCGCAACTCCGCCACCTCGGAGACGCCGACACACAATTTGATCAGATGCAGCGCCATCCGCCTTCCCGCAATACCTCTGGACGGGCCGCCGCCAAATCGTGCTAGCATCCGTCCCAGGGGCGCAACCGCCCGCTCATGCAGGGAGATACCATGAACAGCGTCGCCAAGGTCATCGAAATTTCCGCCGCTTCGTCCAAGAGCATCGAGGACGCGGTGGAAAACGGCATCCGCCGCGCCGACAAGAACCTCGACAACGTGGAGGGCGCCTGGATTCAGGATGTGAAATGCGTGGTGAAGAACGGCAAGATCGCCGAATGGCGCGTGCAGATGAAGGTTACCTTCATCCTCACCGAATAGGCCCTGCCCCGCCGCCCGCGAAATATCCCGGCTCCAGTTGCTTGAACTGATAGGACTGCTTCACCGTCACGCCGATGTTGAGGCGGATCATCAGGCCCGTCAGATCGTCGCCATTGATCAGCACCACCCGGCGCGACACGGTTTTGACCACCTCGCGCCCGGCGGGCGAGAAATACCCGGTGGTGACGAAGACGCCCTTGCTGGCGCGCGCCGCCTCCAGGCTGCCGACAAAATCCCGCACCGCCGATACCGGCACCAGCGTGCCCGGCTTCAATCGCTTGGCCTGCACGTAAATGGCGTCCAGCGCCAGTTCATCGAGCGCGATGACGCCATCCACCCCGCCGTCGCCGCTGCGGCCCAGATGACGCGCCAGATCGCGCCGCCTGCTGCCATAGCCCATGGCCAGCAGCACATCGATGATCAGCCGTTCGAAGAAGGCTGGCGTCTGTACCTGAATGCGGGCCAGCAGCGCGGCACGCAGCCTTGCCGTGGCCCGCCGGTGCGCCTGCACCACCGCCTCTTCAACCGGATCTTCCTCGGCCGGGGTTTCCGACGGCCGGGACACCTCTGCGCGGCGTCCCGCCGGCGGCGCAACGCCAATGGTTTCCTGACCCTGCCAGGCCAGCATCATCTGCATATAATCGTCGTCCATCGGCCAATCCCCAAAGCAGCGGCAAGCCAGCTGCTGCGCCCCGGCGCAACGATGTTAACCCCATCCTCAGGGCATGGGCCTGGCCCCCACAAACTCCATTATGCCCGGTAAAATTTAAGGCGCGGTTCGGCCACACGGTGAACCAAAGCAAAATGCCGTGGAGAAAATCCACGGCATCTTCAATTTCATAAGGATGCTTTCGCGCCTCACATGGCGCTGCGGCTGACGAAGCAGGAAACCCCCTTGGCCTTCAGTCCGCTGCACGCCGCCCTGGCGTCGTCCTGGGCCTCGAAGGCAAAGCGCACGCGATAGAAGATGCCCTTGGCACCCAGGTCGGCCTTGACCACGCTGGGCGTCTGTCCCGCCAATGCCTTGTTGCGCGCCTGCATCTTTTTCCAGGTCGACCAGGCGGCGGCCTCGCTGGCGGCAGAGGCCACCTGAACACTCCAGCCGGCGTCAGCCACGGCAGCGGCGGCGACGGGCCGCGCCGCGTGGGCCACGCCCTGCTCCTCAGCCGGGGCCGAAGCGGGCGTGATCACCGGAACCGGAGCCGTTTCCGCTTTGGCGGCAACGGGTTTGGTCTTGTCCGGCTTGGCCACGGCTTCGGCGGTGGCCACGACGGTCTCATCCTGCGGTACGCGGTCGGTGAACTGCTTGGCCACGGTGGCGGGTGCCGCCGCCGGGACCACGGCTGCGGGCTGCAATTCCGCCGGCGGCTGCTTGCCCTTGGGCGGTGCCGACTTGATCATGGTCGAGGCCGTGCCCGCCATGGCAAGCGAGCCGGTGGTCATGGCGTCCGCCACCACGGGCTTGGCTTCCGGGGCCGCACCCAGCAGCGCCAGACGGTCCCGCGCGGGCTTGTAATCGGGATTGGCGGCCAGCGCCTGCTCATAGGCCTTGCGCGCCTCGGCGGGCCGCTTCAGCGCCTCATAGGTGGCGGCAATGCCGAAGTGCGCGCGCGCCGGATCGGCGTGATGATAACGCAAGGCGCGCTCGTAATCCGACAGGGCGAAGAGATATTGCCCGGAGAAGCGCAACTGATTGGCGCGGCCAAGATAGGCTTCGGCAAATTCCGGGTTGAGGAAAAGCGCCGATGTGTAATCCTCGATGGCCTGGGCATTCTGCCCCAGCTTCTGGCGCGACAGGGCCCGGTTATAGAGCGCCATGGCGCGCAGGTTGGCCGACATGGCGTCGATTTCGAGCGCCGCGGTGTAATCGGCCACCGCCTTGTCGTGCTGCTTCATCTGCTGCAAGGCCAGGCCCCGGTTCAACAGCGCATTGGCCTGCATTTCCGGCGACAGGTCGCGGGCGGAAATCGCCTGCGAATAGGTGGCGATGGCTCCCGGCGCATCACCGCCGTTCAGGGCCTTGTAGGCCTGCTGGGCGAGATCGGCGGAGGACTGGGCTGCGAAGGCAGATCCGGCTGCAGCCACCCATGCGGCAAGAAACACGGAACTAACAAACGCAAATTTGACGCGGCGCATACTCATGGTCCGCCAGCATGAAGTGTTAGGGTTAAAACTCCGTTGCGCGTTCCGTGTGTGATTTTGACACGCGAAATTAATTTTCTCGTAACGCGTGGGCGAACTGGTCGGTCAGCGGCTTCAGCAGATAGGACATGGGCGAGCGCGCCCCCGTCTGGATATAGGCCTCGGCCGACATGCCGGGCTTCAGCTTGCCTTCGCCGAGCTTTTCCAACTCCTTGGCCGGAATGGTAAGCCGCACCGCGTAATAGGGCGGCGAAGCGGCGTCGGCCCGCACCGTGTCGGCCCCCACCTGCGACACCACCGCATCGATCTCCGGGGTGAGCCTGCGGTTCAGCGCCGGAAAGCGCACCGCCGCCTGCTGGCCCTCGGCCACGTTGTCGATGTCATTGGGCGAGACCTGGGCCTGCAAGACCAGATCATCGCCCTCGGGCGCGATCAGCATGATGGTCTCACCGGGCTGGATGACCCCGCCCACGGTGTGCACCGCCATCTGATAGATGGTGCCGGTGATCGGCGCCTTGATGACCGTGCGCACCAGACGCGACGCCATGGCCACCGACTTCTCGCGGTATTCGATGACCTTGGCCTCCACATCGCGCAAGTCGCTCAGGGTGCGGGCGCGCACCTCCTCATCCAGTTGCAGGATCTGCAATTTCAATTCCGAGATCTTGGACTCGGCCCCGGCCTTGCCCGCCGTCAGCGCCCCCATCTCGCCCGCCAGCCGCGCCTGTTCGCGCTCCATGGCCAGAACCCGGCTCACCTGCACCAGCCCCTGCTTCTGCAACTTGCGCAGGTTCTCCAGCTCCTGCTTGATCAGCGAGAGCTGTTCCTTCTTCGAGCTGATCTGCGCGCCATAGCCCGAGAGCTGCTCGTTCATCTGGCTCACCTGCTGGCTCAACTGGTCCTTCTTGCCGGCAAGCGTCTGGGCCTCGGCCTCCAGCAGTTTCTTCTGCCCACTGATGATGTCGGCCAGTGCCGCTTCTTTCTCACGCGCGCCAATTTCCGGCGGCAGCACCATGGTGGCGCGGCCATCGCGCTGGGCTTCCAACTTCGCCTTCTTCACCAGCGCCTCGTCCAGCAGGCCGGAGACAATGGCCAGTTCCGCCTTGGTGTCGGTGTTGTCGAGCCGCACCAGATCCTGCCCATCGGTCACGCGCTCGCCATCCTTCACCAGAATGTCGCCGACGATGCCGCCGTCGCGGTGCTGCACCTTCTTGGAGTAGCTTTCGACCATCAGCGTCGCGGGCGCAATGACCGCGCCATGCAGGCTGGCCAGTGCCGCCCAGCCGCCGAACAGGGCCAGCATGGCCGCCATCGAAACATAGCCCCAGCGCAGGATGCGGCGCAGCGAGCGCTCGGTGTTGATGGTGCTCATGCCTTGCCTCCCTGCCCCGGCGCTGTCGGATTGGGCGCTGTCGGTCTTGGCGGCAGCGTGATGGGGGTCGATCCCGGCGGGCGCGGTGGCGGCGGGTCGCGCGGCGCCAGCACCTTCTTCAACACCTCGTCCTTGGGGCCATGGGCCACGGGCTTGCCCTCGGCCAGCACCAGAATGTCCTGAATGGCCGCCAGCGCCGATGGCCGGTGCGCCACCACCACGGCGCAGGCCCCGCGCGCCAGGGCGGCCCGGATGGCGCGGTCCAGCGCCTGCTCGCCCTCGGCATCAAGATTGGAATTGGGTTCGTCCAGCACGAAGAGCGCCGGATCGCCATAGAGCGCCCGCGCCAGGGCGACGCGCTGGCGCTGCCCGGCGGAAAGCTTGGCACCCAACTCACCCAGTCCCGTGTCATAGCCCTGGGGCAGGCGCATCACCAGATCATGGACATTGGCGAGCTTCGCCGCCGCCACGATCTTGTCGGCTTCCGGCTCGGGATCGAAGCGGCTGATGTTCTGCGCCACCGTGCCGTCGAACATCTGCACATCCTGCGGCAGATAGCCGATGTGCCGTCCGCGCTCATCCGGGCTGCGCTGGTCCAGCGTGGCGCCGTCCAGCCGCACCGTGCCGCGCGTCGGCGACATGAGCCCCACCAGCACCCGCGCCAGCGTGGACTTGCCAGCACCCGTGGGGCCGATGACACCCAGGCCGCGCCCCGGCTCCACCTTGAAATTCAGGCCCTGCAGGACGGGCTTTTCCATGCCCGGCAGTTGCAGGATGAGATTTTCCACCTCCAGCTTTCCGGCGGGCGGCGGCAGGGCCATGCGCTCCGGTTCCGGCGGCACCGAGCCAAGCGCCTTCTCCAGCCGCGCCATGGCCTTGCGGAAGCCCACGAATTGCTGCCAGTTGCCCACCGCCTGTTCCACCGGGGCCAGCGCCCGCGACATGATGATGGACCCCGCGATCATCGCTCCCGGCGAAATCTCCTGCCGGATGGCCAGATAGGCGCCCAGCGCCAGGATGCCGGACTGCACCAGCAGGCGGATCACGCGCGTCACCGCGCCATAACCACCCGAGGCATCGGAGGCCAGGGTCTGCTGGTCCAGCGCCTTCTGCTGCAAGGCTTCCCAGCGCGCCCGCATGGCGCTGCGCATGCCCAGCGCCTCCAGCGCTTCGGCGTTGCGCCGCGCCTCGTCCCCCACGATGGCAGCCCTGGCGCTGGCCGCCGCCGCTTCGGCCATGGGCGCGCGGCTGGCCCGCTCGGTCAGCAGCGCCACGGCAAAGATCACCAGCGCCGCCGCCACCGAAGCCGCCCCGAGCAGCCAATGCATCATGAAGATGACGGCGAGATAAACCACCATCCAGGGCATATCGAGGAAGGCGAAGGGCCCCTGCCCCGACAGATACTGCCGCACCAGGGAAAGGTCGGCGATGGGCTGCGTGCCGAACTGCGGCGTCTGGCGCAGGGCATGGGCCACGATGGTGTCAAAGGCCCGCCCGCGCAAATTCTCGTCAAGTCTGCGCCCCAGCCGCACCATCAGGCGCGCCCGCAAAAACTCCATCAGGCCATAATAGATGTAGAGCGCCACCACGATGAGAAACAGCACCACCAGTGTGGGCACCGAGCGCGAGGTCAGCACCCGGTCATAGACCTGAAGCATGAACAGCGGGCCGGTGAGCATCAGCACATTGACCAGCGCCGAGAACACCCAGGCCGAAGCGAAGACGCCCCGGCTGGCCTTGAGCACGGCGGCAATCTCTCCGCCTGCTGGTTTTTGCCCGTGCTGCATGTTTCCCCCGTTCATGGGTCAAGGCGCAGGCAGAGGCATGCCCTCGCCCGCGCCGGATCAGTCGCCCGGCATCATGGTGTAAAGCTGGTTAATGGCGGGTAAGGATTAAACCAGCAGGGCCTTCTCGTGGCGCAACAGCCACTCCTTGCGCGCCAGCCCGCCGCCATAGCCGGTCATGCTGCCGTCCGCCCCGATCACCCGGTGGCAGGGCACCACTATGGCGATGGGGTTCAGCGCATTGGCCCGGCCCACGGCGCGCGCCAGCCCCTTGCCGCCCAGCCGTTCCGCCAACTGACCATAGGACCAGCTTTCGCCCACCGGAATCTCGCGCAGCACGCGCCACACCTCGGTTTCGAAACCGGTGCCGCCGCCATCGCTGATGATGTCATCGAGGGAATGAAAGTCGCCGGCGAAATAGGCCGAAAGCCGCGACACGAAATCGAAGGGATCGTCGCGCTCCAGAATTTGCGCAGCGCCAAAGCGCGCCGCCATCTGCCGGTCGATGCGCTCGCCCTTGTCGGCGAACTCAAGCAGCAGCAACACCCCCTCGCGCGCCAACATGCGCATGGGACCGATGGGCGTTTCCACCCTGCTGGCCAGAAGCCGGTTCATGGCGCGAGTATCACGCCAAGCCGCCCGCAAGGCAACATGGCATGAAGGAAGGACGCCTCACCCCAGTCGTTTCAGCGCTTCCTCAAACTTGGCCCGCAGCGCCTCCAGTTCGGCCTTGCGCTCGCGGCTTTCCTCCAGCACCTCCGGCGGGGCCTTGGCCACGAAGCCCGGATTGCCCAGCCTGCCGTCGATGGCGGCCATGTCCTTGGCCACCTTGTCCAGTTCCTTCTTCAGCCGCGCCGTCTCTGCCGCAAAGTCGATGACGCCTTCCAGCGGCAGCGCCACGGTGGCCTCATCGAGCACGATCTGGGCGGCATGCTGCGGCACCTGATCCTCGAAGGCCAATGATGACAATCGCGCCAGCCGCTTGATCTCGTCGTCCCACGCGGCAGCGCGCCGCCGCGCCTCCTGCCCGGCGCCCACCAGCACGCCGGCGATCTTCGCGCCCGCCGGCACATTCATCTCCGAGCGCACCGAACGGATGCCGGAAATGAGACGGATCACCCAGCTCATTTCCTCGTCCGCCGCCGCATCCCCCAGCCCCCTGTAACTGGGCCAGGCCGAAACCATCAGCCACTCCTGGCGCGTGGCCGTTTTCTGCCACAGTTCCTCGGTCAGGAAGGGCATGAAAGGGTGCAAGAGCAGGAAGATCTGGTCCAGCACCCAGGCGGCGGTGGCCCGCGTTTCCGCCTTGGCCGCCTCGTCGCTGCCCGCCAGGATGGGCTTCACCAATTCCAGATACCAGTCGCAGAACACGTTCCACACGAACTGATAGAGACTGCCCGCCGCCTCGTTGAACTTGTATTCGGTGATGCCGCGCGTCACCGCCTCGGCCGTGCGCGCCACCTCGCCCGCGATCCAGCGGTTCACCGTCACCCGCGCCGCCAGCGGATCAAAACCCTCCACCCGCGCCACGCCGTTCATCTCGGCAAAGCGCACCGCGTTCCACAGCTTGGTGCCGAAGTTGCGATAGCCCTCGACGCGCGCCGTGGCGAGCTTGATGTCGCGGCCCTGTGCTGCCATGGCCGCCAGCGTGAAGCGCAGCGCATCCGCGCCATACTGGTCCATCAGGTCCAGCGGGTCGATGACATTGCCCTTGGACTTCGACATCTTCTGGCCCTTCTCGTCGCGCACCAGCGCGTGGATATAGACCGTGTGGAAGGGGGCCTTCTGCATGAAGTGCAGGCCCATCATCATCATCCGGGCGACCCAGAAGAAGATGATGTCAAAGCCCGTGACCAGCACATCGGTGGCATAGTGGCGCGCCAGTTCCGGCGTCTCGTCCGGCCAGCCCAGGGTGGAAAAGGGCCACAGCGCCGACGAGAACCAGGTGTCGAGCACGTCCTCGTCGCGGGTCAGCGTCACGCCCGTGCCGAATTTTGCTTCGGCCTCGGCCCGCGCCTCCGCCTCGCTTTCGGCCACGAAGACCGATTTTTCCGGCCCATACCAGGCCGGAATCTGGTGGCCCCACCACAATTGCCGCGACACGCACCAGGGCTGGATGTTGCGCATCCACTCGAAATAGGTCTTGTCCCAGTTCTTCGGAATGAAGCTGGTGTCGCCCTGCTCCACCGCGGCGATGGCGGGCCTGGCCAGTTCGGCGGCATTCACATACCACTGGTCGGTCAGCCACGGCTCGATCACCACGTCCGAGCGGTCGCCGAAGGGCACCTGATGGGTGTGCGGTTCGATCTTCTCCACCAGACCCAGCTCTTCCAGCTTGGCGACAACGATCTTGCGCGCCTCGAAGCGGTCGGTGCCATGCAGCGACAGCACGTCCAGCAGGCGCTGGCCGGGCGGAACTCCCGCAACGAAATCAGGCTCCTTGAGGCTCAGCTTGGCAAACTGGTCGAGAATGTTGATGGCCTTGAGATTGTGCCGCCTGCCGACCTCGAAGTCGTTGAAGTCATGGGCCGGGGTGATCTTCACGGCCCCCGTGCCCTTCTCCGGGTCGGCGTAGTCGTCGCCCACGACGGGAATGATGCGCCCCACCAGCGGCAGGGCCACATGCTTGCCGATGAGGTGTTTCAGCTTCTCGTTCTCGGGGTGGACCGCCACGCCCGTGTCGCCCAGCATGGTCTCGGGCCGCGTCGTCGCCACCACGATCGCCTCGCCCGGCGCGCCGTCCACCACCGGATAGCGCAGATACCACAGGTGCCCCTTCACCTCCTTCTGCACCACCTCCAGATCGGAAATGGCGGTGTGCAGCTTGGGATCCCAGTTCACCAGCCGCCGGTCCTTGTAGATCAGCCCGTCGCGGTAAAGCTGCACGAAGACCTTGCGCACGGCGCGCGACAGCCCCTCGTCCATGGTGAAGCGTTCGCGCGACCAGTCGCAGGAGGCCCCCAGCCGGCGCAACTGCTTGCCGATGGTGCCGCCCGATTCAGCCTTCCATTCCCACACGCGCTTCAGGAAGGCCTCGCGCCCCATGCTGCGGCGGTCCTTGCCCTCCTTGGCCAGCAGCCGCTCCACCACCATCTGGGTGGCGATGCCGGCATGATCCATGCCCGGCTGCCACAGCACATCGCGCCCGCGCATGCGCTCGAAGCGCACCAGAATGTCCTGGATGGTGTTGTTGAGCGCATGCCCCATGTGCAGCGATCCCGTCACGTTGGGCGGCGGAATGACAATGGTATAGGGCTGGGCCTTGGGCTTCCGCCCCGGCTTGAAGAAGCCCTGTGCCTCCCATTGCTCATAGAGACGGGTTTCGATGTCGGCGGGCGAATAGGTCTTGTCCAGCATGATGAGTCCGGCGCGAAAATGAGGTCGCGCGCTATAAACACCACCGCGCCCCGCCTTGCAACGGGGGAAGCCTGCCGTCACCGGGGCTAGAGTAACCGGCGGTCAGTTGGACTCAACTGCCGCCGACAAGTTGCTCGAAAATCAATATGTTGGCGCAACTTTCCTCTCTCAAATCGTTCCGATTTGATCGTCCGTTGCGCCAGGATCAGGGATCGAAGGAAAAGCCCGCTTCGCTCTCCGACGCCCAGATGCGCCGCGCCTGCACCAGCGGCCCCGGCGGAACCTGGATTTCCACGGAGCCCGGCACCCGGAAGGCTTCGCCCAGCCGCAGGCGCGCGCCGCGTTCGGACACATCGCGCATCACCGCGCTGAACACGCTGTTGTGGTTGTTGAACACCACCCGCGCCTCGCGCAGCCGTTTCAGTCGTTTGGTCTGTCGCCGCTCGATCATCATGGCACACCCCGCTTCCCTGCCTCACGACAAGCAAAAGCAACGCCAATACTGCTCAACTGATAGTAAAAAGCCGCCGTTGGTTAACGGTCGCGCCGCGCCACGCGCTCGATTTCCTCGCGCACCAGCCGCTCCACCAGTTGCGGCAGGTGGTCGTCCAGCCACTGCTTCAGCATGGAGCGCAAAAGCTCGCGCGTGGTGTCCTCGATGGAACGCCCGCCCATGGCCCGGTTCATCAGCGAATCCGCCAACTGGCCGAAGGCCGAATTGGCGGCATAGGCCGCCTCGGGCGACATGAGCTGCTGCTGATAGGGATCCGGCTGCGGCGGCGCATAGGGCGGATAGCCCGCGCCATAGGCGGGGTCATAGCCTGCCTCGGCGCCCGCCGCATAGCCATTGTGGTAATGGGCGGCCCCATCATAGCCGCCAGCACCCGGCCAGGGCGGCACGGGCGGCGGCGGATAGGCGGGATCATAGGCCGGGGGCGCTTCCGCCGCGCCATAGGCCTGCGCCATGGGCAGGCTGGGTTCGGCCGGGGCGGCTTCGCCCCCCTGCTCACCCCCCAGCACCCCGGCAAAACCGGACCGCGCCGTCTTGGTCACCGCCGGCAGGAAGGAGCGGCGGTTGGTCTGCTCGTCGCTGCTGCGGTTCATGTTGACGCGGTTGCGCAACGACGCGATTTCCTCAGCCGAGGTGGACAGGGCGGGCGTCCGGTCGCCATCGGAACTCACCCGCAATTCGCGCATGGCACCGCGCAGCAGCATGCCGCGCGACTGGGCCGACATGCTGGATCCGCCAAGGGTCGAGGCAATGGAGGAGTGTTTGGACGACGGCTTGTCCGCGGCTTCGTCCATGTCGCTGTCAATCGCCTTACGGATTGACGCCAGCAAATCCTCAACCTTTGGCTCGACCGTCACGGCTGACTCACTCTTTACTTGACTGCCGGATTATCCGGCCCCCCAAAACGGCGGCCATAACAGCACACATTGCCCGGCGCTGCCAGAGTCAATCTCATTCCACCGTTTCGGCGTCGGTCCCGATCCACTTGTTGCGCACCCGACGGTAATTCTCGGTGGGATCGTAATAGGGCACGTTCAGGCTGAGGTGATGCGCCGTCAGCCGGCCCATGGCCGAAAGCAACTGATAGGAGGCGACGATCTTGTCGTGCTCCGCCGTCACCTGGGCAATGCGGGCGTTGAGCACCGCCTGCTCGGCGTTGAGCACATCGAGCGTGGTGCGCGAGCCGACAAGGTATTCCTGGCGCACGCCGTCCAGCGCCAGACCGGACGCCGACACCTGCGAGCGCGCCGCCGTGATGCCCTGGCCCGCCGCGATGAGATAATTCCACGCGGCGGTGACGCCTTCGCGCACCGCGCGCGTCGCCTCGATCACCTGGATGCGGCGCTGGCTGGCGGTCTGCTTGGCCTGGCGCACCTGCGAATAGACCATGCCGCCCTCATAGATCGGCACATCCACCACGCCCGCCACCTGCAGGTCGGTGCGGCGGTCGACACCGGTGGCCGGGTCATAGATGTTCTGGGCGCTGGCCCTGAGGTTCACCTCCGGCAGCAGGTTGCCCTTGATCACATCCACGGTCTTTTCCGCCACCTCCTGGCTCATGGCGGCGGCCAGGATGTTGGGGTTGGTTTCATTGGCGATGGCCAGAGCCTTCGGCAATGACGACGGCGTGGGCGCGGGCTTGGGATAGGTCAAGGCACCGGGGTTGTGGCCGATGATCTTGTAGTAGTTGGCGGTGCTGGCGCCGAGACTGGCGCGCGCCGCCGCAACATCTGACTGCGCCGCCGACAGGCTGGCCCGCGCCTGCGAGACGTCGGTGCGGGTCACTTCCCCCACTGAAAAGCGGTCATTCGCCGCCTTCAACTGGCCGCGCAGCACCGTCACGTTGCGTTCGCGCAGCGACACGATCTGACGGTCGCGCAACACATCCATATAGGCGATGACCGCCTGCAGCAGCACGCTCTGCTCGGTGGCCAGCAGGCCCTGCCGCCCGGCCTCCACCGCCGCCTCGGCCGCCTCGGTGCCCTTGACCGTGCGGTAGCCGCGGAACAACGGCTGGTTCAGGCTGATGGACAGCGACTTGGGATTGGCCGCGCTGTGATGGGTCACATCGGTGTCGGTATAGCTGTGGGCCACCGACCCCTGCCCGCCGACGGTGGGCCGCCAGCCGGACAGCGCCTGCGGCACCTGCTCGTCGGTGGCACGCTGGCGGGCGCGGTCGGCCCGCAGCGTCGGATTGCTGATGTAGGCCCGGCCCATGGCCTCGCGCAGCGTGTCGACGCCGGAGGTATCGGCGGTCATCGCCCCCCCCCCCCCGACCGCCGCCAGAAAAGTTGATAGAAGCAGCGCCCGCGCTGCTTTTGCCACACCAGAAACCATCATCCACCTCATCCACCTAATGCCTGTTCGGCCGCACCCTGAGCATCCCCTGGACGGTCTTGCCGCCATCCTGCAGGACGCCTTGCTTCAACAAATCCGTCTCAGTCCAAACTGTCAATACGGCCAATCATCACGGCCGCATATTCGAATCATCTTATATAACGCTTTCGTGTCCGTCACCCGAAAACGAAGCGCGGCTTTTCCGTTCTGAATCCGGGCAAGGCCGGAGCCTGCGCCTCGAAGGCGGCAAAGCGGCTGCGCTGGCCATCGGCCACCGTCCAGCGGCACAGGCGGGCCAGGCGGGAATCACCGGCAATGCCGATGATCCGTCCGCCCGGCGCCAATTGTCCGAACAATTCCTCCGGCACCGTGCCGACCCGGCCCAGCACCGCGATCACATCATAAGGTGCGGCCGGGGCGAAACCCTGGTCCAGCGGCCCCTTCACCACCTCGACATTGGCCAGTCCGGCGAGGGTGCGCCGCGCCGCGCTGGCCAGCGCGCCGTGCTGCTCCAGCGCATAAACCCGGCCCGCCAGGGCCGCCGCCACCGCCGCGCCATAGCCCAGGCCCACGCCCACCAGCAGAAGCTTTTCCTGCGCCCCGATTTCCGCCAGTTGCAGAACCTTGCCCAGCAGCATGGGCGACAATTCCGAGCGTCCGCCCGGCAGCGGCACGGCGCTGTCGGCATAGGCGATGGCAGTCTCCGTCGCGGGCAGATAAAGCTCGCGCGGCAGATCGCCCATGGCATCGAGAATGCGCCGGTCGGTGACGCCATTGGGCCGCACCTGCGACTCCACCATGTTGCGACGGGCGAGCGAAAATTCAGTCATGGGTGGTGTTGAACTCCCTGCACGAGATTTATCCCGAGATAAATGGTGAATAGCCCTGCCCGCCCTACAAGTCCACCACGCGCAAAAATCGGTAGTGGATCAGTCTGAAATTTTGAAATCAGATCGTTGGCCAAAGCGCAGCGATGTTTTGACATTCAGCTGAAATGTCGGCGAGACGCTGTTTAGTAGCCTTCACACCCGGAAAAACCGTGCCCGAAGCCACATCTAGAACTTTGCAGAGCGCCGGATTCACAATCCCATCGCCGGAACCAATTATGTGGACGCGACAGTACTCGTTGACCACCGCGGAGACAAAACCAGCGGACTCAGTGGTGTGTGGATGAGATTTAGAAAAGTGGAATTTCATCGCCCCAATATGAAGCTTACCTTTGATTGTGGCGCGCAAAATTATTTCAGGGCGCACGGAAATTTCCACGCTGTGATACGTCAATTTATTTGGCGCGTGAGCGCCCATTTCTGCTTCGGCCCCATCGAGATCGATATCGTCCAACATGGTGGCGAAGCGCTCCAAGGCATCAATATTGGAGTTTATACGCCGTGCTGTCCCGATCTTGTCGGGAGTGAGTTGCTCAAGGGAACGGAGGGCCTTATCTAGAGGAGACGTGTCGATTGCGCCACCAGCAATATATAATGCAACGGCTTCACTGGCCTCGCGATGGTACATCCCCATTTGAAATTCGGGGTCGGGGTATTTTCGGTCGTGCAGAATTTTTCGCTGCCTGGCACCTTTGCTGATGATGTACTCGCCAAGCTTGTTTACCGAGATTGTAGGTTTGTTAACCATAGATGCCCACCCTTCTATGCGGGAGACGAATCATGACTTTCCAAGCAGTTGCTACTTTATCGAACCGCGAGAGTTTGTGTATCTGTGAAATAACAGATCAGGAGGCTGATATTGCGCGGCATGATAATCCCAGTTTTGATCAATTCGGGCTTTATCTTGTTGCTGTGGATAAAGACGCTCCCAAATCCCCTGCCCGGGTTCTGGCAAAATTTGCGTCGGAAGACGCCGCCAAAAGCCTTGCCAAATTTTTCCGGGTGCATGGCGCATTGGAAGCAACCTGC
Source organism: uncultured Alphaproteobacteria bacterium (assembly GCA_937872985.1). Classification (GTDB taxonomy): domain Bacteria; phylum Pseudomonadota; class Alphaproteobacteria; order Rhizobiales; family Aestuariivirgaceae; genus Aestuariivirga. The sequence goes on from CALMUW010000005.1 coordinate 27,602, forward strand.
TAATATTTTTCTTATAGATTCTGCTTTTTTATTGGCCTTTGCTTTATCTACTTCGACCAATGCAACATTGGCACCGACATCCCCAATTTTTGCAGATGCGCCATCTACTATAGCCGGGGTGACCCTCAACTCAAAGACCCGTTATTCATTTTCAGAAAGGCAGTGTTGTTTCATCGCCAAGCCTCCGCTATAAGCCCTCGCCGGTGAGGCCTCGTGGCGGAGTGGTTACGCAGAGGACTGCAAATCCTTGCACCCCAGTTCGATTCTGGGCGAGGCCTCCAACTTCCTCCACATCGGAAATCTCATTCGCCGGCGCGCCGCCGCCTGCGGCCATAGCCCAGCGCGCGGGCAAGACGCGGATGGCGCGGCGCCAGGCTGTGCCCCACCCAGACGGCAAAGCGCCGCCGGAACCGCCGCACCCGGGCCAGATCGACCGAGAGAATCACCAGCCCCAGGGGCACCATCCAGAAGCCCAGCACCGGCAGGAAACCGAAAAAACCGCCCAGCACCAGCACCAGCCCCAGCGCCATGCGCACCAGCGGATGGTGCGGCAGACGGATGCGCCTGGTGCCGAAGCGGATGGTCTTCATGGCCGGTCCGCCCCCCAGATGCGGAACAGCCCCCTTCGCAGATGGCAGTCCTGAAGGCAAGCCACCGGCGCTGCCAGGCTGACGACAAAGGGCTTGGCCTCACGAAAAACCTTTGCTATACGCCGCCCACCATTCCCCGATAGCTCAGTTGGTAGAGCATTCGACTGTTAATCGAATGGTCCCTGGTTCGAGTCCAGGTCGGGGAGCCAGTTCAAGGGCGGCGCGGATCACCGGATCCCGCCGCCCTTTTCTTCGCCCAATTGACATGTCCAGGCTGAATTGACGGGGCTTGCCGTCTGGGGCAAGTGTGCCACACTGCCTGCCGGTGAAGGATGCCCGCCCCGTGACCACCCCCCTGTTCCGCGCTGATGCCTATGCCCGTGACTGCACGGCGCGCGTCGTCGCGGTCACGCCGGAGGGCGGCATCATCCTCGACCAGACCGTGTTCTACCCCACCTCCGGCGGCCAGCCCGGCGATAAGGGCTGGCTGGACTGGGACGGCGGGCGCTGCCTCATCGCCACCACCATCCATGATGCCGAAAAACGCATCGTCCATGTGCCCGCCGCAGGTGAGGTGACGCCGCCCGCCGGGGCCACGCTGACGGCCCGCCTCGACTGGGACAGCCGTTTCATCAACATGCGCTGCCACACGCTGATGCACCTTCTTTGTTCGCAGGTGCCCTTCCCGGTGACCGGCAGCGCCATCACGCCCGATGGCGGGCGCATCGACTTCGACATCCCGGAAGGCCTGATTCCCGACAAGCAGGCGCTGACCGACCGCCTCAACGCGCTCGTCGCCGCCGACCACGCCGTCACCACGCGCTGGATCAGCGACGCGGAACTTGACGCCAGTCCGGAGCTGGTGCGCACCATGTTCGTCAAGCCGCCGCGCGGCGCGGGCCAGGTGCGCCTGGTGCTCATCGGCACCGATGGCGAGGTCGACCTGCAACCCTGTGGCGGCACCCATCTCTCCTCAACCGCGCCCATCGGGCCGGTGGCCGTGACGAAAATTGAAAACAAGGGCAAGATCAACCGGCGCATCCGCGTCAGCTTCGTGTGACATCATGACCAAGAGCAAAGACTTCGCGACCAACGACCTCGTTTCCACCCAATGGCTCAATGACCACCTGGGTTCGCCCGACGTCTGCATCATCGACGCCTCGTGGTATCTGCCCGCCATGAACCGCGACCCCAAGGCGGAATTCCTGGCCAGCCATATTCTCCACGCCCAGTTCTTCGACATCGATGCCTTCTCCGACCAGAAGTCGCCGCTGCCCCACATGCTGCCGCCGCCCGAACAGTTCTCGGCCATGGCGCGCAAGCTGGGTCTGGGCGATGGCAAGCGCATCGTCTGTTATGACGGCATGGGCCTGTTCTCCGCCGCCCGCGCCTGGTGGATGTTCAAGGTCTTCGGCCACGAGGATGTGGCCGTGCTCGACGGCGGCCTGCCCAAGTGGCTGAAGGAAGGCCGCCCGGTGGAAGACGGTCCGGCCCGCCCGGTGCAGCCGCGCCATTTCACCGCCCGCCACAACGGCACCATGGAATCCTCGCTGGCCGACGTGAAGGAAGCGCTGGCCGGGGGCACGGCGCAGTGGCTCGATGCCCGGCCCGCGCCGCGCTTCCGCGGCGAGGTCGCCGAGCCGCGCCCCGGTGTGCGTTCCGGCCATGCGCCGGGCCAGATCAATGTGCCCTGGTCGCTGATGGTGAACGAGGACGGCACGGTGAAATCGCGGGCCGCGCTGGAGGAGACCTTCCGCGCTCAGGGCGTGGACCTGCACCGGCCCACCATCGCCTCCTGCGGCTCCGGGGTTTCCGGCTGCTCGCTCGCCCTGGCCCTCACCCTCATCGGCCATCACCACCATACGCTCTATGACGGGGCCTGGTCGGAATGGGGCGCGCGCGACGATCTTCCCGCCGTCACCGGGGCCTGATGCCATGGCCGATGCGGTTGAAACCACCGTCACCTTCCTGGAGATGACGGAACCCCGCTTTCACCATGTGCCGAAGCCAGCGCTGAAGCTCATGCTGATGCGGGCGGAGGAACCGGCCGTCGGCTTCTACCGCTATCTCTACGACGCCGTGGGCGCACCCTATCACTGGCTCGACCGCAAGCGCCTGAGCGATGCCGAATTGCTGCCGCAAATCCACGCCGCGACCACTGCCATCTGGGTCCTGTATGTGGCGGGCTCGCCGGCGGGTTACTTCGGGGTGGACACGGCCAATGCGGAGGAGCCGGTGCTGGCCTATTTCGGCCTGATTCCCGCCTATCACGGCCGGGGCCTGGGCAAGTGGCTGCTGGCGGAGGCCATCCGCGCCCTGTGGGAAGGCAATCCCAGGCGTGTGCTGGTGGAGACCTGCACGCTTGACGGCCCCGCCGCCCTGCCGCTCTATCAGAAGCTCGGCTTCACCCCCTATGCCCAGAACAAAAAGCTGTTCAGCCTCGTTGTCTGAGGCTCATCTTCCGCGGCTCACCTGACTGGCGGCGCGTAGAGCAGTCCGCCATCCTTCCACAGGGCATTGAGTCCGCGCGTGATCTTGAGGGTCGACCCCTCGCCGAGATTGCGCTTGAAGATTTCGCCGTAATTGCCCGTGGCGGCAATGGCGCGCACCGCCCACTGGGCATCAAGCCCCATGCCGGAACCAAGCGTGCCCTCGACCCCCAGAAGGCGCTTCACCTCGCCGTTCCTGCTGCCCTTGGCTGCCTCCACCCCCGCCGCCGTGATGCCCAGTTCCTCCGCATCGATGAGGGCAAAGAGCACCCAGCGCGCGATGCTGAACCATTGCTCGTCGCCCTGGCGCACGAAGGGGCCGAGCGGCTCCCTCGAAATCACCTCCGGCAGGATCACCGTGTCGTCGGGCTTGGCCAGCGTCAGGCGCAGCCCATAGAGCTGCGACTGGTCCGCCGTATAGGTGTCGCACTTGCCCGCCTCGTAGTGCGCGATGCCGTCCTGGGCGGTGGCCGCGGGCACGGCCACATAGGCCATGTCCTTCTCGCCGAAGTAGTCGGCCAGGTTGGCCTCGCTGGTGGTGCCGGCGGCGACGCAGACCGCCGCCTGCCCGAGGTTGTAGACCGAGGCGACGCCGAGCAGCTTCTTCACCATGAACCCCTGGCCGTCATAATAGGACACGCCGGCAAAGCGCAGCTTGTCGTCCACCTCGCGCCCCATGGTCCAGGTGGAGTTGCGGGCGAGAATGTCGATCTTGCCCTCCTTCAGCGCGGCGAAGCGCGCCGAAACGTCCAGTGGCACATAGTCCACCTTCCCGGCATCGCCCAGCACCGCCGCCGCCACCGCCCGGCAATAGTCCACGTCGAAGCCGGTCCAGGCGCCGTCCGCGCCCTTCTGGGCAAAGCCCTGCAACCCGGTGTTCACCCCGCACCAAAGCCTGCCGCGCGCCTTGACCTCTTCCAGCGTGCTGGCCGAGGCGGCAGCACCCCCCAGGGCCAGAAGGGCGGCGGCAGACAGGGCGCGGAACAGGAATCGAAATGACATGGCGAACCCTCGATAAGGTCGCGCGACACTATCTCCCCCAGGCCCCGCCCACAAGGAGCGGCGCAGATGGGCCGAAAATCCTGCGGCACAAAGACTCATGAGGACGAAATTTTGCTGTCCTGAAGCGGATTTTTCAGACGATAAACAACAGGATGTGGCGAGAGTCTCGACTCCCGCATGAGTCGTCACACGTGAAACATTTCTTGACTTTTTATTAACCTTTGTGTGGAAACCCCGAATCAATGGCCTGCCATGGGGGCAAGAGGCCCGGAACCGCCCATGCCGAACAGTGCCATCTCCCGCATCACCTTCACCGCCGCCGACACGCCCAGCGCGCGTCGCGCCCTGTCGCGCCTGTCCAAGGCCTATGGCAATGCCGCCCCGGAAAACGCCCAGGTGGTGGTGGCTCTCGGCGGTGACGGCCACATGCTCCAGACGCTGCACCGCTTCGTCGCCACCGGCACGCCCATCTATGGCATGAACCGGGGGTCGGTCGGCTTCCTGATGAACGAGTATCGAGAGGATGATCTCATCGCCCGCATCCGCGCGGCGGAGACCACCGCCATCCATCCTCTGTCCATGAAGGCCACCGACACCACGGGCAAGACCCTGCGCGCCATCGCCTTCAACGAAGTGTCCTTCCTGCGCCAGCGCCATCAGGCGGCCAAGCTCGGCATCACCATCGACGGCAAGGTGCGGCTGGAGGAACTGATCTGCGACGGCCTCATCGTCGCCACGCCGGCCGGGTCCACCGCCTACAACCTTTCGGCCCACGGCCCCATCCTGCCCATGAACGCGCCGCTCCTGGCCATGACGCCCATCAGCGCCTTCCGGCCCCGGCGCTGGCGCGGCGCCATCCTGCCCCAGGCCGCCAAGGTCATCATCACCGTGCGCGAGGCGGAAAAGCGCCCCGTCTCCGCCGTGGCCGACCAGTTCGAGGTGCGCAATGTGGTGCGCGTCGAAATCGCCGAGGACCGGCGCAAGTCGGCCAGGATCCTCTTCGACCCAGGCCATTCCCTGGCCGAGCGCATCCTCAACGAACAGTTTCTCTATTAGGATTGAAGCCGGACCCAGAGCGGTTTGGGCTTTGCTGTTTCAAGGCCACCGCTCTGACTTTGATATGGCGGCACCTTAATCAGACAATTGCTGAGTCCCGCAAAAGTCAGGCCGCTCTAAGCGGCGCGCACCATGTCGGCCTTCAGCCGCCGCGCGATGACCCGCACCTTCTCCTCACCGAAGCGGCCGACGAATTCGAGCTGCTTGGCGCGTTCCGAGGTTTGCAGATTGTCATAGCGCGTCATCAGCGCCTCGATCAGCATGCGGCCGAAATCGCCCGCCTTGAGTTCAAGACCGCGATCACGGTTCTCCACCGCCACTTCGCAGGCCGCGCGCAGCAGCGCATGGCACGAGGACGGCAGACCGGATTTCTTCAGCAGCGAGCGGATGGACAGCGCCCCCCCGCCATACATCATGTCGCGCGCCCGGGTCAGCGACACACTGGCGAGATGGGCGAGCGCCCCTTCCACCACCGTCATTTCACCCAGGGTGGCCGCGCGCACGATCAGCGCCGGCGTCAGCATGTTCTTGGCCGCCACGAAGGCCATGGCCACCACGCGCTCATCCGGCGAGGCCTCGGTGAGAATGCGCAGGATGGCCCCCTCTTCGGCGTCCTCCACCATCTGGGCCGCGTCCTGCACCGGCATCCAGCCACGCTCGGCCATCAGCATGTGCATGCGGCTGGAGGCGCGCTTGGCCTGAAGAATGCGAATGTCGAGCGGCAGGTCGGGCACGGCCAGCAGGCGTTCCACCACCGCCGCATCATGGGCGAAGCGGTTATAGAGATGCTGGTAGTCGCCGCCGTCGAAGGCCACCACCTCATTGTCGAAGAGGGCAAGACACACCGACGCGGATGCCGTTTTCAGAATGAAGGCCGCCGCCTCGGCCGTGATGTCGGGGCGGCCCGCGACGGCCTTCTGGCGCGCCTCGTCGCCCACCCGCAGGATGGCCATCATGTGCCAGGAGTCGAGCGAGGGCGTGTTTTCCAGGAACGGCAAGGCGAGATCATCGTCATCGGCAATGAGGGCAAAGACGATGTCGCCATGCAGATCATCAATGGGGGTGAGCTGGGTGACCAGCGTTTCGCGCACCTGGCGCTCCGGGTCCACCGCGAGCTTGAGGATGACCGGCACCACCTGCTGCTTTTCCAGCGCCGATGATTTCGGGTCAGCCAGAAGATCGGCGAGTTTCTGCGCCAGGCCGGCGCGCGCATCCACGCCGCCCTGCTCGATCACCGTATCAAAGACCGAAATTTCGAGGCCGAAGCCCGGTTCAACGCTCATCCTGCCACCCACCGAAACAAGCCCGCGCAGGTTAGGGTTTCAAGCGTTAACAATTGGTTCACCATGCCGCCATGACAGGTGCCGCCGTCTCAGGCAAGACGAATGCCCGCCTGGCGCAGCTTGAAGGCCAGAAGGTCGCGGTCGAAGGGCAGCATGAGAAAATCCGCCGCACCGGACAGGATGGACTGGCCGATGACCTCGGTGTCAGCCGCCCCGGCATAGAGGATCACCACCGGTTTGCGCGTCTTGGGACTGCGACGCACCCGGCGCACGAAGTCCTGCGCCTCCATGTCCTGGCCCTCGGCCTGCATCAGCACCACGTCAGGCGCATTGTCGTTGCAATAGGCCACGCCCTCGCCCGCCAGAGCCCGCTCGGTGAGCGCCATGCCAAGGCCGGAAAGAATCTGCGCCAGCCGCGCTCTTTCCCCCGGATCTTTGTCAATGAGCAAACACTGGACCATGACGATCTTCCTGAAACTGACCGGGCAAAGGACCACTCTCCCTGCCTGATGCGACTCCTGACTCCTCCTTGGTTAACGAGACGTTAAACCGCTTGTCCACAGCTTTTCAACAATGCTTATGGCTCTGGAAAGATTAGAGAAAGTCAGGATTTCCACAGGGTTTTCAACCATGGCGGAATTGCGGCGTTCCACCTCCGTTCACACATTTTGCGGCGACTCGGTGAGGCGGGACCTGGCCTGCAACCCGCGCGAGTCCCTTTGCTTTTCCGCTGGCCATGAGGCGCGGCCCCTGCCGCACTGGAGCAACCTGACTTTTGATGGAATCAACAAAAGTCAGATAAGTTGCTCGCCATCAATAAGTCAGAGCGGCGGCTTTGCGCCATCAAAGCCAAAACTGCCCTTTGACAGGCCAAGCGAGGGAGGCCGCCATGCCGGGACTGTGGTTTGACGACTTTGAGGTGGGGCGGATTTTCAACCACTCCATCCGCCGCACCGTGACCGAGGCCGACAACACCTTCTTCTCCTGCCTCACCCACAACCCCCAGCCGCTCCACCTCGACCGTGAATTCTGCGCCGGGACGGAATGGGGCCAGCCCTTGATGAACTCGCTCTTCACCCTCGGCCTCATGGTCGGCATCTCGGTGAACGACCTCACCGTGGGCACCACCATCGCCAACCTGGGCATGACCGAGGTGACCTTTCCCGCCCCCCTGTTTCAGGGCGATACGGTGTCGGTGACCACGCGCATTGCCAGCAAGCGCGACAGCCGCTCGCGGCCCGATGCGGGCATCGTCGAGTTCGAGCACCGCGCCTTCAAGCAGGACGGCACCATGGTGGCACGCTGCCTGCGCCAGGCCTTCATGCGCAAGCGCCCGCCCTACACCATCGAGACCTGAGCGGGTTCAATCCGGGCGGCGCATCCGCCAGGGGCTCTCCACGGTGGCATATTCGGCATAGCCCAGCCGCCCGACGAGATGCATGGCCGCCGTGTCCACCCGCCCCGCGCGGATGAAGCGGTCATCGATGTGGCCCGCCACCACCCGGCCCAGCACCAGCCAGTCCTGCACCGATTGATCCGTCTGCGGAAGATCGACGATCTGCGCCAGGCGGCATTCCAGTGCCCAGGGGCTGGCCGCGACGCGCGGGCAGTCAATCGTGCGGCACGGCGCCCTGGAAAGATTGGCCAGCTTGAACTCGTCCACCTCCGGCCCGACATAGGCCGCGGTCTTGTTCATGGCCGCGGCGAGATCAGCACTCACCCCATTGATGCAGAACACGCCCGTGGCCCGGATATTGGCCAGCGTATGTTTCGGCCCGCCCGAGCCGAAGGCGACGTAATGGGGGTCTTCCGCCATGGCATTGAAGAAACTGTAGGGCGCGAGATTGGCCACCCCTTCCGCCGACATGGTGGAAATCCAGGCGATGGGCCGGGGCCCGATCAGCGCCTTGAAGGGATCGCCGGCAAGACCGTGGTCATTGGCACGGGCGTCGTAGAACATCAGTCTGCCTGGTCCGGCAGAACCGCCAGCAGGGCCGGAAGCTCGGCCACGCTGGCGATGGTATAGTCGGCCAGATGGCTGATGTGCTCCGGCCCGGCATTGCCGGAGAGCACCGCCACCGCCAGACCCGCGCCGCCGTTCCGCGCCTCCTCCATGTCGTGGCCATTGTCGCCCACCATGGCGATCTCGGAAGGGCTCATGCCGGTGATGCGGGCGAAATGCCGGATCATGTCGCCCGAGGGCTTGGGCACCGGCACCGTGTCCGCCGCCACGATCTCATCGAAAAAGGACAGAACCCCCAGTTCGTCCATGTGGTTGCGCGCCGAGAGTTGCGAGTCATTGGTGGCGACGCCCAGGCGCAGGCCCTGCGCCTTCAGCGCCTCGAACACCGGCACCAGCGGCAACAGCGGCTTCAGCGCATCCTTCACAATGGGGGTGAAGTCATGATCGAGAATGCGGGCATAGTCGCGGCGCTGGGCGGGCGTGGCCTGCGGCCACCAGACATCGACCAGTTGCGCCGTAGTGCCCGCCGCGATGATCGAACCCGGCGTGAAGCGCCCCGTCTCCGGGTCATAGCCCACCTGCTCCATCAAGGCTTCCGCCCCGGCCTCATCCACGTCGAAGAGCTGCATGAGGATATGGCGATAGACCGGCACCCAGGTGCCGTTCACGTCGATCAGGGTTCCGTCCTTGTCGAACAGCACGCCGCGGATGGCCATCATCCCTCCCAGCGCGTGGTCAGCGCGGCGGCGTCGGGCCGGGGCCGGTCTTCCAGCGGCTCCGTCGCCGTGCCGATGTAGATGAGGCCTGCCACCTTCTCTTCGGCGGCAACCCCCATGACCCCACGCATGGCGTCATCATAGCACAGCCAGTCGGTCTGCCACTGGGCGTCGAAGCCCAGCGCCTGTGCCGCCAGCAGCATGTTGTAGCACACGGCACCCGCCGACAGTTCCTGTTCCCACACGGGCACCTTGGGATGCTCCCTGGCCGCCGACACCACCATGACCACGGTGGGCGCGCGCATCGGCATGGCGCGCACGAAACCTACCGTCCCCTCGCCATGGTCGGGGTGCAACTCCTGCCAGCGCGCCGCCATGCGCTCACCCAGCCTGGCCCGGGCCGCGCCCTCGAACACCACGAAACGCCAGGGCGCCAGCTTGCCGTGGTCGGGAATGCGGCTTGCCATCCTCAGTATGTCGGAAAGCTGCGCCGCCGTGGGGCCGGGTCCGTCCATGGCCTTGGCCGAGGCCGATTTGCGCGATTTCAGAAAGGCGGCGAGGGATGAGCGGTCATTCAGCATGAGTCGCAGTCTGCCCCAGCGGCCCGGGGCTTTTCAATGGGCACAATTGAATCCGCCCCGTTAACCATTCGTTAAGGATGTGATTGAGGCCGCGCCGCCGCCATGCTTTCCTCTCCTCACCGGCCGCAAGGCTTGGGGGTAACTCTCAAGGGGACGTCAGCATGGACGATTTCAGCACCCGTCCATCGCCCATCCGCCGTCAGGGCAGCGCGACCAACGCCGCCGTCCTGACGGCGGTTTTCGTCTTGTCCGCCGCTCTGCTCACCGCCCTCTCGCCACTCGCCCGCGGCGCTGGCAGCGTGATCGATGCGCCATCCGAAACGGCAGCAATCACCCGGCCCTATGCCCATTCCATCGCCATTCAACTGGTGGAGCCCGGCAGCGAAGGCCTCGAACTCACCGCGCGCCTCTCCGACGACAGCAACCTCATCCGCCGTGACATTTCCTGGAGTGTGGCGAACCCCGAGGGCGAGGTGCTCTTTTCCGGCGACACACCCGTGGCCGAACCCGCCCTGCCGCCGGGCGACTACGTGGTGCGCGCCCGCTATGGCACGGTCCGTCTGGAACAGGGTGTCACCCTGCTGACCGGCAACCGGCTGGCAGTCAGCTTCGTGCTCGAAATGGGCGGCATTCGTGTGCTGCCGCGTCTGGCGGGGGCCGCCCTGCCACCCGCCGAAAGCCAGACCCTCATCTATGCCGCCTCCGGCAAGGAGCGCGGCAGGCTCATCACCACCTCGCGCACGCCGGGCGAAATCCTGCGCGTGGCGGCGGGCGACTATCGCATCGAAAGCCGCTTCGTCACCGGCAATGCCAGCGCCGTCACCGCCGTAAAGGTGCGGCCGGGCCGCATGAGCGCGGTGGAGATTGACCATCAGGCGGGGCTGGCCCGCCTCGCCTTCGTCGGCGCGCCGGAGGCCCATGTCTCCTGGCAGGTTTTCGCCGATGATGGCGAGGCCCTGCCGCCCGTGGCCGGCCTTTCCGCCAACTTCGTGCTCAAGCCCGGCAGCTATCGCGCCGAAGCCGATCTCGGCGCGGAAAAGCTGGAAGCCCGCTTCCAGATCCTGCCCGGCCAGCAGCGCGACATCCTGCTCGGAAACTAGAGCGGTCTGAGCTTTGACTGCATCAAAGCCACCGCTCTGACTTCTTGATGGCGAGCAACTTTTCTGACTTTTACCGATTCCGTCAAAAGTCAGGTTGCTCTAGATGTGAGCTTTCAATAGGTTGTCCATCCGGGCGTTCCGTCGGAGACTGATGTTGCAAAACGACAGCAACCTCAGGAGAACCCGGATGAACATCCACAAGAATGCGCGAACG
>CALMUW010000006.1 GCA_937872985.1 uncultured Alphaproteobacteria bacterium
AGTGATCCGGACACCTCCAGAACCCGTCTTCTCACCCCACCTTACCTTTTCACCATCCCCCCATGGAGCGCGCCCCCCCCGCCGGCCCCCGCCTGCACCAGTGCCGCCATGTCTTCCACGGCCACACGGGGCATGTCGCCAAGGCACACGAGAGCCGCCGTCACCTCCGGCCCCAGGGCGGCAATGCCCGTCCTGAGCGAACGCGCAAGACCCTGCGCGTAATTTTCATTGTGCACCAGCCGCAGCGGCAGCCCCGCCAGCGCCGCGGCGACCCCTTCGGCATCATGCCCGGTCACCACGATCACCTCGGCCAGCCCGAGGCCCACCAGTTTTTCCGCCACCCGGCGCACCAGCGGCGCGCCCGCCACCGGCTCCAGCAATTTCGTGCGTCCCATGCGCCGCGACTGGCCCGCCGCCAGCACCAGCCCCGCCACATGGCCCTGACGGCGCAGCCCCCCGGCATCGCGCGGGCTGGGGCGCGAGGCAATCTCGGACAAAAGCCCGCCAACCCCCATGGCACCAAGATCGAGCGGCCCCGGCGTCAGCCCCGCCATCACCCGTTCCAGCACCAGATCAAAGCCGTTGCGCTTCAGCGACCGCGCGCAACTGGGCACGCCGATGACCGGCACGCCGCGCAATTCCGCCAGCAGCAGCAGATTGCCGGGGTCCACCGGCAGGCCGAAGTGACTAAGGCGCCCGCCCGCCGCCACAATGCCCTGGGGCACCACATCGCCACGGTCGGCAATGGCCGCCTCGCCCGCCACCAGCACCACATCGTGGTCCGCCATTTCGCTCAACGCGGCGGCAATGGCGGATATGGCATGGGCCACGCGCCGCACCGTGGCCACCCTGCCGCCCAGTGCTTCCACCCGCGCCGCCGTGGCAGCCTCGGCCTTGTCGGCGAGAGAGGCCTTGCCCCGCTCCGTCCGGGTGATGACCAGCCCCACCCGCTGCCGGACGAAGGGTGCCACCGTCATGGGCCGCGCCTCCGCCTCGCCCCGCGCCACCACGGGTTCGCCCATGGCATAGGGAATGATTTTCACCGTGGCCACCAATTCGCCCGCCTGCACCCGGCGGAAGGGCGGCAGCGTCGCCAGCGTCAGCCCTTCGTCAATGGCGTTGAGCGCCATGAGCGCCCCCTGATCCATGACCAGCAGCCCGGTCTGCGTGGCATGCAGATTGGCCCGGCCCGTGGCCGCCGGTGCCGCCGCCACGCCCGCGCCCGCCAGCCGCGCCGCCAGCCGCGCCGCCGCGGCATTCTCCGGCACATCACCGGCCGACAGCCGCGCCGCCATGACCTCGGTGATGCCCGCCGCCTGCAACCGGGCCACATCCTCTGCCGCCAGCACCCGGCCCTTGCGCAGGCCTGCCACCGAATGCGCCAGCACCGCCCCCACCGCCGCCGTGACCGGGATCAGGCCAAAGCGCATCACGCCCCCGCCCGCAGCGCGGCGATGATCTCCGCCATGATTGAAAGGGCGATTTCCGCTGCCCCCTCCGCCCCGATGGGGAGGCCGATGGGTGCCCGGATGCGGGCCAGCGCCGCCCCGTCCAGCCCACGCTGTTCCAGCCGCGCCAGCCGCTGGCCATGGGTTTTGCGCGACCCCAGCGCCCCCACATAAAACGCCGGGCTGGCGAGGGCCGCCAGCAGCGCCGGGTCATCGATCTTGGGATCATGGGTCAGCGCCGCCAGTGCCGTCCGCCCGTCCAGCCCCAGCTTCGGCACAACCTCGTCCGGCCAGGCCTCATGCAGTTCGTCAGCCGGAAACCGCGCCGCCGTGGCGAAGGCCCCGCGCGGATCGATGACCGCCACCGCAAAGCCCGTCATGCGCGCCAGCGTGGCAAGATGCTGGGCAATGTGCACCGCCCCGGTGATGATCAGGCGCGGCTGCGGCGCATGGACGGCGATGAACTGCGCCCCATCCTCCGTCAGGCGCGAAGAACCCTGCACCTCGGCACCCGCCGTCACCAGCCGCGACTGGCCGCTGGCCAGATCGGTCACCAGCGCCACCGCCTGCCGCCGGGCCAGCGCCTGCTCCACCTCGGTCAGGATCGTCACCAGTTCCGGCGTCATCTTCTGCACCAGAATGCGGATGCGTCCGCCGCAGGCCAGCCCCACCTTCCAGGCCGTCTCGTCGGCCACGCCGAACTCCAGAACCCGGGCCGTGCCCGTCTGCATCACGGTCAGCGCCTCGGTAATGACCGCGCCCTCGACACAGCCGCCCGACACCGATCCCGCGAAATGGCCGTCCTCGTCCACAGCCAACTGGCTGCCCAGGGGCTGCGGTGCCGATCCCCAGGTGGCAATAACCGTCGCCAGCGCACCGGACTTGCCCGCCCTGGCCCATTCCATCGCCTGTCCTGCCGCTGTGCTCATGTGCAATGCTGACGCAAATTCCTGTGACGCCCCGTGGGGAATCATCTTAAGCCATGTCGCCATGACGCCGCAAACCTCCCCCCGCGCCCGCTGGCTCTGGCTCTTGCCGCTGGTTCTCTTTCTCGTGGTCGGGGCCGTGCTTCTGGCCATGGGGCGCGAGCCCCTGTGCAAGTGCGGTTATGTGAAGCTCTGGCACGGCATCGTCTACAGTTCGGAGAATTCACAGCACCTCACCGACTGGTACACGCCCTCGCACATCATCCACGGCTTCCTCTTCTATGCCCTGTTCTTCTGGCTGGGGCGGCGGTGGCCGCTGGCGCTGCGCCTTGCCGCCGCCGTGGCGGGGGGAGGGGCCCGGGAGATCTTCGAGGACTCCGGTTTCATCATCAACCGCCACCGCGAGGCCCCCATCCCGCTGGGTTACTATGGCGACAGCGTCATCAATTCGCTTTCGGATGTGGCGGCCATGGTCGCGGGCTTCTTCATCGCCCACCGCATCCCGTGGCGGCTCACCGCCGCTGCCGCCATCGCCATGGAACTCTTCACCGCTTTCATGATCCGCGACAACCTGGCCCTCAATGTCATCATGCTGCTGGCCCCCAATGACGCCATCAAGGCCTGGCAGGCCGAGGGCGGCCCCATGAGCGGCACCCCTCCCACCATCCTTCCGGCTACCGCCCCGGCCACGCCGTGACCACGCCATGAACCGCCGCGGCTTCTTCCGTTTCCTTGGCGGCCTCATCGCATCGGGGGTTGCGCTCACCGCCTATGGCGTGGGCGTGGAGCCCCGTCTCCGTCTCAGCATCACGCGCTATGCCCTCACCCCGCCGCGCTGGACGCCAGGGCTGAAACTCCGTCTGGTGCTGCTGGCCGACCCCCATCTCACTCACCCCATGATGCCGCTGGCCCGCTGGCGGCAGATCATCAGCCGCGCCAATGCGCTTGACGGTGACATGATCCTGCTGCTCGGCGATTATCTCTCGGGTCACCGCTTCCGCCGCCACAAGGTCGCCATGGCCGACATGGCGCGGGAGGCCGCCGTCCTTGCCGCCCCGCTGGGCGTGCGTGCCATCATCGGCAATCATGACTGGTGGGAGGATGACCGCGCGCAGGCCAGCGGTCAGGGGCCGACGGAAGCTCAGACGGCGCTCGAGTCCGTGGGCATTCCCGTGCTGGTCAACCGCGCCGAACTCATGCGCAAGGACGGCCTGCCCTTCTGGCTCGCCGGCACCGACAGCATGGTCGCCATCCGCCGCACCTTCGCGTCCCGCGCCGACCTCGCCGGAACCCTGGCCCAGGTGAGCGGTGAGGCTCCCGTCATTCTCATGGCCCATGAGCCGGATCAGTTCGTGGAAGTGCCGGAGCGCGTGTCCCTCACCCTGTCCGGCCACACCCACGGCGGCCAGATCCGGCTCTTCGGCTGGTCGCCGGTGACCCCCTCCTCCTTCGGCAACCGCTTTGCCTATGGCCATGTGGTGGAGGATGGCCGCCACCTCATTGTTTCCGGCGGCCTGGGCTGTTCCATGCTGCCGCTGCGCATCGGCGTGCCGCCGGAAATCGTGGTCCTCGATCTGGGGTAATAAAAAAGCCCGTCACCGGACGGGCTTTGCGTCAGGCGATCGCGCTGGCCTATTCGGTGATGGTGATGCGCGTGGCCCGCGGGCCGTATTCCTGCACCAGCGCATAAAGCCGGGCCGCATTGTTGGGGTGCAGGCGCACACAGCCATGCGACGCCGGACGGCCCAGTGCCCGCACATGGCCCGAACCGTGGATGGCATAGCCGCCCTTGAAGAAGATGGCGTTGGGCATGGGCGCGTTGTCATATTTTCGTGAATGATAGACGCGCGCCATGCGCTGCACCCGATAGCGGCCGCGCGGCGTCCAATAGCCTGCGCGCGCCGTGGACACCTTCCAATGGGCATAGGGGAAGCCATGCACCCTGACCGACATGGACTGCGAGGAAATGTCGATGGTGATATTCACCGGCCTGGATTTGGAATTGCCCCCTGCCGGCGCGGTGGAACCCCCGAAAAACCAGCCCATGGACGCTTCCGCTGAAGGCACGGCCAACATCATCACCGCCGCGGCGGCCAGCACAATGGATTTCAGTTTCATGTTTTCCTCCCAGCAGAGTTGCCCCCTCCGCCGTCCGGCCATAGCACTTCAGACCTTAATTTTCTTCAACCGGCATGCTCAATCGAACAGGAATTCGCGCCCCACCTTCACCCGCTGCTCGCCGTCATAGGCGATGATGTCGGCGGTGGCATAGGTCTCGCTGAAGGTGGCGGGCAGGAACGATCCCGTGCCTACCAGATCGAGCGGCGCCTTGGCCGCCCCCATGATCTGGCATTTCTGCGGATCGAAGCCGGAGGAACCGACGATCTGCGCCTCCTTGAATCCGGCCCGGTCCAGCGCCAGCCGGGTGTGGATGATGGCCGCCACCGACACACCCTTGCCGAAGAGGATGCGGCGCACCTTGTCCACCAGGATGTTGGAGGGATCGAGCTGGAAGGCCCGGCCCCCCAGCACCTGTTCCACGATGTTGTATTCGCCGGAGACATCGAGCCACTGGCCCACCGTGTCCACCGACTTTTCATAGTCCAGTCCCTCGGCGAAGCGCCCGCCATGGGTGTCGAGCCGGACCCCGAAGACATGGCCCAGCCTGTGCAGCTTGGCCTCCTCGTAGAACCAGCGCGCACAGCGCAGCGAGTCGCGGATTTCCTCGCCCGTGTAGTCCACCAACGCATAAAGCGCCTTGGCCTCCGGCAGGGTCTGGGCGAAGAGTTTCAGCGCCTCCAGCACATCGCCCCTGGTGTAGCCCACCAGGGCATGGGGCATGGTGCCCATGCCCTTCTCCGCCCCGAAGAAGGGGGCCGTCAGATCCTGCGATGAGCCGATGAAGCCCTTGACCTTGGGGTTGGAGCGCTTGGCCATGGCGCTGCCCACCGCCGCCCCATAGGAGGCGAGAATGTTCATCTCGGCACCCGAGGCATGGCGCGCATGCATGTCCATGAAGCCGGCGTCGGGAATCGCCCGGCACATCTCATAGGCGTTGTTGGCGGCCACACAGGGAAAGCCGATCTTCTGCAGCATCAGCGTTTCCACCTCGGACAGGTCCTTCATGGAGCCGGTGATTTCCATGAGCTTGCGCTCGGAGGGCACCACCTCGCCTTCCGCCACCAGGCGGCGGATCTTCACCTTGGGCACCAGCGCGCGCGCCATGCGGATGGCCGGTTCCAGCGCCGCCACCACCCTGCGCCGCATGAAGACGGCGAAGGTCACCTCGGCATCGCCGTGCGCCGCCACGATCCGGCTGGTGTTGGTGAAATACTTGTCGGTCTGGGCCGACAGCGGCCCCGCCGCATGGGCCAGTTCAACCAGCCTGTCGAGAATGGCCGCGTGCGCCGGGCTGAGCTTGAAATCGTGGCGGTTGTCCATGGGCGTCCTCCGGACCATTTGCGCCGGATTTAGCACAGGGCGCGCGCCGCCAACAAACCGAAAACGGCAGGCGGCCCGCCGTCACCCCTCAAGCACCGCCGCCGCCCCCTGGCGCAGCATTTCCACATCGGTCGCGGCGGCAAGGAAGCGATAGCCCAATTGCTCATAGACCGAGATGTTGCTGGCCCGCCCGGCAAAGGCCCCGGCGATCAGCCCGCGCGCCCGGGCGGCGGCGGCAATGTCGCGCATGGCCGACAGTGTCTCCGGCCCCGCCGTGGCAATCTCCTCGCCCGCCGACAGGGCAATCGACAGGTCATTGGGCCCGACGAACAGGCCGTCCAGCCCCTCCACCGCGGCAATCTCCTTGACCCGCGCCAGTGCCAGCCGGGTCTCGATCATGGCGAAAACCATGGTGAGGTCATTGGCTTCGCGCAGGTAATCCGCCGCCGCCAGGCCCGAGGCCTGCACCCCGGCATAACCGCCCCAGCTCCGCCCGCCGCGCGGCGGAAACTTGGCCGCCTGCACCAGCCGCTCGGCTTCGGAGGCGGAATTGATCAGCGGCGCAATCACCACCGAAGCGCCCATGTCCAGCGCCTGTCCGACCAGTCCCGGATCGGCCGAGAGCGTGCGCACGATGAGGGGCCGGGCCAGCGCCGTGACCGCCTGGGCCATGGCCGCCGCCTCGGAAAAGCCGATCAGGCCATGTTGCAAGTCAAGCGCCACGCCCTCAAAGGGCAGGCGCGCCAGTTGCCCCGCCAGCGCCACCCCCGGCAGGCTGGCCCAGGAAAACAGAAAGGGACCGGACTCCCTGAGCCGGTCCCTGATGCCGAAGCCGGGGCTGGGGCCCATGGCCTTACCCTTCCTTGCTCACCTGCTCCATGGCCTGCAGGAGAAGCTCCTCCATGGTGCGGCGGATCTGGTGGTCGGACTGGGCAATCTTGCGGGCGTCGAGATCAGCCCGGATCTTGCGGAACACGTCGTCATCGCCCGCCTCCTCGAAGTCGGCGGCCACCACGTCCTTGGCATAGGCTTCGGCCTCGGCCCCGGTCAGACCCATTTTCTCCGCCGCCCACAGGCCCAGCAGCTTGTTGCGCCGGGCCGTGGCCTTGAATCTCAACTCCTCGTCATGGGCGAACTTCTTCTCAAAGCCTTCCTGGCGCTTGTCGAAGGTGGTCATGGCGGTCACTCCGTGAAAATCACTGCTCAGGAGATAGCGGTCGCAAGGCCTCAAATCAACCGTCCTGTGGGCGGCAAAAGGCGGCACCGGCCCTGTCCTCCCCCGGTGGAAAGCGGGCCAAAACGATTGTGCCCGGGGGGCCTATCCTGTAAGACCGCCCGTGAAACCGGGGCCTGGCCCCGATCCCGTCATTTCGCACCAGACCTGCCCGATTGGCGGGGCTCATGGGCATCGCATGAGGCGCACCACCATGAACAATCGCCGCACCCGCATCTACGAGGGCAAGGCCAAGATTCTCTACGAGGGCCCGGAGCCGGGCACCATCGTGGTCCACTACAAGGACGACGCCACCGCCTTCAACGCCCAGAAGAAGGCCGTGATCGACGGCAAGGGCGTGCTGAACCAGCGCATCTCGGAATTCATCTTCACCAAGCTCAACGAACTGGGCCTGCCCACCCATTTCATCCGCAGCCTCAACATGCGCGAGCAACTGGTGCGCTCGGTCGAGATCATTCCACTGGAAGTGATCGTGCGCAATGTCGCCGCCGGCTCGCTGGCCAAGCGCCTCGGGCTGGAGGAAGGTCAGGCGCTGCCTCGCTCCATCATCGAGTTCTGCTACAAGAACGATGCCCTGGGCGATCCCATGGTGTCGGAGGAGCACATCACCGCCTTCGGCTGGGCCAGTCCCCAGGAAATCGACGACATCATGCACATGTCGATCCGCATCAATGATTTCCTCACCGGCCTGTTCCTCGGCATCGGCATCCGCCTGGTCGACTTCAAGATCGAGTTTGGCCGCCTGTTCGACGGCGACATGATGCGCGTCGTGCTGGCCGACGAGATCAGCCCCGATTCCTGCCGCCTGTGGGACATCAAGACCAACGACAAGCTGGACAAGGACCGCTTCCGCCGCGACATGGGCGGTCTGGTCGAAGCCTATCAGGAAGTGGCCCGCCGCCTCGGCATCATCGGCGAGGACAAGCCGGAGCGCAGCCGCCCCACCCTCGTGAAATCCGATTGATTGGTGAGCATGATGAAAGCCAAGGTGAAGGTCACCCTCAAGAACGGCGTGCTGGACCCGCAAGGAAAGGCCATTGAAGGCGCCCTCGGCTCCCTCGGCTTCTTCGGGGTGGAGCATGTGCGCCAGGGCAAGTATTTCGAGATCGACCTGGCCGAAAAGGATCCGGCGAAGGCGCGCGAACAGGTCAGGGCCATGTGCGACAAGCTCATCGCCAACACGGTGATCGAGAACTACGACATCGAACTGGGCTGAACCCCGACGCTTTCCTGCCCTGAATAATTGTCAGTTTGCGCGCCGGGTGTGCCGTGCCACTGTGCCGCCCTGCGTGGGGTGCGGCGGTTCCGGACAGAACTCCGGGGACCGGCATGAACATCAGATCAATGGACGTCCAGAAGGCCACATCGCGCCTGCGCACCATCGCCGATCCCATCGGCCACCTGCTCACCGAAACCTTCCATTTCCTCGGCCTCTTCGCCATCGGCGGGGCCACCGTCTGGGCGGCTTTCCTGGCCTTCCTGAAAATGGTCGAGGCGGGCCATGCCTCCATCGAGGACCTGCTGCTGCTTTTCATCTACCTGGAAATCGGCTCCATGGTCGGCATCTATTTCAAGACCAACCACATGCCGGTGCGCTTTCTGGTCTATGTCGGCATCACCGCCCTCACCCGCCACCTCATCGGCTTCGTGCAGCATGATGTGGAGCCCGACATGGGCGTCATCTACCTCTCGGTCGCCACGCTCATCATGGCGGGCGCGGTCTTCGTCATCCGCTACACCTCCTACAACTATCCCAACCGCCAGGACGCGGCGGGCGAAACCAATACCGACTGACAAGTCAAGGCGCACTATTCCCAAGGCCCGCCGCCTCGGATAAGAGGGGCGGCAGGAGTGCGCCCATGAAAACCGCCGTCGTCACCTTCCCCGGAATCAACCGCGAAACCGACATGATGCGGGCGCTGAAGCTGGTGACCGGCAAGACGCCGGTGAACCTCTGGCACACGGAGACCGAACTGCCGCGGGGGCTTGACCTGGTGGTCGTGCCGGGCGGCTTCTCCTATGGCGACTACCTGCGCTGCGGCGCCATTGCGGCCCGTTCACCCATCATGTCAGCCATCCGCGCCAAGGCCCTGGAAGGACTCAAGGTTCTGGGCGTGTGCAACGGCTTCCAGATCATCACCGAGGCCGGGCTTCTGCCCGGTGCCCTGGTGCGCAATGCCTCGCTGCATTTTGTCTGCCGCGAGGTGCAGTTGAGGGTCGAGAACAACCGCACCTTCTTCACCAACCGCATGAAAAAGGGCGCGGTCGTTTCCTGCCCGGTGGCCCATGGCGAGGGCAACTACATCTGTGACCCGAAGACGCTGACCGCGCTGGAGGCCGAGGGCCGCGTGGTCTTCCGCTACGCCGCGGGCACCAACCCCAACGGCGCCATGAACGACATTGCCGGCATTGTGAACCAGGCGGGCAATGTCATCGGCATGATGCCGCATCCCGAGAACATGATCGAGCCGCTGCACGGGCGGATGGACTGCCTGCCCCTGTTTGAAAGCCTGCTGGCCGCCTGAGGCATCTGACGCCGGAACCGGGAGGCCTTTTCCGAATTTTTCTCACCGAAGGTCTTGCCTTCGTTCTTTGCTGCTTTATATGTAACGGCACAAAATACATAAAGGAAAACACATGACCCAGACCGTCGCCGTCCTCGTCGGCAGCCTGCGCAAGGAGTCACTGACGCGCAAGCTCGCCCTGGCCCTGGCCCCCTTGGCTCCGAAGGGCATGAACCTGAAGATGGTGGAGATCGGTGATCTCCCCCTGTTCAACGCCGACCATGAAAATGACCCGCCTGCCGCAGTGAAGGCCTTCAAGAAGGCCATCGAGGCGGCCGATGCCGTGCTCTTCGCCACGCCGGAATATAACCGCTCGGTGCCCGGCGCATTGAAGAACGCCATCGACTGGGGCTCCCGCCCCTATGGCATGTCGAGCTGGAGCGGCAAACCCGCGGCAGTCATCAGCCAGTCCATGGGCGCCCTCTCCGGTTTCGGTGCCAACCATCACCTGCGCCAGTCGCTGGTCTTCCTCAACATGCCCACCATGGCCCAGCCGGAAGCCTATATCGCCAACTCCACCACGCTCTTCGACGACAAGGGCGGCCTTGCCAAAGCCGAGACGAAGGACTTCCTGACCCAGTTCATGGCCGCCTTCGGCCAGTGGATCTCGACCCACCGGGCCTGAACCAAAAGACCTGCGCAACAAGCTGTTCTTTCCGCCAAATCGCTCGTTGAGATTTGGCGGAAAGGCTTCTAAATCCGGGGATCATGCGCATCCCCAATGACCTCCAGATCACCCCGGAACTCATCGCCCAGCACGGGCTGAAGCCGGAGGAATACCAGCACTTCCTCGACCTTCTGGGGCGCGAGCCGACCATCACCGAACTCGGCATCGTCTCGGCCATGTGGAACGAGCACTGCTCCTACAAGTCCTCGAAAAAATGGCTGAAGACCCTGCCCACTGCGGGCAGGCGCGTCATTCAGGGCCCGGGCGAAAACGCCGGCGTGGTCGACATCGGCGACGGCCAGGCCATCGTCTTCAAGATGGAAAGCCACAACCATCCCTCCTTCATCGAACCCTATCAGGGCTCGGCCACCGGCGTGGGCGGCATCCTGCGCGATGTCTTCACCATGGGCGCGCGCCCCATCGCGGCCCTGAACGCGCTGCGCTTCGGCGATCCCTCCCACCCCAGGACGCGCCATCTCGTCTCCGGCGTGGTGGCGGGCGTGGGTGGCTACGGCAATTCCTTCGGTGTGCCCACCCTGGGCGGCGAGGTGAATTTCCACGCCCGCTACAATGGCAACATTCTGGTCAACGCCATGGCGGTGGGCCTCGCCGATGCCGACAGGATTTTTTACTCCAAGGCCAAGGGCGTGGGCCTGCCGGTGGTCTATCTCGGGGCCAAGACCGGGCGCGACGGCATTCACGGGGCCACCATGGCCTCGGCCGAATTCGACGACAAGGCCGAGGAGAAACGACCCACGGTTCAGGTGGGCGACCCCTTCACCGAGAAATGCCTGCTCGAAGCCTGCCTCGAACTCATGGCCTCGGGGGCCGTCATCGCCATTCAGGACATGGGTGCGGCGGGCCTCACCTGCTCCGCCGTGGAAATGGGCGCCAAGGGCGATCTCGGCATCGACCTCGACCTCGACCGCGTGCCCTGTCGCGAAGAGCGCATGACCGCCTATGAGATGATGCTCTCCGAAAGCCAGGAGCGCATGCTGATGGTCCTGAAGCCGGAGAAGGAAAAGGAGGCCGAGGCCATCTTCAGGAAGTGGGGGCTGGATTTCGCCATCGTCGGCGAAACCACCGACACCCTGCGCTTCATCATCCGCCACGAGGGCGAGACCAAGGCCGACCTGCCCATCAAGCAATTGGGCGACGAGGCCCCGGAATATGACCGGCCATGGGTGGAGCCGAAAAAGCAGCCCACGCTGATGGCCAGGGACGTGCCTGCGCCCAGGGACATGAAGGCCGCGCTGCTGCAGATGATGGCCTCGCCCAACATGTGTTCGCGCCGCTGGGTGTGGGAGCAATATGACACGCTGATCCAGTCCAACTCGGCCCAGGTGCCGGGGGGGGATGCAGGCGTGGTGCGCATCAAGGGCAAGAAGGCCATCGCCGTATCGTCGGACGTGACCCCCCGCTATGTCGAGGCCGACCCCTTCGAGGGCGGCAAGCAGGCCGTGGCCGAATGCTGGCGCAACCTCACCGCCGTGGGGGCGGAGCCTCTGGCCGTCACCGACAATCTGAACTTCGGCAACCCGGAGAAGCCTGAAATCATGGGCCAGCTCGTCTTTGCCATCAAAGGCATCGGCGAGGCCTGCCGCGCCCTCGATTTCCCGGTCGTCTCCGGCAATGTCTCGCTTTACAACGAGACCAACGGCCAGGCCATTCTGCCCACCCCCACCATCGGCGGCGTCGGCCTGCTGCGCGACCTTTCGACCATGGCCACCATCGCCTTCAAGAAGTCCGGCCAGAAGGTGATTGAGATTGGTGGTCCGGGCGGCCACCTCGGCCAGTCGATCTATCTCGCCGCCGTTCTGGGGCGTGAGGAAGGCGCCCCGCCGCCCGTCGATCTCGCCCGCGAAAAGACCGCGGGCAACCTGATTCGTTCTCTCATCAAATCGGCGCAAGTCACTGCCGTGCATGACATTTCCGATGGCGGGCTGGCCGCCGCCGTGGCCGAAATGGCACTGGCCGGAAGGCTGGGCGCAAAGCTGGAAAAACTTGACCACGCCCAGTTCTTCGGCGAGGATCAGGCCCGCTATGTGGTCACCGCCAGGAACGCCCGCGCGGTGCTCGCCGCCGCGAAAAAGGCCAGGGTGCCCGCCCGCATCGTCGGCGAGGTCACCGCAACACCCTCCTTGAAGATGGGACGGATGACCCTATCTCTGAAGGATCTGCGCCAGGCCCATGAGGGCTGGTTCCCCGCCTACATGGCGAAGGAACTGTGAGTGCTGCACAGGAGACGCCCATGGCCATGACCGCCGAAGAAATTGAACACCGCATCAAGGCGGCCTTCCCCGACGCGAAGGTCGAGATCCGCGACCTCGCGGGCGATGGCGACCACTATGCCGCCTCGGTCATCTCCGAAGCCTTTCGCGGCAAAAGCCGGGTGCAGCAGCACCAGATGGTCTATGCTTCACTGAAAGGTGATATGGGCGGCGCACTCCACGCCCTTGCGCTGCAAACCGGCGTCCCCGAAAACTCATCAACCAACTGACCAAGGGTTCAACATGTCTTCAATCATGCACGACTGGATCGACAAGGAAGTGAAGGGCAACGATGTGGTGCTCTTCATGAAGGGCACGGCCGACATGCCCATGTGCGGTTTTTCGGGCCGCTCGGCCCAGATTCTCCAGCACCTCGGTGTCCCCTTCAAGGACATCAACGTCATGGCCAATGACGAGTTGCGCCAGGGCATCAAGGACTACACCAACTGGCCCACCATTCCCCAGCTTTACGTCAAGGGCGAATTCGTCGGCGGTGCCGACATTCTCATGGAGATGTTCCAGTCCGGCGAATTGAAGCAGTTGCTCGCCGACAAGAAGATCATCTGACCGTCAGTGCACGGAATAAATGACGGGCGGGGTCTTCCCCGCCCTTTTCGTTACCCGCCGACCCTCAATAGGCCGAGCCGCCCTTGTCCTTCACGTTGTGCACTTCCGTGCCCTTGAGCGGCGGATTGAACACACTGACCAGAATGAGATCCTCGTCCTTGCCGCCGCGCAGGTAATGCTTGTCGTGCTGGTCCAGCACATAGATGTCGCCCACCGTGATGGGATAGACCGTGCCCTTCATGTCCTCCACCTCGCCGCTGCCGCCGATGCAATAGCAGGCCTCCAGATGGTTGCGGTATTCGAGGATGCATTCCGTGCCCTTGCGCACCACCGTGTGGCACACGGTAAAGCCCATGTTGTCGGCCTGGGTCAGCAGGCGGTGGCTGGTGCCATTGCCCCAGTCCACGAAGAACGGCGTCTTTTCGACATCGGCAAGACTGCGCTTGAACATGGTGAACCTCTCTGGCTAGCGGGGCGCTGGCTTCTCCTGTGCCATCCCCGCCGTGCTCCTGCAATATCCAGTGCGACGGCTTTCTGCCGTCCACGCCTGACCCCATGGCGGCGGCGGCGCTGGCCATTGACCCGAGGCCAGCCCTCATGCACCTCATGGGCCCATGACCACGCCGCCCTCATCGCACCGCGCCCTGTCCTATGGCTTCCTCGCCATGGCCACCCTCATCTGGGGGGCGGCACCGGCCTTCATCCGCTCGCTCGGCCTTGCCCTCGGACCGGCGGAATCGGTGGCGATCCGCACCCTGCTGGTGGCGGTGATCTCGCTTCCCCTGCTGCTCCGCTTCGGCGGTCCTGCCTTTGACCGCGCCGACTGGCCGCGTCTTCTTGTCTGCTCCATCATCGGGTCCTTCGGCTATTACCTCGGCTCCATCTATGGCTATGCCCGTATGCCCGCCGGCATGGGCAGCATCATCATGGCCACGTCGCCGCTGCTCATTGCCCTCCTGTCGGCCCTGGCCGGACAGGAGCGCCTGACGCCCGCCACGCTGGCCGGTCTGGCGCTCTCCTTCGGCGGCACGGTGCTGCTCTTCTCCGGCGGCGAGGCCCCCTCCGGCGTGTCGCGCTACAACATCATCACCGGCGGGCTGATGATCTTCGCCCGGGCCCCCCCCCGGTCGCTCTATGTGGGGGCGGGCCCCCCCCCCCTCCCGAAAAATGGCGCCCTCAAATACATGGCCGCCGCCTCGCTGCTCTCGGTGGTGCCGGCGCTGCCCTTTCTCTCGGCCAACACCGTGCCGACGCTGCTCCACCTCAGCCTGCGCAATGTTCTTGAGTTGCTCTATCTCGGCGTGCTCGGCACCGTGGTCAGCGTCTCGGCCTGGAACTATGCCGCGGCGCGTCTTGCCCCCTCCACCGTGGGAGCGACGCTCTACCTGCTCCCCCTCATGGCCATCGCGGCGGGCGCGCTGGTGCTGGGCGAGGCGGTAACGGCCCGCGTCATCGCTGCCGCCGCCATCGTGCTCGCCGGGGTCGCCCTGTCACAATGGGGCAAATACCGCCGGGCCTGACGCTTTCAGACTGGCGCAACGCCGCGCGTTACAGTTAAGGTCGCAGCCCATGACCACCGCCGCCGCCACGCCCTCTCCCGCGCCCTGGTATTACGCCCCGGCCATCGTCATCGTGTCCGGCTGCCTGCTGGCCATGGTGAACTTCGGGGTGCGCTCCACCTTTGGCCTGTTCACCGCGCCCATCTCTACCGCCCATGACTGGCCGCGCGAGATCTTCTCCCTCGGCATGGCCCTGCAAAACCTGCTCTGGGGCCTGGCGACACCCGTGGCGGGCGCCCTGGCCGACCGCTTCGGCGCTGCCAGGGTTCTCATCGCCGGGGCCTTCTTCTATGCCCTCGGCGTCTTCGTCATGGCCGTAGCCCCCACGCCCCTCATGTTCCACCTCGGCGGCGGCTTGCTGACCGGCATCGGCATCGCCATGTCCTCCTTCGGCATCGTCATGGCCGCCTTGGGCCGCCTTGTCGGGCCAGAGCGCCGCTCCTGGGCCTTCGGCATCGCCACCGCCGCCTCCTCCATGGGCCAGTTCATCTTTGCCCCCGTGGCGGGCGCGCTCATCGCCGCCTATGGCTGGCAGGTGGCGCTGAAGGTCATGGCCGCCCTGTCGCTGCTCATGCTGCCTCTGGCCCTGCCCTTCCTGAACCCCAGGGCCAACGCCGGCCCCACCACGGCGAATGAAGCCGCCATGACCCTGCGCCAGACTCTGGCTTCGGCCTTCAGCCACGGCTCCTACATTCTTCTTGTCTTCGGCTTCTTTGTCTGCGGCTTCCAGATCGCCTTCGTCACCGTTCACCTGCCGCCCTATCTGGCGGGCCATGGCATCACGCCCGAATTCGCCGGCTTCGCCATCGCCTTCATCGGGTTGTTCAACATCATCGGCTCCTATGCCGCGGGCATCATCGGCGGACGCGGCAACAAGCGCATCCCCTTGAGCCTCATCTATCTCATCCGCTCCGTGGTGGTGACGCTGTTCATCCTCACGCCCATCACCAACACCACCACGCTCCTCTTCACCTCCACCCTGGGCCTGCTCTGGCTCTCCACCGTGCCCTTCACCATCGGGCTTGTCGCCGTCATGTTCGGCACGCGCTATCTGGCCACACTTTATGGCTTCGTTTTCCTCAGCCACCAGATCGGCTCCTTCCTCGGCGTCTGGCTGGGCGGGCGCATCTATGACGCCACCGGCTCCTATGATCCTGTCTGGTGGATGGGTGTGGCTCTGGGCATCTTCGCCTTCTTCGTCCACCTGCCGATCCGGGAGCGCGCCGCCCCCGCCTTCGCCCACGGCTAAGCCATGGCGCTGCATGAGCACCGTCTGGCCATGGGCCTCTTCGGCGGCGTGGCTCTGGTCTGGCTGGCAAGCCTGGGATTTCTCCTGCACCGTGCCGCCCTGCCGGAGACGGCCAGCGGCGACATGCTCGCCGTCTTCCGCCCAGGCACCGCGCAGGACGACGCGCTCTTCGCGCTGTTGAACGCGGGCGGCACCCCCATCCGCCAGACCGCCACCGGTTTCGTCTGGATCGTCACCGACAGTGAGCCGGGCCTCGTCGGGCGGCTGAAGAAGGAAGGCATGGTCGCGGCCTATCGCCCCCTGCCCTTCACCCCCACCGTCGCCGGCTGCTTCGCCCTGCCCGAGGGCGTGGAACGACTGCCGCGAAAATAAACAACGGCCTTGCGGATCCCATGCCGTCTGGCAAGACCATGACCTGAAGTGGACGATGCGAATTCATGCCGGACCTGCCCAACCAGATCGAAAGCCCCGCCCCGTCCCTTGGAAAAGGTGCGCGCGGCTTCGCGCTGTCGCCGGGCCAGCTCCTGCCCATGCTGTTCCTGGCCGTCATCTGGGGCCTGTCCATTCCCCTCACCAAACTCGGTTTGCAGACCCTGCCGCCGCTCACCCTCACCGCCCTGCGCTTCGGCGTCGCGGTTCCCCTGCTCCTCCTCCTCACACTGGGCCAGCGCCTGCCCGCCCCTGCCCTGCCCCGCGTTGCGGCTCTGGGGATTCTCGGCATCAGCATCGGCCAGATCGCGCAAACCTTTGGCATCAACGGCACGACCGCCTCCGTCGGCACCATCATCTCCGCCACCATTCCGGTCTTCGTC
This sequence comes from uncultured Alphaproteobacteria bacterium, assembly GCA_937872985.1. Taxonomy (GTDB): domain Bacteria; phylum Pseudomonadota; class Alphaproteobacteria; order Rhizobiales; family Aestuariivirgaceae; genus Aestuariivirga. The sequence continues at coordinate 16,738 of CALMUW010000006.1, forward strand.
GTGGTCTTCGCCGCACTTCGCCTCGGCCAGTCCGTGACGCTGATGCAGAAGGTCGGACTGCTCGCCGCCTTTGCGGGCATTGCCATGGTGGCCATGGGTCAGGGGCCAGAGGCCTCGTCCCTGCACCAGACAAGCCTCGCCGGTGCCGCGTGGATGCTGCTCTCGGCGCTCTCCATCGCGTTCTACTATGTCTGGAGCGTTGAACTCACCGCCGAATATGGCACCGCCGCCGTGGCCGCCTGGAGCACTCTCTTCGGCCTTCTGGTGCTTCTGCCCTGGACCGCCTGGGAGGCATGGCACACGCCCATCACCCTGACTGCTTCGGGCCTTGGCGTTGCCGTCTATCTGGGTCTGGCCGTCACCGTCGCCGGACTGTTTCTCTGGCTCCGCATTCTCCGCACCGTTCCCGCCAGCGTGGCGGCCGGGGTGCAATACCTTCAGCCCGTCATAGGCATGGTCGCATCAGCCGTCATGTTCGGCGACCATTTGGGAATTCTGTTTCTTCTCGGCGTCGCGCTCATCCTCGCCGGCCTGGGGCTGACCGTGCGCTCTCCCGCCTGAGCAACCAACAAGCAAAAACGACCGGGTTTCCCCGGCCGTTTCCAAATCCAGACCTGTGCGAACAGGAATCAGCGCGAATAATATTCGACGACCAGGTTTGGCTGCATCTGCACCGGGAAGGGCACATCCGACAGGCCGGGAATGCGCACCATCCGGGCCGTGCCCGCGCCTTGGTTCACTTCCACATAATCCGGCGTGTCGCGCTCGGCCAGGTTCATAGCCTCGATGACCACGGCCAGTTCCTTGGCCTTGGCGGTCAGTTCCACCGTGTCGCCCACCTTGAGGCGGATCGACGAGATGGTGGCGCGGCGGCCATTCACCTTGATGTGGCCATGGCTGACCAGCTGGCGCGCGGCGAACATGGTGGCCGCGAACTTGGCGCGATAGACCACCGTGTCGAGGCGGCGCTCCAGCAGGCCGATGAGGTGTTCGGAGGAGTCGCCCGTCAGCCGGGTGGCTTCCACATAGAGATTGTGGAACTGGCGCTCGGAGATATTGGCGTAATAGCCCTTCAGCTTCTGCTTGGCCTTCAGCTGGGTGCCGAAGTCCGACATCTTGCCCTTGCGGCGCTGGCCGTGCTGGCCGGGGCCATATTCACGCTTGTTCACAGGGCTCTTGGGGCGGCCCCAGATGTTTTCGCCCATACGGCGGTCAATTTTATATTTCGCGGTTGCGCGCTTTGTCATTTACGGTCTCCAAATCTGTTTCTCATGCCCTGAACGGAAAGGTTCAGGGCTGAGGTTGGACCCACCCTCCTCGCCGCCGGTCTCCCGGCCGACAGGGGAAATTCATGTGAATTCCCCACGGGCAAGCTGAACCCAAGGCGGCGAAGCCTTGGGCTGGCGCGTCTATAGCCGAGGCAACCTGGGCTGTCAAACCGGCACATCCACCAGCATGAAGCGGGGAAAGCCCATGCGGGCATAGGCTTCCAGCGTTTCCGACGCGCTGCCCCGGCCCGAGGTCAGGATCACCGTGCCATGGTCCGGCGCGCCCACGCGCGGGGTTCTGAGCGGTGTTTCCTCCGCCACGTCCGCCACCCGCCGGGCAATGGCCGGCGCGGGGTCGATGAAGGTCACCGGCCAGGGGGCGATCTTCTCCATCTCCTCCAGCAGCAAGGGATAATGGGTGCAGCCCAGCACCACCACATCGGTCTTCCTGCCCTCGCGGCTGCGGAACACCGGGGCCATTTCCGCTCGCAGCGCCTCCAGGTCCACGCCATGGCCCTTCAGCTTGTGCTCGGCCATTTCCGCCATGTGGCGCGCCCCATGCAGCAACACCTTGCAGTGATAGGCATAGGTATGGATCAGCGCATGGGTATATTCGCGGGAAACCGTGCCCGGCGTGGCCAGAACGCCAATCACATTGGTCCGGGTCTGGGCCGCGGCGGGCTTGATGGCGGGCACCGTGCCGACAAAGGGCACCGCATGGGTCTTGCGCAAATCGGCCAGCGCAATGGTGGATGCCGTGTTGCAGGCCACCACCACCACGTCCGGTTCCACCACCTCGATCAGCCGCCCCATGACCCCGACGATGCGGCGGATGAGCTTCCCCTCCTCCCACGAGCCATAGGGGAAGCCCGCATTGTCGGCGGAATAGATGACCGTGGCCTCGGGCATCTGGCGCAACACCGCGCGCGCCACGGTAAGCCCCCCCATGCCGGAATCGAACATGAGAATGCGCGGCTTCACGCCTTCCCCTCCCGTTCCATCTTGCGCTTGATGTGCGTGCCGGTGAGCGAGGCCACCATGCCGCGCAGCGAGCGCACCTCCTGCTCGGTCAGCGCGGCGCGGCCATAGAGATTGCGGATGTTGCGCATCATGGTCGGGCGCTTGTCCGCCGATTTGAAGAAGCCGGCCTCGGCCAGTTCGCGCTCCAGATGATCGAAGAAGCCGTAAAGCTCGTCCTTGGTCGCGGGCCGCGTGTCCGGCGCCACCAGCCCCGGCCCCGCCAGCGCCGGAAGCTCCGGCGTCTCCTGGCCCAGGGTTTCGGCCTGCGTCTTGAACCACTCATAGCCCATGAGCAGCACGGCCTGCGCCATGTTGAGCGAGGCAAAGGCGGGATTCACCGGCGCGGTCACGATCACATCCGCCAGCGACACCTCGTCATTGTTGAGGCCCCAGCGCTCGCGGCCAAAGAGCAGCGCCACGCGCTCGCCCCGGCCCACGCGGGCGCGCATGTCATGGCCCGCCTGCTCCGGCGTCACCACTTCCTTGGTCATGCCGCGCGGCCTTGCCGTCGTCGCCATGACGAAATTCATGTCCGCCAGGGCCGTGGCGAGATCATCATGGACCCTGGCATTCTCGATGATCCACACCGCCCCCGATGACGCCGACACCGCCCGCTCGTTGGGCCAGCCGTCGCGCGGGTTCACGATGCGCAGTTCCGACAGGCCGAAATTGGCCATGGCGCGCGCCGCCGTGCCGATGTTCTCGCCCAATTGCGGGTTCACCAGCACCACCACGGGGGCGGGTCCGGTGGCGGGCGTTTGAGTCTTGTCGGTTCCGGCCATGGCGTCCTGATAGGGCGAACGGCGCGCTGATGAAAGGGGCGTTTCGCCGCCGCGACGAACGAATTATCCCCGCCCGTCCAGCCGCCGCGCCTCGCGCAGGCCGGGGAACCAGCGCGCCCACAGGCCCGCCACTGCCATGGTGCCAACCCCGCCCATGACCACGGCGGCCACCGCCCCCACCGCCGCCGCCGCGAAGCCGGCGCGGAATTCGCCCAGCTCGTTCGATGCCCCGATGAACACCCGGTTCACCGCCGTCACCCGGCCCCTCACTTCGTCCGGCGTCCACAGTTGCATCAGTGTTTCGCGCACATAGACGCTCACCATGTCGCAGGCCCCCATCAGCATCAGCGCGAAAATGGAGAGCGGAATGGAGCGCGACAGACCGAAGACCACGGTGAAGAAACCGAACAGCGCCACGAAGATGAACAGCACATGCCCGGCCCGGTCGCGGATGCCGTGCCTGGCAAGGTAGAGCGCCACCACCAGCGCCCCGATGCCCGGCGCGGCGCGCAACAGCCCAAGGCCCAGCGGCCCCGCATGGAGAATGTCGCGCGCATAGACCGGCATCAGCGCCACCGCACCCCCCAGCAGCACGGCAAAGAGGTCGAGCGAAATCGCCCCCAGCACGATCTTTTCCGACCGGATGAAACGGAACCCGGCAAAGAGCGTATCGAGCGTCGGCGGCTCCTTGCGCGCGGCCCCGCGCGCCACCGGCCCGATGAGCAGCACCGACACCACGGCAAGGGCGATGAGCACCGCCGCCGTGCCATAGGCCACGAGGCCGGACAGGCCATAGAGCAAGCCGCCCAGCACCGGCCCCATGATGGTGCCGGCCTGCCAGGTCATGGACGACAGCGAAATGCCATGCGCAATGGCTTCACGCGGCAACAGGTTGGGTGCCAGCGCATCCGCCGCCGGATTGAGGAAAGCCCGCGCCACCCCCAGCGCCGCCAGCACGGCGAAGATCGGCCAGACCACCGTGGGGGCCGAGGCGGTGAAGAAAAACAGCGCGGCGGCGCAGGCCACCTCCAGCGCCATGCACAGCGCCATGATGGCGCGGCGGCTGAAACGGTCGGCGGCCAGGCCCGTCACCAGCACCAGCAGCAAGGGCGGCAGGAATTGCACCAGGCCCGCCAGCCCAAGATCCGCCGGGTTGCGGCTGATGTCGTAGATCTGCCAGCCCACCGACACCGACATGATCTGCACCGCAAAGCCCGCCAGCCCCACCGCGAGAAGGTAGAACACATAGGGCCGGTAATGCAGCGCGTTGGCGGAGGGTGCGGGCGTGTCGGACATGGGCTGCCGCCTGTGCCACAGCGCCCCCGCCCTGTCAAAAGCAAAGGGGCGGAGCCAAAGCCCCGCCCCTCCGTTCATGTCATCGCTTTCAAAGCCAAACCGTCTAGAACTTCACGGTGAAGCCCGCATAGAAGGTGCGGCCCATGCCCGGCACATTGCCGCGCCCGGTCACCGTCACCGGCGGCATGGCCGGCCCCACGTTGATGCCGCCCAGCGGATCTTCGAAATAGCTGTCGAAGATGTTCTCCACCCCGGCGTCGAGGCGGATGCGGTCATTCTCCCAGGCGCTGCGGAAATTGACCAGGAAGTAGTCATCCGTGGTCAACTCGTTGCGCTCGCTGTCCACCCTGGTCTTGTCGGCCACGGCCACCAGTTCCAGCGCGTTGCTCCAGCCATCCCTGGATTGCCTCACCTCCACCCGGGCATTGAGCGGCATCATGTGATAGAGGCTTTCGCCGAAGTCGAGGTTCTTGCCGCGCGTGAACGACACCACCCCCTTCAACTCCACATCGCCGATGGCGCTGTCCTTCACCACGCGCACCCGGCCCGCGGCGTCAAAGCCATAGAGCAAGGCATCGTGGTTCACGTACTGCAGGTTCACGAAACCGAAGCCCGCCGGCATGGTGGACACGCTCACCTGTTTCGCGCCGATGTAATCATCGACATAGGAAATATAGGGCGAGACGCTCACCTCCCAGGCGTTCTCCACCGGATCGGCGAAGCGCGCCGTGATGGAGAAGTTGTGCGCCACCTCCGGGTCGACCTCGAGATTGCCGATGTAGCCGTTGCCGTCGCCGAACCAGCCCACCATGTTCTTGGCCATCTGGGCGGCCGCCACCGTGCTCCAGGCATAGCGCTCGTAGAAATTGGGCGAGCGGGTCTTGCGGGCATAACCGCCCTCAAACGTCACACCGTCCGAAGGCTTGAACTTCAGCATGGCCGTGGCGTCGAAGTTATAGTCGGTCATGGAATGATCCTTGGCGTTGAAGGCCGCCGCATCGGGACCATAGGTGGCACCCGTGTTATAGCCCTGCACATTGCCGGTATTCATCCACACGATATCGCTGCGCAGACCCACCAGCGCCGACCACTTGTCACTGAGCTTCTTGTCCAGTTCAAGGAAGGTGCCGAGCCGCGTGCGCTCGCCGCCGTTGATCAGCCAATAGTCATTGCAGCACATGTTGTTGACCACGGTGCCCACCGGCGGCCACCACTCGTCCAGCAGCTGCCGGTGCAATTCATTGCCCAGCCGCAGGGTGGAGCCATCGGCGAGGTCGCGCTTCAGCGCCAGGCGATAGCCGAAATCCTGACCATCGGTCAGCATGGGCATGTCGCGCGGCGGCGTGCGCGAGTATTTCTTGTCGGGCAGGAAGTTCATGACGTGCTCGACGCTGTTGTAATAGGCCAGCGCCGTCACCTCGCCCAGGCCCGTGTCCATCTTCTGTTCGGCGGAAATGCCCCAGGCCTCGTTGTCGGTCATGTCCATGCGCTGGTTGGTATAGCCCTGATAGGGAATCTTCTGGGCATGGGCCTTGAGGGTGGTAACCCCGAGATCGCCCTTCAGCCCCAGCGTCACTTCGTGATTGTGCGCTTCATATTCCGTGGCCGGAATGCGGTCGCCATGACCATCCTTGGTGTGGCCGCGCGTGCCCCAGTCCCCGGCATAGGACAGGCTGGCCCATTCGTTGTGGGCCTCGGCCTTGCCGCCCACCGTCACCATGTTGCCATTGCTGGAATAGCGCGCGTGCAGATTGCCGCTCCAGGTCTTGTCCGGCATCGGCTCGGTCTTGCCCGGAATGGACGTGTCCGGCGCTGCGAACTTCGGCGTGTTGGTGACCACCTGAATGCCGCCACCGATGGAATCGCCGCCATCCGACACGCCGGAAACCGGCAGGCTCACCTTCACGCTGTCGATCTGCGACGGATCGGTATAGGACAGGGGCGGGTTCATGTGGTTGGCGCAGGCCGAGGTGATGGCCGCGCCATTGACCGTCTGGTTCAGCCGGTCATCGGCAAAGCCGCGCAGCACCGGCAGGCTGGAAACCCCGCCCGCCGCCTGCGTCTGCATGCCGGGCACCTGCTTCAGCGCATCCGCCGTGGACCGCGACGTGGTGGCCACCTGGCGCACGATTTCCGGCCGCAGCGAAATCTGCCCCGTGGTGGTGATGGCCGTGCCGTCCTGGGTGTAAACCGTGATCTGCGGGATCTGATAGGCCTCCTGGGCCAGTGCCGACCCGGCGAACAATGCCGCCGCCCCCGCCCCGGTCAGGGCCATGATGAGTGTCTGTTTCATGTTGTCCTCTATTTTTGCCTGTCTGGTTTATGCAGACCCGCCGCAAGCCGGGCCTGTCGTTGTCGTCATCGGAAATTGATCACCACCGATATGCGCCCCGGCAGGCGCACGCCGGCCGGCACCGGCCCGAAGCCGCCGCCCAGCGCCCGCAGTGCCGCCGCCCGCACCGCCGGCGACCCCGAAACCGCCGCGCCATGCACGCTGCCGCCGGGGGAGATGGAGAAGCTGAGGGTGACCGATCCGTCCGGCCCGCTGTTCGACAACCGGCCCACCAGGGTGCTGCGCACCCGGCCGAGATAATTGCGCATGGCCCGCACCGATTGCGCTGATGCCGCCTGGCGCGCCGTGCTGGCGGCGCGCTTGACGCCGCCGCGCGGGCGGGCCGGTTTCTTCACCGTCTTCGCTGCCTTCGCTGCCTTCGCTTCACGCACCATGGTGGGGCGCCTGGCTTCCACCCTGGGCCGCACCACGGGCTTCACGACGGGCGCCTCGGGAATGGCGAACTGCGCCGGGGTGATGGCCGGCAGCTCCGGCGGCGCGGGCACCTCCACCTCGGCGGGCGGCGGCACCACGGCCTCGGGCTCCGGCGGCACCACGGCCTCGGGCTCCGGCGGCGTCAACTCATCGCTGAGATCGGCCAGTTCCGGCGGCGGCGGCACCGCCATGTCAGGCTCGGAAGCCGGCGCCGCGCTCACTTCCTCCGTGGCCGGAACATCGGCCACCAGTTCCACCGTCACCACCATGGGCGGCGTCAGCACGGCCTCATCGTTGCCGAAATAGGCCGGTTCCTCGCGCGCCACACCCAGCGCCAGCAGACCCGTCAGCGCCAGACCGGCGAGAAAGCCGGGCCAGCGCCGCGCCAGGGCGGAAACCGGCAGCGCCAGGCGCTCGCCCGCCGCCGCCAGAAATTTCCCGGCCACCACGGCCACGTCACGGCTCGGCACATGGCCGCCCAGGGCATCGCGCCCCGGCCGACGGAATGGCACGACCTCCCCTTCCTTGCCAGAACCCCCAGGTCCGTCCACGGCAGATGCCGCGCCGTCGCCCGCCTGCCGATGGGCGGGGAAGGCAATCAAGCTGACGGTGGAATCCGCCGTGGACGTTGGGCAGCCGGCCTCATCCTCCCGCCGGGCAATGAACGGCAGGATGTTGGTGGCCGGCATGGTTTCGGCCTGTGCGCAAACAGGGCCGGAAAGGGTCATGGGGCAGTTCCCGATGGTGATTCCCCGGCACCGGACGGAGTCCGGACGCCAGCACGATTCATCCGGCACGGGCCGGACGAAGGCTCAGACGGTCAGGGAATGGGCGGGGGGACCGCGCGACCGCGCTTCAACCGGCGCGATGGCCAGCGGCTCACGCTGGCGCGCCACCGTGAACACCAGAGCCAGCACGGCGGCGGCATATGTGATTTCAGGCGCAGCCGCATCGAGGCCGGGGGCCGCGGTAATGGTGCAGATATCGCACATGGCGGCCATGAAGGCCGCCTTGCCGTCGTCGCCATTGCCATGGCAATAATCGAGGGAGATGCCCTCCGGCAGGTCAGCCTGCGCCACTGCCTTTTGCAGCATGGTGCTGTAGGCGGCATCCGCTTCCTGGGCATTGGTGAGCTTGCACGACCAGCCGACCGTCAGTGCCGTCAGCGCGTAAAGCGCCAGCATCACCATCCGCAGCCGGTTATGTCTCAAGCCCTGCATCACACCCCATCCTGCCAGACGCCGCTTCCGCTCCATAACAGGTCAAATCGCCACAGGCCCGCCGTCAAACCGGAACCTGGCTGGCACCATTATCCTACGGCTTCCGTCGCATTGGACGCCCCCGTGCCCGGCTGCTAGAACCCGTGCCACATTGATAACCTCATTCAAGGCAGGCTTCACATGACCAAAATCAAGGTGGCAAACCCGGTTGTGGAACTCGACGGCGACGAGATGACCCGGATCATCTGGGATCTCATCAAGCAGAAGCTCATCAAGCCCTACCTCGACCTCGACTTGCACTATTACGATCTCTCGGTCGAACACCGCGACGCCACCAGCGATCAGGTGACGGTGGACGCCGCCAACGCCATCAAGAAACATGGCGTGGGCGTCAAATGCGCCACCATCACGCCGGATGAAGCGCGGGTGAAGGAATTCAACCTGAAGCAGATGTGGAAGTCGCCCAACGGCACCATCCGCAACATCCTCGGCGGCGTCATCTTCCGCGAGCCCATCATCTGCCGCAATGTGCCGCGCCTCGTTCCCGGCTGGACCCAGCCCATCGTCATCGGCCGCCATGCCTTCGGCGACCAGTATCGCGCCACCGACTTCACCTTCCCCGGCAAGGGCACGCTGACCATCAAGTTCGTCGGCGAGGATGGCAAGGTGATCGAGAAGGAAGTGTTCAAGTCGCCGGGCGCGGGCGTGGCCATGGCCATGTATAATCTCGACGAGTCCATCAAGGAATTTGCCCGGGCCAGCTTCAATTATGGCCTCATGCGCAACTACCCCGTCTATCTCTCCACCAAAAACACCATCCTCAAGGCCTATGACGGGCGCTTCAAGGACATCTTCCAGGAGATCTTCGACGCCGAATTCAAGGCGGAGTTCGACAAGCGCAAGCTCGTCTACGAGCACCGCCTCATCGACGACATGGTGGCCTCGGCCCTGAAGTGGACCGGCGGCTATGTCTGGGCCTGCAAGAACTATGACGGCGACGTGCAGTCCGACACGGTGGCCCAGGGCTTCGGCTCGCTCGGCCTCATGACCTCGGTGCTGATGACGCCGGACGGCAGGACGGTGGAAGCCGAAGCCGCCCACGGCACGGTGACGCGCCACTATCGCCTGCACCAGCAGGGCAAGCAGACCTCCACCAACTCGGCGGCCTCCATCTTCGCCTGGACCGGCGGCCTGAAGCACCGCGCCAAGCTCGATGACAATGCCGCCCTGGCGAAGTTTGCCGACACCCTGGAAAAGACCGTGGTGGCCACCATCGAGGCGGGCCAGATGACCAAGGATCTCGCCGTGCTGGTGGGGCCGGAGCAGAACTGGCTCACCACCGAAGGCTTCCTCGACGCGGTCGACCAGAACCTGCAAAAGGCCCTGGCCTGATCCTCACGGACAAAAATCGAGGGGGCGGTGAAGGCCCCCTCCTTCATTCAACATTCGCAAGCCACAGTCGGGCGCAAAGACTGCCTTCGATATAACATTGCCTTCCCACTTCCGGCCGCGCTGTCCCCAATACGCCGTCTGACACAAAGACCATGACGTCCAGCGGTTTCCCGAACATCGCCAATTCCTTGGCCATGGTCATCCTCAACGACGTCACATTTTGCCCCAGCACGGGCAGTTCATATGGCTTCACTTCCTTGATCACGCCTTGAATGCCGCACAAATTGGCGGGTCCCTCAAGCGCTGGGAACAGAGCGGTGAAATCATCGGCAAAGGCAAATGTTCCAGAATGCGGGGAAGCGCCTGAGGGCAAGTGAGGTGCAGGCAGATCGGGCATAGGGGCAAGATCTATTGCATGCGCCACCGCGTAAAGCAGGATTTGATGAACACTGCCCGCACCATGCCAACACCGGTCCATCGCAAAGGTTGGTTCAAGCACACTGATCGGAACGCCATCCGCGATGGAGCCATGCAAGACGCCCATGCCGCGCGCCGCCGATAAAGTTATTTCGTCCAGCATGAAGCGATATTCAACGCCATCGCTGAAATAGACGGACAGCCCCTCGACCGTGTCGTTTCCACCAATTGCCGTGATGGTCAAGGCTACGCCACTTCGCAGAGATCCGGGTGACACCATCACGCGCGCCGCAGGTTCACCGTCAGGGCGTTGCCGTGCAGTTGCCCGGTAAAAGCCGCCATAGCCCGGATGAGCCGTGCCTTTGGTAATGACGTCCTCAACCACTCTCATGATCGCGTTTCTGTCGTCGATGCCAAAGGCGTGAAGACTGTTGTTCAATGCGATCTGGTCTGGCCCAACTCGCGCAATTTTAGCAAAACTCCCCTTGGGTCGATTGAACATCGCTATCCCTGAATCTTTCAATGGCCCCATGCGCGGCCCTTATTTCATGCCGCCTGGGTGGCCTCCACACGAGCACCCTGCGCCAGCGGCAGAACCATGGTGAAGCGGGCACCGGCACCCGGCTCGGAATCGATTTCCAGCGTGCCGCCATGTTGGCTCATGATCTGTTCCACAGCGGAAATGCCCAGACCCGTGCCGAAATTCTTCGTGGTGAACATGGGTTCGCGCACCTTGGCCACGACGTCCACACTCATGCCCGGCCCATTGTCCGCCACTTCAATCATCACGGCGTCGCCACGCAGCGCCGTCGTCACCGAGATGCACGGGTTGAGCGTGGGATTGCGAAGGGGATTGCCGCTCTTGCCCACCATGGCTTCGGAGGCATTGCTGATGAGGTTATAGATGGCCCGCTGCAGGCGTGACGGATCGAAGGGCACCTTGCGGCCGTCCAGTCCCAGCACACAGGTAATGGTCACCTGCTCCGGCAGACGCCGCGCCTCCTCTTCCACCAGCGCCGACAGCCACTGGTCCATATCCACCTCTTCGCACACCAGCTCGCGGCTGCGCGAGAAATCCAGAAGCTGCGTAATCGTATCATCGCAGCGCGTGATGCCGGAATTGATCCGTTGCAACTGCGCTTCGACATCGATGCCCTTGCCCTTGGCGTCGCCCTCGCGCAGCCGGCGCTCCAGCAGATAGGCCGAGGTGCGCACCGCGCCCAGCGGATTGCGTAACTCGTGCGCCACCGTCGCAATGAGCTGGCCCAGACTTGCCATGCGGCCCTTGCGCAAGATCTCGTCCTGCGCATCGCGCAGCGCCTTCACATTGTCGGCCAATTGCTTGTTCAGCGACACCACACTGCGGTTGGTGGCGTCGATTTCGCGGGCAAAGGCCAGGGCCTGCTCGTGCGCCTCTTCCAGATGCTGGTGGGTGCGCGACAGTTCCTGATATTTGCGGCGCAGATGCTGTCCCATCCAGCGGGCATAGGCCGACAGCAACAAGACCACCAGCGCCGCCAGGCCCGATGCGGTAATTTCCATCCGCCGCACCCAGGTGGCGGTTGCTGCGCGCGCCACGTCGCGCGCGCTCTGGTTCACGGCCATCAGGCGCGACAGATCGGCAATGCGCGCTTGCAGCAGAACGATACGCGACGACAGGCTGGGAATCTCGTCGTCCAGCGCCTTGCCCTTGGCCAGCGCCTCCAGTGACAGCCGCATGGTTGTGGTGAATTGTTCCTCGCCCTCGGCGATGACACTCAACAGGCGCTCCGCCCTGGCTGATGCCTCCCCCGCGAGGTCGCGCCGCAGACTTTGCCCCAGGTCCGACAGGGTGAAGCGGAACTCGGTGGCCTTGTTGGTCATGGCCTGCTTCTCGCCCTCGGCCGAGCGCAGGGCAATACCCTGCATGGCCAGCGCCTGCATGTCGCTGGTCAGGGCCTGAAGCCGTGAGACGGAAGCGCGTGCCCGCGCCGATTCCTCCTCCGCCACCAGGGCCTGCTCATGGGCCACACTCATCCAGCGGGTGAACACGACTCCGCCGGCTGTGGCGGCGACAGCCAGAACCGCCAGCACATAATAAATCACCAGAATGCGCAGCCAGCGGCTCTTGGCGGCCGGGGCCGGTGCTGCGGAAGCCATGCGTGACTCAAGCCTCCCATGTCGCGTCCGGTTTTTTCTTGCGCTTTTCCGGTAAACACCGTCTTAATTCCGGCTATGACCAAGGCATTCGAAAGTCACTCCGGCGGCTGTCAATGTGGCGCCATTCGCTATCGCATCACGGGATCCCTCGGCTCCGCCGGCATCTGCCATTGCCGCATGTGCCAGAAGGCCTTTGGCGCCCCCGCGGCGGTTCTGGTCTCCGTGCCGCTGGAAGATTTCCACTGGACTCGGGGCAAGCCTGCCACCTTCCGGTCCTCACCCATCGTGGCGCGGGGCTTCTGTCCGCAATGCGGCACACCGCTCTTCATGCTGGAAGACCAAAGCCCGGTCATCGAAATGGCGGTGTGCACGCTGGATGATCCCGCCGCCGCCCCGCCTCATCATCAGGTCGGCATCGAAAGCAAAATTCCGTGGGCGGATGGTTTGCCGGCGCTTCCCGGCCATACCACCGAGCGTGACCGCACGCCCGAGGACCTGGCCAGGCTCAAATCCCGGCAACATCCCGACCATGATACGGAGCACTGGCCAACGGAGCACTGGCCATGAGCGAACGCCTGACCGGCGGCTGCCAGTGCGGCGCCGTGCGCTATGAAATCACCGGCCCCCTGGAAGGCCCGCACATCTGCCATTGCCGCATGTGCCAGAAGGCCTTTGGCAATTTCTTCGCCGCCCTGGTCGGAACGCAACGCGTCTTTTTCCGCTGGACCAAGGACGCGCCCGGCATCTTCAAAAGCTCAAGCGTGGTGGAACGCGGCTTCTGCGCCCGCTGCGGCACACCGCTCTCCTTCGCCTATGTCGACAGCCCCCGCATTGCGGTTGCCATCGGCTCTCTCGATCACCCGGAGCAGGTCACGCCGGAAAACCAATACGGCACCGAAAGCCGCCACCCCGCCTTCACCACGTTGCATCAACTGCCCGGCAGCCGCACCGAAGACGACGTGCCGCCCGACCGCCTCGCCCAATTCAAAAGCCTGCAACACCCGGACCACGACTAGATCAACCTGAACTTTGCTGGTCTCGACAAAAGTCAGACAAGGTGCTCGCCATCAATGCGTCAGAGCGGAATGCTCGTTGATTGCCCAAAGCCATCGCCCTACCCCAGAAGCGACCGCGCCAGCAGCACGCCGTTGCGCGGATTCTCGCCGATGCGCCGCATGGCATAGGGAAACCAGTCCACGCCAAAGGGAAGATAAAGGCGCACCCGCTCGCCGCGCGCTGCCAGCCGCGCTGCCACATCGCTGCGCACCCCCATCAGCATCTCGAACTCATAGTCATGCGGCCTCCAGCCGTTGGCCCGCGCCAGGACCACGGCTTCCTCATGCAGCGTGTCGTCATGCGTGGCGATGATCGGATAAAACCCTGCCGCCCGCGCCGCGGGCGAGAGCATCATGGCCATGAGCTTGCGGTAATTGTCCTTGATCTCGTCCTGCCGACTGAATGAAATGTCCGAACCCGCGACGAAGGCCCCTTTCACCAGACGCACCGTCGCCCCCGCCACAATCAGGCGGGCGAGGTCCGCCTCCGTCCGCCGCAAATAGGCCTGCACGGTCACGCCCACCGGCAGGCCGCGATCCTTCAGTTCATCATGCAGCGCAATGGTCGGGTCATTGAGGCTCGCATCCTCCATGTCCAGCATCATCAGACGCACCCGCCCCGGCCGCGCAGGAATGGCCGCAATCGCCGTGGCGATTGTCAGTGCATTGGGCCGCAGCAAGGCATCGTCAACACCATGCCCGATCTGGGTCGGGTCCACCGACACATGGGCATCGGCACCGCCATGCGCCACCGCCGCGACCGCCGCGCCGATCTCACGCAGGTTGAGATCAACCAGTTCGCGCGTGCTGACGTATTCGCCGAGATAGAACAGCGAGGCACGCAGGCCCTGGCCCAGCAGACGCTCCGCCGACTCTACCACCTGTGCCGCCGTCGCCCCGCCGTTATAGCGCGCCGACAGCGCCCGCCCGGCCCGCGAATGCTGCATCAGCCGCTTGGCAGTGGGTGAACCGGCAAGCCCGATCATGCCCCGCTGCCACAGGCGGCGCAGCATCAGCCGAGCGCCGCTCTGATGGCCGCGATGGCCTCGTCCGCCTTGCCGCCGTCTGGCCCGCCCGCCTGCGCCATGTCGGCGCGGCCGCCGCCGCCCTTGCCGCCGATGGGACCGGCCCCGGCGCGCACCAGGTCGATGGCGGAAATCCTGGCCGTCAGGTCATCGGTGACGCCGACGATGAGGGCCGCCTTGCCGCCCTCGCCCGCGTTCACCACCACGACGACACCGGAGCCGACGCGCTTCTTGCCTTCGTCGGCCAGGCCCTTCAGCTCATTGTTGCCGAGGTTGGCCGCCTTGATGACGAGCAGCTTGACGCCGTTCACCGTCTCGATGGCATCACCGCCGCCGGAAGCCGCCCCCCCCAGCGCCAGCGTCTTCTTGGCCTCGGCCAATTCGCGTTCCAGCCGCCGCTTGTCTTCCATCAGCGCTTCGATGCGCGCGACCAGATCAGCCGGATTGGCCTTCAGCGCCGCCGCCGCCGCATGAACCCGCTTGTCCTGCTGTTCGAGATAGGCCTTGGCGGCGGAACCGGCCAGCGCCTCCAGGCGGCGCACACCCGCCGACGACGCCGAGTCCGACAGGATCTTGATGAGGCCGATGTCGCCGGTGCGCGCCACATGCGTGCCGCCGCACAGTTCCAGCGAATAGGTGGGGCGGTTCGAGCCTTCCGGGTTGCGCCCCATGGAAACCACGCGCACCTCGTCGCCGTATTTCTCGCCGAACAGCGCCATGGCGCCTTCGGCAATGGCCTCGTCCACGCCCATGAGGCGCGTCACCACCGGATCATTCTGCCAGACCACCCGATTGGCAATCTCCTCCACCTCACGCAATTCCTCCGCCGTCATCGGCTTGGTGTGCGAGAAGTCGAAGCGCAGCCGTCCCGGCTCCACCAGCGACCCCTTCTGCGCCACATGACTGCCCAGCGTCAGGCGCAGCGCCTCGTGCAAAAGATGAGTGGCGGAGTGGTGCTGGCGATTGCCGCTGCGCCGGCTGTGATCAACGCTCAGCACCACCGCCTCCTTGGGTGCCAGAGTGCCCGCTTCCATCACGCCATAATGGACCAGGAGATCGCCCAGGCGCTTCTGCGTGTCGGTGACGCGGAAGACCGCGCCATTGCCGCCGCGGATCACGCCGTGATCGCCGGTCTGGCCGCCGGACTCGCCATAGAAGGGCGTTTGCGTCACCAGCACCGCGGCCTCCTGGCCTTCCTTCAGTGCACTGACGGTTTTGCCCTCCACCACGATGGCGGCCACCACGCCTTCGGCCTGCTCCGTGTCGTAGCCCAGGAATTCGGTGGCGCCGTGCTGGTCGCGCAATTCGAACCACACGGTCTCGGTCTTGGTGTCGCCCGACCCCTTCCATGCCTTGCGCGCCTCGTTGCGCTGCGCCGCCATGGCGGTTTCAAAGGCCGCCGTGTCCACCTTGATGCCGCGGCCGCGCAGCGCATCCTGCGTCAGGTCGAGCGGGAAACCATAGGTGTCATAGAGTTTGAAGGCCGTGGTGCCGGAGAAGGTGTCGCCCTGCCCCAGGGTTTCCGATTCATCGTCGAGAATGCGCAGGCCGCGCTCCAGCGTCTTGCGGAACCGGGTTTCCTCCAGGAGCAGCGTTTCGGTCATCAGCTCCCTGGCGCGCACCAGTTCAGGATAGGCCTCGCCCATCTGGTGGATCAGCGCCGGCACCAGTTTCCACATCAGCGGCTCGCGCGCGCCCAGCAATTCGGCATGGCGCATGGCCCGCCGCATGATCCGGCGCACCACATAGCCGCGGCCCTCGTTGGACGGCAGCACGCCATCGGCAATGAGGAAGCACGATGCCCGCAGGTGGTCCGCGATGACACGGTTGGAGGCCTTGGCCTTGCCTTCCGCCGGAACGCCGGTGCGCTCCACAATGGCCGCGATCAGCGCCCGGAACAGGTCGGTTTCGTAATTGTCGTGCGTCCCCTGCAACACGGCCGCGATGCGCTCCAGCCCCATGCCGGTGTCGATGGAGGGCCTTGGCAGGTTGACGCGCCCGCCACCCGGCTGTTCCTCATACTGCATGAACACCAGGTTCCAGATCTCGATGAAGCGGTCGCCATCGGCATCGGCGCTGCCGGGGGGGCCGCCCGGAATCTTGTCGCCGTGGTCAAAGAAGATTTCCGAGCACGGCCCGCAGGGTCCGGTGTCGCCCATGCGCCAGAAATTGTCCGAGGTCGGAATGCGGATGATGCGGCTGTCCGGCAGGCCCGCGATCTTCTTCCACAGGGCGAAGGCCTCGTCATCCTCGGAATAGACCGTGGTGGTGAGCCTGGCGGCAGGCAGGCCGAACTCCTTGGTCACCAGGCTCCAGGCCCATTCAATGGCATCGGGCTTGAAATAATCACCGAAAGAAAAATTGCCCAGCATCTCGAAGAAGGTGTGGTGGCGCGCGGTATAGCCCACATTGTCGAGGTCATTGTGCTTGCCCCCGGCCCGCACGCACTTCTGCGCCGTGGTAGCACGATTGTAGGGCCGCCGCTCCTGCCCGGTGAAGACGTTCTTGAACTGCACCATGCCCGAATTGGCGAACATGAGGGTAGGATCATTGCGCGGCACCAGCGGCGACGACGCCACGATCTCGTGGCCATGCTTCTTGAAGAAATCGAGGAAGGTGGAGCGGATTTGAGCAAGACCGGTCATGAGCATTCCTGTTGCACGTGTCGGCCGCCAGAACCGACAAAAACACTGGCGCTGTTTAGAGCGCCCGGCCCGGCCATGTCCACCCATTCATTGGCGCAAGGCCACCCGCGCAGGGCGCGGTCCGGCCAATCCTCGCCAGCAAAAAAAGCACCCCCCGGTGGAACGGGGGGTGCCTGCCTGAAGGGTGTGGGGCACCACCACAGGACACCGGCCAGCCAGAGGCCGGGTTCATGGAAACGAAAATCTGTCGATAAACACGGTCGCCGCGCCTTACCAGCGCGGCCACCGGATGGGGATGCACAGGCCGGAAGGCCGGGCGTGGAAGCCTCAGTCGGCCCCCTCCGCCGCCGAACCATCGGTAATGCGCGCGGCAATCAGCCCCGCATTGGCCCGGATGGCGGCCTCGATGGCCTGGGCAATCTCCACATTCTCGCGCAGGAAGGCCTTGGCGTTTTCGCGGCCCTGGCCGATGCGCTCGCCGTTATGGGAGAACCACGAACCCGACTTCTCCACGATTCCGGCAGTCACCCCCAGGTCGATGAGTTCGCCCACCTTGGAGATGCCTTCGCCGTAGAGGATGTCGAATTCCACCGTCTTGAAGGGCGGCGCCACCTTGTTCTTGACCACCTTCACGCGGGTCTGGTTGCCGATCACCTCTTCCCGGTCCTTGATGGCGCCGATGCGCCGGATGTCGAGACGGACCGAAGCGTAGAACTTCAGGGCGTTGCCGCCCGTGGTGGTCTCGGGATTGCCGAACATCACGCCGATCTTCATGCGGATCTGGTTGATGAAGACCACCATGGTGTTGGACTTGGAAATCGACGCCGTGAGCTTGCGCAGCGCCTGGCTCATGAGGCGCGCCTGCAACCCCGGCAGACTGTCGCCCATCTCGCCCTCGAGTTCCGCCTTGGGGGTGAGTGCGGCCACCGAGTCGATGACCAGCACCTCGACCGCGCCGGAACGCACCAGCGTATCGGCGATTTCCAGCGCCTGCTCGCCCGTGTCCGGCTGGGAAATCAGCAGGTCGTCGATATTGCAGCCCAGCTTCTTGGCATAGACCGGATCGAGGGCATGCTCGGCGTCGATGAAGGCGCAGATGCCGCCGCGCTTCTGGGCCTCGGCCACGGTCTGCAGCGCCAGCGTGGTCTTGCCGGAGGACTCCGGCCCGTAAATCTCGATGACCCGGCCCTTGGGCAAGCCGCCGATGCCGAGCGCAATGTCCAGCCCCAGCGAGCCGGTAGAGATGGCCTCCACATCCATGGCCTGATTGGCCCCGAGCTTCATGATGGAGCCCTTGCCGAAGGCGCGTTCAATCTGGCTGAGAGCCGCGTCCAGTGCCTTGTTCTTGTCCATGGAAGTGTTCTCGATAACCTTGAGATTCGCCTGCGCCATCGTCGCAACCCCTTATTCCACTTGAGCCGGCGGCTGTAAATCAGTCGCCATCAGTTCCGCTGATGTTTCTTATATGTTCTAATTTTGTTCGTCTGGCAAGGGGAATTTATTGCCGTCGAATCTCAATTTAGAATCAAAGCCTTGAGCGACTCTTTCCGGGCCGGTGAGGTTAAGGACACTTCACCACCCGCGCAAAACCGGTTCCACCGCCCGCGTCACCTGGAACAGCACCTCGTCCCGGCCGGCTTCCGCCATCAGCATAAAACCGGTGGGGGCCGCGCCTTCGGCCTGCATGGGAATGGAAATGGCGCAGGCGTCGAGGAAATTGCCCAGGCTGGTGTTGCGCAGCGACAGACTGTTGGCGCGGGCATAGCCCTCGTCGCTGGCCAGCGCGGCCAGTGGCGGCGGAATGATCGGCGTGGTCGGCAGCACCATGGCGTCGAAGCCGGCCATCAAGGCCGAAAACTCGGCCATCATGGCGCCCCGCCCCTCCAGGTGGCTGGCATGATCGGACGCGGTGATGGCCTCCGCCAGCCACATCCGGCCGGAAACGCGCGGATCATATTGCTTGCCGTGCAGCTTCAGCATCTTGTGGTGATGGGCGAAGGCCTCATAGGCGCCAATGCTGCCGCCGAAGGCCAGCCGCGGCTGGCGCGCCAGGGCCGGAAAGTCCAACTGCGCCACCCTGGCCCCCGCCGCCTGCAGGCGTTCCAGCGCGATCTCGAAATCCGCCGCCACCTCATCGTCGAGGTCAAGCAGCACCGTGGTGGTGAGAACCGCAAGCCGCAGGTCCTTCACCGGCCGCTCGGCAATGGTGCCGTCCCAGTCGCCCGCCATGATGGCATCGGCCACCGCACAGCAGGCGACGGTGTGGGCGATGGGCCCGATGGAGTCGAGGCTGCGCGACAGGGGGTAGGCCCCCACGCGCGACACGCGCCGCGCCGTGGGCTTGAAGCCGACGAGGCCGTTATAGGCCGCCGGAATGCGGCAGGAACCACCCGTGTCGGTGCCGATGGTCAAGGCCCCCATGCCTTCGGCCACGGCCACCGCACCGCCGGAGGTGGAACCGCCGGGAATGCGCCCCGTGGCCCTGTCATGGATCGAGAGCGGTGTGCCGTAGTGGCTGTTCAGCCCCACGCCGGAATAGGCGAACTCCGTCATGTTGGTGCGGCCCAGCACCACGAAGCCCTTTGCCTTCAGCGCCGCAATGGCCTCGGCGTCCGCCGTGGCCGCAGGCTCACCGCGCAGCAGCAGCGACCCCGCCGTAGTCACCTGACCTGCGAGATCGAAAAGATCCTTCACCGATATGGGAATGCCCGCATAGGGCGACGCGTGCTGGCCGTCGCGGCGCAACCGGTCCTGCCTCTCGGCCTCGGCCCGTGCGCCGTCCTCGTCCACCCGGATGAAACAGCGCGCCCCCTCCCCGCCAGGATCGGCAATGCGCGCCAGCGCCGCCTCAGTCAATTGCAGGGAGGTGACCTCCCCCGCCTCAAGCTGCTGCGCCAGCCCCCGCAAAGTCGCTTTGTCCGCCATGGCTCCTGCCCGTCTGCCCGGCGCGGGCGTCCACCACCTCGCGCACATGGGAAAGATCATAGCCAGCGGTCTGCGCGATTCTCAGAACCTTGTCAGCCCCCAGCCGCGCGGCGGAAGCCTGGGCCCACAGGATGGTGCAGCGCGTGCCCGTGCGGCAGTAGAACAGGATGGGGCGCGGCAGACCGGCCAGCGCCTCGGCGAAGGGACTAACCACCCGATCCTCGGTGATCATGAAGTTCCGCGCCGGCTGATAATGGTAATCGAGGCCGTGGCGCGCCGCCGCCAGTGCTGCCGTGGCGGTCGGCATCTGGCCCTCGGCCTCGCCGTCGGGCCGGTTGTTCACCACCGTCCTGATGCCGCGCGCGGCAATCTCGGCGAAATCCTCCGGCACCAATTGTCCGGCGACGAAGACCTGGGGTTCGAGTTCGATGAGCTTGACCATGGCGGCACCCGGGAGGGGAAGGATTGCGATGGCCCTATCCCTAGCGGCGACCCTGAGCCAGCACAAATGAGGTGTCGTGAGGGGAGGTTTTAGTTTTTCTCACCCCGGCGGAAGGAAGCTACCCTTCCATCACGTCCTTCACCTTCTCCACCAGTTGCTTGAGCGAGAAGGGCTTGGGCAGGAAGGCGAAGTCGGTCTGGCCCTCCAGGTTCTTTTCGAAGGCGTCCTCGGCATAGCCGGAAACGAAGATCACCTTGGTCTTGATGCCGCGCTTGCGCAACTCGCGCAGCAGGGTCGGCCCGTCCATCTCCGGCATGACCACGTCGGAGAGAATGAGTTCAAAGCCCTTGTCATCACCGGTGATGGTCTCCAGCGCCCGCTCGCCGGAATCCGCCTCGACCACCGTATAGCCGCGCGAGGTCAGCGCGCGCACCGCGAAGGCCCGCACCGAGTCCTCATCCTCCACCAGCAGGATGCGGCCCTTGCCGGTCATGTCCTCGCGCTTGGGCTTGGCGGCGGCCTTTTGGGCGGCGGCGGCCAGCTCATGCGGCTTGGGATGATGGCGCGGCAGGAAGATGCGGAAGGTGGTGCCCCGGCCCACTTCGCTGTCGCAGAAGATGTAGCCGCCGGTCTGCTTGATGATGCCATAGACGGTGGACAGGCCAAGGCCCGTGCCCTTGCCCACCTCCTTGGTGGAGAAGAAGGGGTCCCAGATCTTGTCGAGGATGTCCGGCGGAATGCCGGTGCCGTTGTCCTCCACCTCGCAGACCACATAGTCGCCCTCCGGCATGGGCGGCTTGGCCAGCTTGCGCGACTCCTCCGTCGAGACGTTGTAGGTGCGGACACTGAGCTTGCCGCCGCCCCGTCCCGCCATGGCGTCGCGCGCATTGACCGCGAGATTGATGATGACCTGCTCGAACTGGTGGATGTCCACCATGACCAACCCGAGATCGCGGCCGTGGTTGATGTCGAGTTCGATCTTCTCACCCAGCACCCGGCCCAGCAGGTTGCCCAGGTCCGACATGGCGTCGGTGAGGGAATGCACCTTGGGCTGCAGGGTCTGCTTGCGCGAGAAGGCCAGAAGCTGACGCACCAGATTGGCGGCGCGGTTGGCGTTCTGCTTGATGTTCATGATGTCGGCGAAGGCGGGGTCGGTGGGGCGCAGTTTCGCCAGCAGCAGGTCGGCAAAGCCGATGATCGGGGTGAGCACGTTGTTGAAGTCATGGGCGATGCCGGAGGCCAACTGCCCCACCGCCTGCATCTTCTGGCTCTGCGCCAGTTGCACTTCCAGCGCCTTGGACTCGGTCTTGTCCACGGCAAAGACCAGAAGGCCCCTTTCGCCCCCGCCCTGGGGCGCGAAGGAAAACTGCACGGTGCGCAGGCTCGCCCCCGGCACATCGGCCTCGTGAATGGCCAGCCCGCTGTTGCCCTCGTTGGCCCTGGTCATGGCCGCCGACAGGGCCAGCCGGTCGTTCTCCTGCACCATGCTGGTCAGGAGGTCGCCGCGCCGCGCCTGGGCCGACAAGGCCAGGAAATTGGGGTTGGCCGCCGTGAGCCGGCCATCGCCGTCAACCTGGGCAACGCCGATGGGGGCCGCGCCCATGAACAGCGCCAGGGCATCGGCATGGCCCACCCGTTCGGCGGGCAGCGTCTCGGCCTTCAGCACCATGGTGCGGCCTGGTAGGGGCCGGCCCACGGCGTCGAAGTCGCTGCGGTGCATGACGTCGCACAGCATGGGCTCGCGTCCCGCGCCGCGCAGGGTGATCTGGAAACGCTCGGTGCGGCTGCCGCCCGGCACCGGGGCCGCCGCCGACAGCAGCCGCGCGCCGTCGGCGCCGAGAATGTCGGCCAGCGTAAGCTCCCCCGTCAGCGGGGCCGCCAGATCCACCCCCAGCCAGCCCGCCAGCGTGGCGTTGACATAATCCACCTTGCCGCTGGGCAGGGTGGAGAAGAACCCGGCCGGCGCA
>CALMUW010000007.1 GCA_937872985.1 uncultured Alphaproteobacteria bacterium
TGTCGTCTTCCTGGAGCTCGGACTAACGGTCACGGGCTTCGGCTTCGCGGGCGAGATCGGGCCGCCCGGGCTGGCGGGGGGCGGCCACAGCCGCCTCGGCGGCTTTGTTGTCGCTCACCAGACCCCCCATGCGGCCAATGCTGCGGCACCCCGCCACCCCCACCCCCGCCAGCATCACCGCCAACGATGCCCACTCCCGCGCCCGCCACCGCTGCGCTATGGTTTTGAAACGCACGGTCACTTCCCCCGGAATCACGCTCATCCCATGGCGCAGGATATACCAGTTTCTTCCCGCCGCTACAGCATTGCGGCAGCACAATTCACAGGCCCCCGCCTGCCGCCCGGCCTCATGCTGGTGGCAACGCCCATCGGCAATCTTGGCGACATGACGCTGCGCGGGCTGGAGGCCCTGGCCGGGGCCGATGCCGTGCTCTGCGAGGACACGCGGGTTTCAGCGAAATTGCTGGAGCGTTACGGCATCCGCGTGCCGCTCATGGCCTATCACGAACACAATGCCCGCAAGATGCAGCCTGAGATTCTGGCCCGGCTGAAGGGCGGCGCGGCCCTGGCGCTGATCTCGGATGCGGGCATGCCGCTCATTTCCGATCCCGGCTTCCGGCTGGTGCAGGCCTGCGTGGCCGAGGGCCTCGCCGTGTCGGCCTGTCCCGGCCCCTCCGCCGTGCTGACCGCCCTGGCGCTCTCCGGGCTGGCCACCGACCGCTTCTCTTTCCTCGGTTTCCTGCCGCCGAAACCGGGTGAGCGCAAACGGCTGCTGGAACAGTGGCGGGCGGGGCCGGGCACGCTCATTGCCTTTGAAAGCCCGCATCGCCTCACCGTTGCGCTGGCCGACATCGCGGCGGTCCTGGGTGAACGTCCCATGGTGGTGGCGCGGGAACTCACCAAGCTCCACGAGGAGTTGGCGCGCGGCACGGCGGCCGAATTGCTGGCTGATTTTTCCGCCCGCCCGGCGGTGAAGGGCGAGATCGTGCTGGTTGTCGCACCGCCCGGCGATGATCCTCCGCTCACGGAGGATGTGATCGAGGCCACCATCACCGCCGCCCTGGAAAACGCCGCCCCGGCCAGGGCTGCCGCCCTCGTGGCCCGGCAGTTGGGCCTGCCGCGCGACGACATCTACCAGCGCATTCTGAAGCGGCGGCACCATGGTCCTTGACCGCTCACAGGCCGAGCGCCGGGGCCGCCGGGCCGAGACGGCGGCCCTGCTGCTGCTCCGACTCAAGGGCTATCGCCTGCTCGCCCGGCGCTGGCATTCACCCGTGGGCGAGGTTGATCTCATCATGCGCAAGGGCGCGACCACGGCCTTCATCGAGGTGAAGCAGCGCCTGAACCATGATGCGGCGGTGGCGGCGGTGAGCCCGCGGCAGGCCCGGCGCATTGCCGCTGCCGCCGCGAGCTGGCTCGGCCATGATGCCCGCGCCGCCGCCGGGGCCTGCCGGTTTGACATCGTCACCGTCTCCCCCTACCTCTGGCCGCGTCACATTGCCAATGCCTTCGACGGAGACCGCTGACATGACCGC
The DNA here is from genome assembly GCA_937872985.1 of uncultured Alphaproteobacteria bacterium. Classification (GTDB taxonomy): domain Bacteria; phylum Pseudomonadota; class Alphaproteobacteria; order Rhizobiales; family Aestuariivirgaceae; genus Aestuariivirga. The sequence goes on from CALMUW010000007.1 coordinate 1,536, forward strand.
TTGCAAACCCCTCAAGGTCGCGGTGCAGATGGATCCCGTCGAGGCCATCAATATCCGGGGCGATTCCACCTTCGCCCTCATGCTGGAAGCCCAGGCGCGCGGCCATTCCCTCTTCTATTATCAGCCGAAAGCGCTGGCGCTCGCCAACGGCAGCCTCACGGCCAGGGGCGCGCGCGTCACGGTGCGCGACGAGCCGGGCAACCACGTCAGCCTGGCGCAGCCGGAGGAAATCGACCTCGGCACCCAGGACGTGGTGCTCATGCGCCAGGATCCGCCCTTCGACATGGCCTATATCACGGCGACCCACCTGCTGGAGCACATTCACCCGCAAACCCTGGTGGTCAATGATCCGGCGGAAGTGCGCAACGCGCCGGAGAAGCTCTTCGTTCTGAATTATCCCGACCTGACCCCGCCCACCCTCATCACCCGCGATGCCCAGGCGCTGGAGGATTTCCGCCGTGCCCATGGCGACATCATACTGAAGCCGCTCTATGGCAATGGCGGCGCGGGCGTGTTCAAGCTCTCCTCGGATGATCAGAACTTCGCCTCGCTGCTCGAACTTTTCTCCCAGAGCTTCCGTGAACCCTTCATCGCCCAGCGCTATCTGCCGGAGGTGCGGGCGGGCGACAAGCGCATCATCCTGGTGGATGGCAAGCCCGCCGGTGCCATCAACCGCGTGCCCGCCGCCCATGACCACCGCTCCAACATGCATGTGGGCGGCAAGGCCGAACCCTCGACCCTCACCCGGCGCGAGCACGAGATCTGCGAAGCCATCGGCCCCGACCTGAAAAGGCGCGGCCTCATCTTCGTCGGCATCGATGTGATCGGCGACTGGCTGACCGAAATCAATGTCACCTCGCCCACCGGCATCCGCGAGGTGAAGCGTTTCGGCGGCGAAGACATCGCCGCCCTCATCTGGGACGCCATCGCCACGCGGCGCGCATGAGTCTCGTCACCACGCTCGGTTTCGATGCCGATGACACCCTGTGGCAGAACGAACAGTTCTACCGCTTCACCGAGAAGCGCTTTACCGACCTGCTTGCGGACCATGGCGCGCACGAAGAAATCTCCGCCCGCCTGCTGGAGGCCGAGCGCCGCAACCTCAATTTCTACGGCTTCGGCATCAAGGGCTTCACCCTGTCGATGATCGAGACCGCCATCGAGGTGACCGGCGGCAAGACTTCTCCCGCCGTCATCAAGGCGATCCTCGATTGCGGCCGCGAGATGCTGCACCACCCGGTGGAATTGCTGCCGGACGTGGCGGAAACGCTGGCCGCCCTGGCCCCGCATTATCGTCTCGTCCTCATCACCAAGGGCGACCTCTTCGATCAGGAGCGCAAGCTGGCGCAATCCGGCCTGGGCGACCTGTTCGACGGCGTGGAGATCGTCTCGGGCAAGGATGCCGCCACCTATGGCCGCATCTTCCGCCAGCATGGTGAAGGGCCGGACCGCGCCCTCATGGTCGGCAATTCCATGAAGTCCGACATTCTGCCGGCCCTTGCCGCCGGGGCCTTCGCCGTCCATGTGCCGCATGACCTCACCTGGGTGCTGGAGCACGCGGAGACACCGGTGAATCATGCGCGCTTCCATCACCTCGATCGCCTGGCCGGTCTGCCCGCCCTGCTCGAAGAACTCAATCGTTCCTAATTTGTTCTTGCGCCCATCCGGGATTCACAGTAGGGTTTGCGGTCAGGGACGACATCCATGGTGGCACGGGCACATACTCTCGCCTTTCAGGGCATAGCGGCACAGCCGGTCACGGTGCAGGCCCAGTTTCTTTCCGGTCTGGTGCAGTTCCATGTGGTGGGCCTGGCCGACAAGGCCGTGGCCGAAAGCCGCGAGCGGGTGCGCGCCGCCCTCCATGCCATCGGCCTGGCGCTGCCGGGAAAACGGCTGGTGGTCAATCTCTCGCCCGCCGACTTGCCCAAGGAGGGGAGCCACTATGACCTCCCCATCGCCCTGGCGGTGCTGCAGGCGCTGGGTGTCCTTCCCGGCGATTTCCTCGACCGCTATATGGTCATGGGCGAACTGGCGCTGGACGGCAGCCTGCTGCCCGTCTCCGGCGCGTTGCCCGCCGCCATGGCCGCCCATGGGCGCGGCCTTGGCCTCATCTGCCCCAGGGCCTCCGGACCGGAGGCCGCCTGGGCGGGCGAGGAGGTGGATATTCTGGCCCCCGAGAACCTCATCCAGCTCATCAATCATGTGAAGGGCAGTCAGGTCCTGAGCCGCCCCGTGGCCCACCTTGCCAGCCCCCGCGAGCTTCTGCCCGACCTCGCCGACATCAAGGGCCAGGAAGCCGCCAAGCGTGCATTGGAGGTGGCGGCGGCCGGCGGCCATCACCTGCTCATGGTGGGGCCGCCGGGCGCCGGCAAGTCCATGCTGGCCCAGCGCCTGCCCTCCATCCTGCCGCCCCTGTCGGCCCGCGAAATGCTGGAGGCCAGCATGATTGCCTCGCTGGGCGGTGAACTGCGCGACGGCCAGTTGTCGCAGCGCCGGCCCTTCCGCGCGCCGCATCATTCGGCCTCCATGCCGGCCCTGGTCGGTGGCGGCCTGCGCGCCAAGCCCGGTGAAATGGCGCTGGCCCATCATGGCGTGCTCTTTCTCGATGAATTGCCGGAGTTCCAGCCGCGCGTGCTGGAAGCGCTGCGCCAGCCCATGGAGACAGGCGAGACCGTGGTGGCGCGAGCCAATTATCACATCACCTATCCCGCCCGCTTCCAGCTCATCGCCGCCATGAACCCGTGCAAATGCGGGCTGGCGGGCGAGCCGGGCCATGTCTGCCGGGCCGGCCCGCGCTGTGCCGCCGATTATCAGCAGCGCATTTCCGGTCCGCTCCTCGACCGCATGGATATCCAGATCGAACTGGCGGCGGTGAAGGCCGCCGACCTCACCCTGCCGCCGCCCCAGGAAAAGAGCGCCCATGTGGCCGCCCGCGTCGCCCTGGCGCGGGCGCGTCAGGCTGAACGCTTTGCCGCTCTGGGCCTGCCTCATCTCCGCACCAATGCCGAGGCCGACGGCACGGTTTTGGAGGAGATCGCCAGGCCCGACGCGGCAGGCCTGGCCATGATCCGCCAGGCAGCGGAGACCATGGGCCTCTCGGCGCGCGGTTATCACCGGGTGTTGCGGGTCGCCCGCACCCTGGCTGACCTCGATGCAACGGAAGGTGTGGCGCGGGTTCATCTGGCCGAGGCCCTGTCCTACCGCCAGAAGCCGGCGGCGTTTCGCAGCGCCGCCTGAAGGCCCTCTGCCAAGCCCTTGAACCGAGGGGAAAAGATCCGGCTTAACCCGGCGTTTTCCACAATTTACCTTGTTCTGAGCCCGTAAGCCTTTGGCAAAGGAAAACTGCCAAGGTTCCCCCCGCAAATACCGCGCAGACCCGCAAACGTGGAGGCGCGTGGACGGCATGGACCGCACCAGCGGTCGTGCAGCAGGGAAGCATGATGAGCAAAGTGCAAGGTGCGACCGCAAGACCATCGGCCCGGCCCAGGGCCGGTCATGGCTTCTCCCTGTGGCAGGCCCTGGCCCTCGCGGGCATGACGGGGGCCCTTGGCATCGCCCTCGGGGCGGGAACCTATGTGCTCTACCACAACAATGCCGAAACCTCGGCCTTCCTGCTGCTGGTGTCCGGCGTGCTGCTGCTCGCCCTGCTGGGCTTTCAAACCTTCCAACTCATGGCGCGCCGCCGCTTCCGCCTCATGTCCGCCTCCATGGACCGCGCCGAAGCCGCCCGCCATCAGGCCGAAACCGCCAACCGCGCCAAGAGCCGCTTCCTCGCCACCATGAGCCATGAGATCAGGACACCCATGAACGGTGTCATCGGCATGCTGGGCCTGCTCATGGAAACGCCGCTCTCGGAGGAGCAGCGGGCCTATGTTCAGGCCGCGGACGCCTCGGGCCGCACACTCCTTTCCATCATCGACGAGATTCTCGATTCCTCCAAGGTGGAGCAGGGCCAGGTGGCGCTCGATCCCCGGCCCTTCGACCTCACCGCCATGGTGGAGAACGTGACCGAACTTCTCGCCCCCCGCGCCCACGCCAAGGCCATCGGCATTTCGGCCTATGTCGGCGCCGAGGTGCCCGCCGAGGTTATGGGCGATGAATTGCGCCTGCGTCAGATCCTGTTCAACCTCGCCGGCAACGCCATCAAGTTCACCGAACGCGGGGGCGTGGGGCTGACCGTGCGCATCCTGAAGGCGGGCGAACTTGCCATCACCATCGCCGACACCGGCATCGGCATGACCGCCGCCGAAACCGTAAAGGTGTTCGACGAATATGTGCAGGCCAATGACCAGACCCGCAGCCGCTTCGGCGGCACGGGCCTTGGCCTTGCCATTTCAAAAAATCTTGTGACCACCATGGGCGGCAGCATCACCGTGGCCTCGACCCCGGGCGCAGGCAGCCGCTTCGACATCACCCTGCCCGGCCCCTTCGTGCCGCGGCAGGAGAGCGAGAGGCCGCTGACGGGCCGCCGCTTCGCCGTCACCGTCGGCGACGACTTTGCCTCGCGTCACCTCGCCGCCATGCTGGAAGACATGGGTGCCCATGTCGAGGTCATCGTCAGTCCGGGCGCGCTTGAAACCGCTCTCGATCAGGCCCGGCCCGGCCTCGCCCTCATCGCCACCACCAACCATGCCGAAGGCCTGCGCAAATGGGCCCGCCGCATGAAGCGCCGCCCCGGTCCTGCCGCCGAAGTCTGGGTACTGATCCCGGCTGAAGAACGCCGCGCCCTGCGCGATCTCATCTCCCGGCCCTTCGCCGGCTACCTGCTCCGCCCCCTGCGCCGGGCAAGCCTCGTCCGCCACTTCACCCAGCAGCCCGCATCGCGCATCGACAGCGCCATTTCCGACCTGCGCCGCATTGCCCAGAAATCCGCCGCCGCCCAGCCGATGCGGGTGCTTCTGGCCGAGGACAATCACATCAACGCACTTTTGGCCCGCACCATGCTGGAGAAGATGGGCCATCAGGTGGTCCACGTCGCCAATGGCCGCCAGGTGCTGGAGGTCATGGCAGGGGAAGCGCCCTTTGACGCCATCCTGCTGGATGTGGAAATGCCGGAGATGGACGGACTGGAAACGGCGCGCCGCATTCGCGCGGCTGAAGCCGAGGCAGGCAGCCCCCACGCCATACCCATCATCGCGCTCACCGCCAATGCCCGCAAGGAAGACGCCCACGACTGTCTCGCCGCCGGCATGAACCGCCACCTCGCCAAGCCCTTCGACCGGGAAGACCTGCAGGATGCTCTGGCCGCGATCATGGCCTTGCGCGCCGCCGCCTGAGGTCCCGTCACAAAACTTTCATGCGCCCGGGCGATATGGCAGGCTCTGTCCATGACCGGATTGAATCCAGTGAATCTGCCCCTCGCTGAAAATGTCCTGCGCCCTTCGCTGTCCATCCGGCTGGCGCGCGGTGCCGATGAGATCGCCGCCGCCCAGCACCTGCGTTACCGCGTCTTCTATGAGGAATGCGGCGCCATCGCCGATGCCGCCACGCGCGCCAGCGGCCGCGATGCCGATGCCTATGACGCAATCTGCGATCATCTGCTGGTCATCGACCATGACCGGGGCGCGGCAGGCCTGCGCCTGGGGGATGGCTTCGTGGTCGGCACCTATCGCTTGCTGCGCCAGGACATGGCGGAGGCCCATGGCGGTTTCTACAGCGCGGGTGAATATGACCTGGCCCCCCTCATCGCCCGCCACCCGGCCTTGCGCTTTCTCGAGCTTGGCCGGTCCTGCGTGCTCAAGGCCTACCGCACCCGGCCGGTGATGGAACTGCTCTGGCAGGGCATCTGGGATTATGTGCGCGCCCACGGCATGGACGTGATGATGGGCTGCGCCAGCTTCGACGGCACGGATCCCCAGGCCCATGCCGAAACCCTGGCCTTTCTCGCGCAGCATGCCGCCGCGCCGCCGGACTGGCAGGTCCGCGCCCTGCCCGGCCGTTATCAGGCCATGGGGGCGGGAACGGTTGCGCTCGATGCCCGCAGCGCGCTGAAAAGACTGCCGCCTCTCATCAAGGCCTATCTCCGCCTCGGCTGCTATATCGGCGATGGCGCGGTCATCGACCACCAGTTCAACACCGTCGATGTCCTCATCATCCTGCCGGTGGCGCGCATCGACCCGCGCTACTTCGCCCACTTCGGCGCGCCCATGGCGTCACCCGGTTAGGGCAGGCGGGCTCAGCGGTTGATGTCGAAGGCGGCAATGGCGGCGAGATTGGTGATATCCGCCGTGGTGGCCGACATGGAGGCAATCTGCACCGGCTTCGCCAGGCCCGCCAGCAGCGGCCCCACCACCACGATGCCCGCCAGTTGCTGCAGCATCTTGGTGGAGATGGAGGCCGAGTGCGCCGCCGGCATGACCAGCACATTGGCCGGGCCCGACAGGCGGCAGAAGGGATAGAGCGCCATGGCCTCCTTGGACAGGGCCACGTCCGCCGTCATCTCGCCATCATACTCGAAATCCACGGCGCGCTGGTCGAGCAGCCCCACGGCATTGCGCACAAACTCCACGCGCTGGCCGCGCGGATAGCCGAAGGTGGAATAGGACAGGAAGGCGACGCGCGGCTCATAGCCGAAGCGCCGCGCCACGCCGGCCGCCTCCCCCGCGATGCCCGCCAGTTCCTCGGCCGTGGGCATTTCGATGATGGAGGTGTCGGCGATGAACACGGTGCGGCCCTGGACCAGCGCCATGGACACGCCGATGGCGCGGTGGCCTGTCCTGATGTCGATGGCCCGGCGCACACTGTCCAGCGCCACCGAGAAGTTGCGCGTCAGGCCCGTCACCAGGGCATCGGCATCGCCCAGCGCCACCATGCAGGCCGAGAACACGTTGCGGTCCTGATTGGTCATGCGCATGCAGTCGCGGAACAGGAAGCCCGAGCGCTGCAACCGCTCATAGAGGAAATTGGCGTAGTCGAGATTGCGCGTTGTAAGCTTGGCATTGTGGATCTGCACATTCTCGTGCAGTTCGATGCCGGCGGCCTCCACCGTCTTGGCAATCTCGTCCTCGCGGCCGATGAGAATGGCCTGGCCCAGACCCAGTTGCGCGAAGTTGTTGGCCGCGCGGATCATGCGGTCTTCCTCGCCCTCGGTGAAAACCACGCGCTTCGGTGCGGTGCGCACATGGCCGAAGACCGCCTGCAGGGTGCCGGCGATGGGGTTGAGGCGGGCCGACAGCTCATGGGCATAGCGGTCGAGGTCGGCGATGTGCCGCCGCGCCACGCCCGATTCCATGGCCGCCTTGGCCACGGCCACGGGAATGGTGGAGATGAGGCGGGGGTCAAAGGGCACGGGGATGAGATATTGCGGCCCGAAGGTGAGGCGCGAGCCGTGATAGGCGGCCCCCACCTCGTCCGGCACATCCGCGCGCGCCAGTTCGGCGAGCGCGCGGGCGGCGGCGATCTTCATGTCCTCGTTGATGGTGCGGGCCCGCACGTCAAGCGCGCCGCGGAAAATATAGGGAAAACCCAACACGTTGTTGACCTGGTTGGGATAGTCCGAGCGGCCCGTGGCCATGATGGCGTCCGAACGCACCTTGGCCACCTCCTCCGGCGTGATTTCCGGGTCGGGGTTGGCCATGGCGAAGATGATGGGGTTGGCCGCCATGGATTTCACCATGTCAGGCGTCAGCGCTCCCGCCGCTGACAGGCCGAAGAACACATCGGCCCCGCGCATGGCGTCGGCCAGGGTGCGGTCCTCGGTCTTGACGGCATGGGCCGACTTCCACTGGTTCATGCCCTCGGTGCGGCCCTGATAGACCACGCCCTTGGAATCGCACAGCGTCACATTCTCATGCGGCACCCCTAAGGACTTCACCAGCTCGACGCAGGCAATGGCCGCCGCGCCCGCGCCATTGCACACGAGCTTGATGGTCTTGATGGAGCGCTTGGTGAGGTGAAGCGCATTGATGAGAGCGGCGGTGGAGATGATCGCCGTGCCGTGCTGGTCGTCATGAAACACCGGAATGTCCATGATCTCGCGCAGCCGCTGCTCGATGATGAAGCACTCCGGCGCCTTGATGTCCTCGAGGTTGATGCCGCCGAAGGAGGGGCCGAGATAACGCACCGCGCCGATGAAGGCGTCGACATCGCGGGTGTCCACCTCGAGGTCGATGGAGTCGACATCGGCAAAGCGCTTGAACAGCACGGCCTTGCCTTCCATCACCGGCTTGGAGGCGAGCGCCCCCAGGTCGCCCAGACCGAGGATCGCCGTGCCGTTGGAAATGACCGCCACCAGATTGCCCTTGGCCGTATAGTCGTAGGCCGACTCCGGATCCTCGGCGATGGCGCGCACCGGCACCGCCACGCCGGGGCTGTAGGCCAGCGACAGGTCGCGCTGGGTGGCCATGGGCTTGGTCGGTGTGATCTCCAGCTTGCCGGCCTTGCCCTGCTGGTGGAAGGCCAGCGCCTCGGCATCGGTGATGGAGGGGCGGCGGGCGCCCTTGCGGTTGTCGTTGGTCATTGAAAGTCCGTGAAATTCCATGCACTGGGTGGAAGGGGCCGAACCTAGTCTCCCGGCCCCGCCGCTTCAAGCCTTTACGGCGCAAAAAGGGGCGTGACAGCCCCCTGCCAATGTCGGATATGACGGGCCATGAGCGCCCAAGTCCCACCCGACATGCCGGAACTGGACCCGGATTGGCCGGTCAGTCCGCCCGCCGGGGCGGCAGGGCACGGTGAGCCCACGCCGGTCATGGCGCAATATCTGGCGCTGAAGCAGGCCAACCCGGAGAGCCTGCTGTTCTACCGCATGGGCGACTTCTACGAACTGTTCTTCGATGACGCCGCCATTGCCGCCAGGGTCCTGGGCATTGCGCTGACCAGGCGCGGCAAGCACCTGGGCGAGGACATTCCCATGTGCGGCGTGCCGGTCCATGCCGCCGATCACTATTTGCAGAAGCTGATCCGCGCCAACCTGAAGGTCGCGGTCTGCGAGCAGATGGAAGACCCCGCCGCAGCAAGGAAGCGGGGGGCGCGCGCGGTGGTGGCGCGCGAGGTCATCCGGCTTGTCACCCCCGGCACGCTCACCGAAGAGACGCTGCTTGATGCCGAGGCCCGCAACTATCTCGCCAGCCTCATCCGCCTGCGCGGCACGGGCGAGATGGCGCTGGCGGTGGCCGATATTTCCTCGGGCGATCTCGCCGTGGGCAAAACCTCCCTGGCGGGTCTTGCCGCCGATCTCGCCGCCCTTGCCCCGCGCGAGATTCTGGTCATGGATGCCCTGCTGGATGATGGCGAGGTCGGCCGCATCCTGAAGGAGGCCGCCGCCCCCTTGAGCCCCTTGCCCGCCAGCCGCTTTGACAGCGCGGCGGGCGAGACGCGGCTGAAGACCCACTTCGGCGTGGCCGCGCTGGAGGCCTTTGGCGATTTCACCCGGGCCGAGATTTCGGCCCTCGGCGGGCTGCTCGATTATCTTCAGGTGACGCAGGCCGGGCGCATTCCGCACCTGCGCTTTCCGCAGCGCCGCCAGGTGGGCGGCGGCCTCGTCATGGATGCGGCCACCCGCGCCAACCTGGAACTGACGCGCACGCTCTCTGGTGAAAGGCAAGGCAGCCTGCTGGCGGTCATGACCCGCACCGTGGCGGCGGCGGGCGCGCGCCTTCTTGCGGCGTTTCTCACCCATCCCCTGGGCGAGCCGGAAGCCATCCATCACCGCCTCAACGCCATCGACCATTTCCTCCACGACGAGACACGACACCACGCCCTGCGCAAGGCCCTCTCCGGCCTGCCGGACCTGGAGCGCGCCCTCGCCCGCCTCACCGGCCAGCGCGGCGGCCCGCGCGATCTCGCCGCCATGGCCGGCAGCCTTGCCGTGGCCCGTGAGCTGACCGGGCTGCTCCGCCGCGACCTCGGCCTTGGCCTGCCGCAGCGTCTGGCCGCGCTGGCGGAAACCCTCGCCGCCGCACCCCATGGCCTGGCCGACCGCCTTCAGGCAGCACTGGCCGATGAACTGCCGCTGCTGGCCCGCGATGGCGGCTTCATCCGCCAGGGCTTCGATGCCGCTCTGGACGAAAACCGCGCCCTGCGTGACGACACCCGCCAGGTGATAGCAGCACTGCAGGCGCGCTATGCCGGCGAGACGGGCCTGCGCACGCTCCGCATCAAGCACAACAACATCCTCGGCTATTTCATCGAGGTGGCGCCGCAACACGCCGCCCTGCTGCAAACACCGGAACATGCGGCGCGCTTCATCCACCGCCAGTCCATTGCCTCGGCCATCCGCTTCACCACCACGGAACTGGCCGACCTCGAGCAGAAGATCGCCATGGCCCAGGCCCGGGCGCTGGCCATCGAGCACGAGCTGTTCCAGCGCTTTGTCGCCGCGGTGGTGGCGGAACGCGACAGCCTCTCCGCTCTGGGTCTGGCGCTGGCCGAACTCGACGTGCTGGCGGGACTGGCGACACTGGCGCGCGAACGCCGCTATGTCCGCCCGGTGGTGGACCATTCCACCCGCTTCGACATCAGGGCGGGCCGTCACCCCGTGGTGGAAGCCGTGCTGGAGCGCGAGGGCGCGGCCCGGTTCACCGCCAATGACTGCACCCTCGATGGCGCGGATAAACGCCTCTGGCTCGTCACCGGCCCCAACATGGCGGGCAAGTCCACCTTCCTGCGCCAGAATGCCCTGATCGCCCTCATGGCCCAGATGGGGTCCTTCGTGCCGGCGGAAGCTGCCCATATCGGCCTCGTGGACCGGCTGTTCTCGCGCGTCGGCGCGGCGGACGACCTGGCCCGCGGCCGCTCCACCTTCATGGTCGAAATGGTGGAGACTGCAACCATCCTCAACCTGGCCACCGACCGCTCGCTCGTCATCCTCGATGAGATTGGGCGCGGCACCGCGACCTACGATGGCCTGTCCATCGCCTGGGCGGCGGTGGAGCACCTGCATGAGGTGAACCGGGCGCGCGCCCTCTTTGCCACGCACTATCACGAGTTGACGGCGCTGGCCGAGCGTCTCAGTCATCTCGCCAATGTCACGGTGAAGGTGCGCGAATGGCAGGGCGAGGTCATCTTCCTGCATGAGGTCACTCCCGGTGTCGCCGACCGCTCCTATGGCATTCAGGTGGCCAAGCTCGCGGGCCTGCCGCCCGCCGTCATCGCCCGCGCCGCGCAGGTGCTGGACCAGTTGGAAGCCGCCCGCGATGCCAGCGGCCAGCGCGCCGCCATCGATGCCCTGCCGCTCTTTTCCGCCCAAGCGCCGCCAGCGCCCAGGACCGATGCCCTGCGCGCCCGCCTGGCGGGCCTGGCCGCCGATGAATTGACGCCGCGCGCTGCGCTGGCGCTGGTCTATGAATTGGTTGCGGCACTGAAGGAGGAGGGGGCATGACCCTGCGCCGGCCACCGGAAGCCGCCCGCCTCTTTGACGAAAACGCCTTTGCCGAGGGCCTCGACGCCGTGCACCGTGATGGTGCCGGTGATGTGCTGAAGACCCGCACCGCGCTCACCCGTCTGGTCAAGGAAACCCTCGACCGCGCCCGGGGCGAGGCCGAAGCCCGCCTCAAGGCCGATGGCCGAGGCACAGCCTGCGCCGAGGCCTTGGCCTATGCCGAGGACATGATCATCCGGTCGGTCTATGACTTCGCGCGCGCCACGGTTTTCCCGCTCTCCCATGGCGAACCCCAGGCCGAGGCCATGGCGGTCATCGCGGTCGGCGGCTATGGCCGGGCCACGCTGGCGCCCGGTTCCGACATCGACCTCCTCTTTCTCATCTCCGGCCGCCAGAGCGCACGCATGGCCAAGGTGGTGGAGTTCATGCTCTATACCCTCTGGGATGCGCGCCAGAAGGTGGGCCATGCCACGCGCTCCATCGATGACTGCCTGAAGCTGGCGCGCGGCGACAACACCATCCTCACGTCAATTCTCGAAGCCCGCACCATCTGCGGCTCGGAAGCGCTCGCCAGTGAACTGGTGCGCCGCTTCCGCCAGGACATCGTGCAAGGGGGCGCGCGCCAGTTCGTCACCGAGAAACTGGCCGAACGCGACCAGCGTCTCGCCAAGACCCAGGCCAGCCGCTATGCCGTGGAGCCTGACGTGAAGGACGGCAAGGGGGGCCTGCGCGATCTCAACACCCTCTTCTGGATCGCCAAATTCGTCTTCGACGCCAATTCCCCCGCCGAACTTGCCGAGAAGGGGGCCTTCACCCGCAGCGAACTCGCCAAGTTCCAGAAGTGCGAGGATTTCCTCTGGGCCGTGCGCTGCCACCTGCATTTCATCGCCCGGCGCGGCGAGGACAAGATTTCCTTCGACCGGCAGGAGGAACTGGCGACCCGGCTGGGCTATCGGGCGGGCGGCGGCTTGCGCAGCGTCGAACGCTTCATGAAACACTACTTCCTCATCGCCAAGGAAGTGGGCGACCTCACGCGCATCTTCTGTGCCAGCCTTGAGGGCCGCCAGATGAAGGATGTGCCCATGCTGGTGCGGGTCATCGGCCGCATCATGCCCCGGGCCTCCGGCGCCATTCGCGGCGTCAAGGATTTCCGCTATGAGGGCGGGCGCATTGCGCTTTCCCACCGGGACGCCTTCCAGCGCGATCCCGTCAACCTCATTCGCCTGTTCCGCGTCGCCGCCCAGGAAGGAGCGGAAATCCACCCCGACGCGCTGAAGCAGGTGCGCAAGTCGCTGTCCCTCATCACCCGCAGCGTGACCGAAGACAGGACGGCGAACCGCCTGTTCATGGAAGTGCTGACCGGCAGCGACGCCCCGGAAACCCTGCTGCGCATGATGAATGAGGCCGGTGTTCTGGGCCGCTTCATTCCCGACTTCGGCAAGATCGTCGCCATGATGCAGTTCAACATGTATCACCACTTCACCGTGGACGAGCACCTGCTGCGCGCCGTGGGCATTCTCTCGGCCATCGAGAAGGGCAAGCTGGCGGAGGATCATCCCCTCTCGGCCAAGCTCTTCCCCACGCTCTCGGCCTCGGCCCGGCGTGCGCTCTACCTGGCAACGCTCCTTCACGACATCGCCAAGGGCAGGCCGGAGCATCACTCGCTGGTGGGCGAGGAGATCGCGCGCCAGCTCGGCCCGCGCCTCGGCCTCACGCCCTCGGAGACCGACACGGTGGCCTGGCTCATCCGCCAGCATCTGGTGATGAGCGAAACCTCCCAGATGCGCGACCTCAATGACTTCAAGACCATCCTCGACTTTGCCCAGGTGGTGCAAAGCCCGGAGCGCCTGAAGCTGCTGCTGATCCTGACGGTGGTGGATATTCGCGCCGTGGGGCCGGGGGTGTGGAACGGCTGGAAGGGCCAGTTGCTGCGCACCCTCTATGCCGAGACCGAGCCGGTGCTGACCGGCGGGCATACGGGGGTTACCCGCAAGGAACGGGTGGAGGCGGCGCAGGCCGGGTTCTTCGCCCACTTCCCCGACTGGAACGACGCGCACAAGCGCGCCGTGGCGGCGCGCCACTATGATGCCTATTGGCTGAACGTGCCCGTCGAAAAGCAGTTGCGCCATGCCGCGCTCATGGACAAGGCCCGGCCGCGCGACGTGGTGACGGCAACCTTCAGCGATGCCTTCACCGCCATCAGCGAAGTGACCCTCTATGCGCCGGATCACCCGCGCCTCCTTGCCCTCATCACCGGGGCCTGCGCCGCGGCGGGGGCCTCCATCATGGGCGCGCAGATCTTCACCACCGCCGATGGCATGGCGCTCGACACCATTCTGCTCCAGCGCGAGTTTCCCTCGGAAGCCGATGAGAAGCGCCGCATCGAGCGCGTGGCCCAGACCATCGCCAAGGTGCTGCGCGGCGAAATCCAGTTGCGCGATGTCCTGAAGCGCCTGCCCAGCCCCAAGGCCCGGGTCATGGCCTTCACGGTGGAGCCCCGCGTCATCATCGACAATGAATCGTCAAACCGCTACACCGTCATCGAGATCAACGGCCTTGACCGCATCGGCCTCTTGCACGGACTGACCGATTGCCTGTTCCGCATCAACCTGAACATCGCCTCGGCCCATATCACCACCTTCGGCGAGAAGGCGGTGGACGTCTTCTACGTCACCGACCTGACCGGGGCCAAGATCGTCAGCCCCACCCGCCACAAGCAGATCGAGCAGGCGCTGATGCAGGTGCTGGCGCCCAAGGCCGCAGCGGCATGAGAGCGGGGCTGCCATGTCGCTTTTGAAATCCGCCGCCACCGTGGGCGGTCTCACCATGGCAAGCCGCATCCTCGGCTTCATCCGCGACCAGTTGATCGCCTTCACCCTTGGCACCGGGCCGGTGGCGGAAGCCTTCTTCGTCGCCCAGCGCTTCCCCAACCTGTTCCGCGCCATGTTTGCCGAGGGCGCCTTCAATTCCGCCTTCGTGCCGCAGTTCGCCAGGAAGATCGAGGGCGAGGGCCAGACGGCCGCGCATGAATTCTCGCGCGACATGTTCTCGGTGCTCGGCACCTGGCTCATCATCTTTTCCGCCATCGCCATGATGGCCATGCCGCTGCTCATGCATGTCATCGCCCCGGGCTTCAAGGGCGAGCCGGACAAGTTCCGGCTGGCCATCGATCTCACCCGCATCACCTTCCCCTATCTCACCTTCATGTCGCTCATCGCGCTCATGGGCGGGGTGCTGAACAGCCTCCACCGCTTCACGGCGGCGGCGGCGGCCCCCATCTTCCTCAACCTCACGCTCATCGGCGCCAATGTGGTGGCCTGGTATTTCGGCACCGGCAACAGTGCCGCCACCGGCTACATCTTCGCCTGGGGCATGGCGGTGGCGGGCCTGGTGCAGTTCCTGCTGCTGGCCACGGCCTGCTGGCGCGCCGGCATGCCCATCCTGCCGCGCTGGCCCCGGTTGACCCCTGAGGTGAAGACCGTGGCGCGCCTGTCCGTTCCCGGCATCATCTCGGCGGGCATCATGCAGATCAATCTGGTGATCGCCACCATCATCGCCTCGACGCTCGACCGCGCCGTGGCCTATCTCTATTACGCCGACCGGCTCTATCAATTGCCGCTGGGCGTCATCGGCGTGGCCATCGGCGTGGTGCTGCTGCCCACCCTGTCGCGCAAGCTGCGCGCCGGCGACGAGGCGGGCGCGGCGGATGCCCAGAACCGGGCGCTGGAACTTTCGCTCTTCCTCACCATTCCGGCGGCGGTGGCCCTGATCGTCATTGCCCGGCCCATCCTGCAGACCGTCTATGAACATGGCCGCTTCAGCCATCAGGACACGCTCATGGTGGTGCCGGCACTCATCGCCTTTGCCTCGGCCCTGCCCGCCTTTGCCATGACCAAGGTGTTCCAGCCCGGCTTCTATGCCCGCGAGGACACCAGGACCCCCATGCGCTTTGCCATCATCTCGGTTGTGGTGAACATCGCCGGCAGCCTCATCCTGTCGCGCGTCTTCGGCCATGTCGGCATTGCCGCGGCCACCGCCCTTGCCGCCTGGACCAATGCCATTCAACTGGGTCTCACCCTGTCGCGCCGGGGCCTGTTCCACACCGACGCCCGCTTCCGCCAGCGCCTGCCGCGCATTCTTGTGTCGGCCCTCGTCATGGCGGCGGTGCTCTGGGGCCTGTGGCTTCTGCTCTCCGGCTTCTATGCGCCGGGGGCGGGCACCCGCCGGGCGGTCATGGGTCTTCTGGTGCTCGTTCCCGCCGGGGGTCTCGCCTATTTCCTCGCCGCCATTCTCTCCGGGGCCATTTCAGCGGCCGAGTTGAAGCGTCTTCTCAAGCGTTGAAGCCGCTTTCGATTCCGGGCATAAGGCGCGGCCATACCACAAGGATTTCGCCCCATGACCTCCCGCCCGCTTCGCGTTTTCTCCGGCATGCAGCCCACCGGCAACCTGCACCTCGGCAATTACCTCGGCGCCATGCTGAACTGGGTGAAGATGCAGGACACCCATGAATGCATCTATTGCGTGGTGGACATGCATGCCATCACCCTGTGGCAGGAACCGAAGGAACTCACCCAGGCCATCCTCGATGTGACGGCGGCCTATCTCGCCTGCGGGCTTGATCCGAAGAAGTCGGTGATCTTCAACCAGAGCCAGGTGCCGGAACACGCCGAACTGCAATGGATCCTCTCCTGCGTCGGGCGCATGGGCTGGCTCAACCGCATGACCCAGTTCAAGGACAAGGCAGGCAAGGACAAGGAGGCGGCCTCCGTCGGCCTGTTCATTTATCCGGTGCTCATGGCGGCGGACATTCTCGCCTATCGCGCCACCCATGTGCCGGTGGGCGAGGACCAGAAGCAGCACCTGGAACTGGCCCGCGACATCGCCATCAAGTTCAACAACGACTACAAGGACGCCATTGCGCATAAGGGCTTTGCGGCGGAATTCCTGGTGCCGCCCGAACCCTTCATCACCGGCCCCGCCACCCGGGTCATGAGCCTGCGTGACGGCACCAAGAAAATGTCCAAGTCCGACCCCTCCGACCTCTCGCGCCTCAACCTCACCGACGATGCCGATACCATCGCCAGGAAGGTGCGCAAGGCCAAGACCGACCCGGAACCCCTGCCCTCGGAAAGGGCGGGCCTGAAGACGCGGCCCGAGGCCGACAATCTGGTGGGCATCTATGCCGCGCTTGCGGATGAGCCGGTGGAGACGGTCCTCGCCCAATACGGCGGCGGCCAATTCTCCGGGTTCAAGAATGCGCTGGCCGATCTCGCGGTCGCCCGTCTTGCCCCCATCGGCGGCGAGATCGCCCGCCTCAAGGCCGATCCCCGCCACATCATGGGCGTGCTGGCCGATGGCGCCGCCCGGGCGCGGTCCATCGCCGCCCCCGTCGTGCGCGAGGCCCGCGCGGTGGTGGGTTTCCTCGTCTCCTGATCTCAATCCTGTGAGGCCGAGAATTCGGTCTTTCCCCGGCTCCCGGCCTCGCCTATATAATACCCGAGAGAGGAAATCGGACATGTTCATCCAGACCGAAGCCACGCCTAACCCGGCCACCCTGAAATTCCTGCCCGGCAAGCCGGTATTGCCCGGTTCCACCCGCGACTACCGCACCACGGCGGACGCGGCGGAATCGCCCCTCGCCACCGCCCTTTTCGGCGTTGACGGCGTCTCCGGCGTATTCCTGGGCCACGATTTCATCACCGTCTCCAAGACAGCGGGCGACTGGCAGCATCTGAAACCGGCCATCCTCGGTCTGATCATGGACCACTACCTCACCGGCGCGCCGGTCATCGCCAAGGGCGCCAAGGCCCAGAATGCCGGTCACGCCGAGGGTGAGGAATTCTTCGACGAGAAGGACAAGGACGTGGTCGCCACCATCAAGGACCTGCTCGACACCCGGGTGCGCCCCGCCGTGGCCCAGGACGGCGGCGACATCACCTTCCACGGCTTCAAGGAAGGGGTGGTCTATCTCAACATGCGCGGTTCCTGCGCCGGCTGCCCGTCCTCGACCGCCACCCTCAAGCACGGCATCGAAAACCTGCTGCGCCACTTCGTGCCCGAAGTGTCTGAGGTTCGTCCGGTATAGGATATCCACGCTTCATCCTGTCCGAAAACCGCAAGAGCGGTTTCGGCTTTGATGGCATCAAAGCCACCGCTCTAACCTCTTGCTGGCGAGCAACTTGTCTGACTTTTGCTGATGCCATCAAAAGTCAGGTTGCTCTGACGCACTTTTCGGGATGAAGCGCCTATCCGTTCCTGAACCGGGCCGGCCGTTTGTCGACAAAGGCGGCCATGCCCTCCTTCTGGTCCTCCAGCGCGAAACAGGCATAGAAGGCGGCGCGCTCGGCTTTAAGCCCCTCGGTCAGCGGTGTTTCATAGGCCGCGTTCACCGCCCGTTTCGCGGCGGCAATGACCGGCTGCGACAGGGCGGCGATCCTGCCCGCCGCCGCCAGCGCCTCCTCCAGCAGTTTCTCGGGCGGCACCACACGCGCCACCAGCCCGCAGCGCTCGGCCTCGTCGGCGGCCATCATGCGCCCCGTCAGCACCAGATCCATGGTCTTGGCCTTGCCGATGGAGCGCGCCAGCCGCTGGCTGCCGCCCGCCCCCGGCATGATGCCCAGCGTCACCTCGGGCTGGCCGAAGCGGGCCGTTTCCGCCGCGATGATGAAATCGCAGGCCAGCGCCAATTCGCAGCCGCCGCCGAGCGCAAAGCCCGCCACCGCCGCGATCACCGGCTTTTTCACCGTGCTGATGAAATCCCAGGTTCTGAGAAAATCGCCCTGGGACGCCTCGACATAGGACTTGTCCTTCATCTCGCGGATGTCGGCGCCGGCGGCAAAGGCCTTGTCGCTGCCGGTGATGATGATGGCCCCCACCGCCGCGTCCGCCTCGAAACCCGCCAAAGCCGCATTGATCTCCAGCACCGTGGCGGCGGAGAGCGCGTTCAGCGCCTTGGGCCGGTTGAGCGTGATGAGGCCGACCGCACCCCTGGTTTCGGTCAGGATATTATCAAAGGTCATCGGCGGTTTTCCTATCTCTGGCAGTGGGAACAGAAGAAGGTGGAGCGGCCCGATTGGACCTTGCGCGTGATGGTGTGGCCGCACCGGGGGCAGGGTGCGCCCGCCCGGTCATAGACATCGAAACGCTCCTGAAAGAAGCCTTCGCGCCCGTCCGCCCCGGCAAAGTCGCGCAGGGTGGAGCCGCCCGCCGCGATGGCCTCGGCAAGCACGGCGCGGACATGTCGGGTCAGGTCCTCAAGGCGCGGATCCGGCTTGCCGCGCTTGACCAGGCTGCCCGCCCGGCGCGTGGGCGAGAGGCGGGCGCGGAACAGCGCCTCGCAGACATAGATATTGCCCAGGCCCGCGATGATGCGCTGGTCGAGGAGCGCCGCCTTCAGCGGGGCCTTCTTCCCGTCAAATTGCCGCGCCACCGCCTCGGCGTTGAAATCATTGCCCAGAGGCTCCAGCCCCAGCCCCTTGAGGCGCGGATGTTCGGTGCAACAGGCCGTCTCGGCCAGGTCCATCAGCCCGAAGCGCCGGGGATCGGTGAAGATGAGCCGCGTGCCGTCATCCAGCGCCAGAACCACATGGTCGTGCGGCCCATCGCCGCTCGCCACCGCCTCCTCGAAATAAAAGACGCCAAGGCTTCGGGCAGCGGCAGCGCCGGGAACGACCGAGAAGCGCCCGGTCATGCCGAGATGGACGATGAGCGTCTGGCCGTTGTCCATGGCCGCAAGGATATATTTGGCCCGGCGGGAAAGCGCTTCGACCCGCGCCCCCTCAAGGCCTGCGGCAAAGCCTTTGGGAAAGGGAAAGCGCAAGCCCTCCCGGCACAGGCGGACCTTCTCGATCCGCCGCCCTTCCAGCACGGGGGCCAGCCCCCGCATCACGGTTTCGACTTCCGGCAGTTCCGGCATGGCTTCTGTTAACCCTGCGCGCGGGCGCAAGGCAATATGATGGCGCGTTTTTTCGCCCTGCGGTATAAGAACCGCCATGAGCAAGAAACCCGCAAAGCCCGCCGCCAGCGCCCCGGCGCCGGAGGTTGATTTCGGCTTCCGCAAGGTGGCGGAGGACGAAAAGCAGGGTCTGGTGAACGAGGTCTTCTCCAAGTCCGCCGCCCGCTATGACCAGATGAACGATCTCATGTCCGGCGGATTGCACCGCCTGTGGAAGGATGATTTCGTCACCATGCTGAACCCGCCCGCGGGCGGCCGCCCCTTCCGTGTGCTGGACGTGGCGGGCGGCACCGGCGACATCGCCTTCCGTATTGTGGAAAAGGGCGGCCAGGGCACCCATGTCACCGTCGCCGACATTTCGCCGGAAATGGTGGGTGAGGGGAGGAAGCGCGCCGAAGCCGAAGGCCACCTCGCCAAATGCGACTTCACCGTGGGCAATGCCGAGGCGCTGGCCTTCCCCGACAAGAGTTTTGACGCCTATACCATCGCCTTCGGCATCAGGAACGTCACCCATATCGACAGGGCCCTGGCCGAGGCCTACCGCGTGCTGAAACCGGGCGGGCGCTTCCTCTGTCTCGAATTCTCGCACGTCGATGTGCCCGGCATGGACAAGATCTACGACGCCTATTCCTTCACCGTCATTCCCGCCGTGGGCAAGGTGGTCATGGGCGACGGCCAGCCCTACCGCTATCTGGTGGAATCGATCCGCACCTTCCCCGATCAGGAAAAGTTCAAGGCCATGATCGAGGCTGCGGGCTTCACCCGCGTGTCCTACCGCAATCTCACCGGCGGCGTGGTGGCCATTCACTCGGGCTGGCGCATCTGATGGCTGCGCTTGCCAACATCTGGCGGTTGTTCAGGGCGGCGCGGGTTTTCGCCCGGCATGATGCGCTGCTCCTGCCGGAGCAACTGGCTTTGGTCCCCGCACCTGCCCGGCTTGGCCTGAAGGTGTTGCGCCTCGGCGCTCCCGCCCAGGTGGAGGGCACGGCCCAGGGCCGGCTGGCCGACGCGCTCACTGAACTGGGGCCGAGCTACATCAAGCTCGGCCAGTTCCTGTCCACCCGCCCCGACATGATCGGGGCCAGGCGCGCCTTTGAACTGAAGACCCTGCAGGACCGCCTGCCGCCCTTCCCCCAGGCCGAGGCCGAGGCCATCGTGGCGCGCGAACTGGGCCGTCCGGTCGCCGACCTCTTCACCAGTTTCGGCCCCGCCGTGGCGGCGGCCTCCATCGCCCAGGTCCACAAGGCGCAGCTCAGGGACGGCCGCCGGGTCGCCGTGAAAATCCTCCGCCCCGGGGTGGAGAAGCGCTTTGCCGCCGACATGGAAAGCTTCACCTTCGCCGCCGACCTCATGGAGCGTGTGGTGCCCGAGGGCCGCAGGCTGCGTCCCGTCGATGCGGTGGCCATGCTGAAGCAGTCCATGGACCTTGAGCTTGACCTGCGCATGGAGGCAGCCGCCCTGTCGGAGATGGCGCAGAACAGCACGGACGATCCGGGCCTCCGCTTCCCCGCCATCCATTGGGAACACACGGCCCGTCGCGTGCTCACCACGGAATGGATCGACGCCACCCCCATGGCCGATGTGGCCGCACTGAAGGCCCAGGGCCACGATCTCGTCAAGCTGGCCGACACGCTGGTGCAGAGCTTCCTGCGTCATGCCATCCGCGACGGCTTCTTTCACGCCGACATGCATCAGGGCAATCTCATGGTGGATGCGGCCGGCACCATCGTGCCGCTGGACTATGGCATCATGGGCCGGCTCATCCCCAAGGAGCGGCTTTTCCTTGCCGAGATCCTGCACGGCTTCATCGTGCGCGACTATGAGCACGTGGCCCAGGTTCACTTCGATGCCAATTACGTGCCGCGCTCCGAGGATCCCGCCATCTTCGCCCAGGCGCTGCGCGCCATCGGCGAACCCATCATGGGGCTGGCGGCGGAGGATGTCTCCATGTCGCGGCTCCTCACGCAATTGTTCGACACCACGGCCCAGTTCAACATGACCACCCAGCCCCAGCTTCTGCTGTTGCAGAAGACCATGGTGGTGGTGGAAGGCGTGGCCCGCACCCTCAATCCTCACTTCAACATGTGGAAGGCGGGCGAACCCGTGGTCTCCGGCTGGATTGCCCAGACGCTGGGGCCGCTCGGCACGCTGAAGCAGGGGGCACAGTCGGCCCTCGCCCTGGGCAAGGCCGCCCTTGACCTGCCCGACATTCTCGATGAGGCGCGGCGCGCCGCCGAGATGCTCTCCGCCATGGCCAAGTCCGGCGGGCTCAGGCTGGATGCCGCCACGGCGGCGGTGATCGCCGAAGAGCAGCGCCGCCACAACCGCTGGCGCGACGGCGCGGTCGTCGGCGGGGCGCTGGCCCTCATCGCCATCGCCCTTGCGGTCTGGCTGTAAACGCCCCATGTGAGGTGCCACAGGAGAGGCCCATGACCACATCTTCCTCCCGCTCGGTGCTGCTGGTGATCGGCGGCGGCATTGCCGCCTACAAGACGCTGGAACTGATCCGCCTGCTGAAGACCAGGGGCATTGCCGTCCGGGCCATCCTGACCAAGGGTGGCGAACAGTTTGTGACGCCGCTGTCGGTTGCCGCCCTCACGGGCGGGAAGGTTCACAGCGATCTCTTCAGCCTCACCGACGAGGCCGAGATGGGCCACATCGAACTGTCGCGCGCCGCCGATCTCGTCGTCGTCGCCCCGGCCACCGCCGACCTCATGGCGAAGCTTGCAGGCGGGCTCGCCAATGACCTCGCCTCCACCGCCTTGCTCGCCACCGACAAGCCCGTGCTTCTGGCCCCCGCCATGAATGTCCGCATGTGGCTGCATCCCGCTACCCAGCGCAACCTCGCCCAGCTCATGGCCGATGGCGTGCGCGTCGTCGGGCCGGACGAGGGCGACATGGCCTGCGGTGAATTCGGGCCGGGCCGCATGGCGGAGCCTGCGGCCATTGCGCTGGCCATCGAGGAGGCGCTCAGCCCCGCCGGGGGCATGAAGCTTCTGACCGGCGCCGCGCCTCGTCCGCTCAAGGGCAGGAAGGTTCTCATCACCGCCGGGCCGACGCGCGAGGCCATTGACCCCGTGCGCTACATCTCCAACCATTCCTCCGGCAAGCAGGGCTATGCCATTGCCGCCGCCGCCGTGGTCCTGGGGGCCGAGGTGGTGCTCGTCTCCGGTCCGACCGCACTGCCCATTCCGCCAGGGGTGCAGATGGTGCCGGTGGAAAGTGCGGCCCAGATGATGGCCGCCGTATCGCGTGAGCTTCCCGCCGACATCGCCATCTTCACCGCCGCCGTGGCCGACTGGCGGGGGGGCGGAGGGGGGGGGGGAAAAAACAAGAAGGGGGGCAAGGCCGCGCCCACCATTACCCTAGCGGAAAACCCCGACATTCTGAAGACCGTGGCCACCCTGAAGGCGGGCCGCCCGCTGCTGGTCGTGGGCTTTGCCGCGGAAACCGAGAATGTCGTGGCCCATGCGCGCGACAAGCTCAGCCGCAAGGGGGCCGATCTCATCGTCGCCAATGATGTGAGCCCTGCGGGCGGCGTCTTCGGCGGCGACCGCAACATGGTTCATCTCATCGCCAGGGACGGTGTCGAGGACTGGCCCGATCTTTCCAAGGCCGAGGTGGCGCGCCGCCTCATGGACCGGCTGGCCAGTCTCCTGGCGGCCAGGGTATGAAAACGCCCGTGATTCCGGTGGTGCGCCTGCCCCATGGCGCTGACCTGCCCTTGCCCGCCTATGAAACGGCGGGTGCGGCGGGGCTTGACCTGCGCGCGGCGGAAGCCGCGACCTTGCAGCCGGGTCAGCGCTGCCTCATGCCCACCGGCCTGGCCATGGCCATTCCCCAGGGCTTCGAGGGCCAGGTGCGGCCGCGCTCCGGTCTTGCGGTGAAGCATGGCCTTACCGTGCTCAATGCCCCCGGCACCATCGACAGCGACTATCGCGGCGAGGTCAAAGTGCCGCTCATCAACCTCGGGCAGGGCGCGGTGATGATCGCGCGCGGTGACCGCATCGCCCAGATGGTTGTCGCGCCTGTCGTGCAGGCAACCCTTACCGAGGCTGAAACCCTCGCCGAGACGGCGCGGGGCCGGGGTGGCTTCGGTTCCTCCGGGAGGTCATGATGGCGCTCTCGCCTGTCGAGATCGAACGCTACGCCCGGCACATCGTCTTGCCGGAAATGGGCGGGGCCGGGCAGGCGAAACTGAAGGACGCGCGCGTGCTGGTGGTGGGCGCAGGCGGCCTCGGGTCACCCGTGCTCTTCTATCTTGCGGCAGCCGGCCTGGGCACCATCGGCATCGTCGATGATGACGTGGTGAGCCTCAGCAATCTTCAGCGCCAGATCATTCACCGCAGTGAGGATGTGGGCCGGCCCAAGACCGAAAGTGCCGCCCGCGCGATTGCCGCGCTCAACCCCCATGTCACGGTGCACCAGCACCAGAGCCGGCTTTCCGCCGCCAATGCGCTCGACCTGATCGCCGCCTATGATCTGGTCATCGATGCCTGCGATAATTTCCCCACCCGTTTTCTGGCAAGCGACGCCTGCTACTTCGCGCAGAAACCCCTGGTTTCGGCGGCGGTCGGCCAGTTCGACGGCCAGATATCCACCTTCAAGCCCTATCTCAGCGCGCCTTCGGGCACACCCTGGCCGAGCTACCGCTGCTTCATCGGCGATCTGCCGGAGCGAGCCGCCTTCCCCACCTGCGAGGAGATGGGCATCCTCGGTGCACTGCCCGGCATTCTCGGTTCCATGCAGGCCATGGAAGCCATCAAGGAAATCCTGGGCATTGGCGAGGGTCTGGCGGGCCGGGTCCTCATGTATGACGCTCTTCTCGCCCGCGTCATGATCACCGCATTGCCCTGGAACCCGGACAATCCGCTGACCGGACGCCCCCCCCGGATCACCGGCCTGGACCCCGCCAATTACACATAAGGATTTCTTTATGTAGTTGTGGACGGCCCGCCGCCGCGCTGCTATAGGCGGCCCCATCACCGCATTTGATGGAGCGTTTCATGGCCAAGCCAGCCGATTACCACGTCGCCGACATTGCCCTGGCCGAATGGGGCCGCAAGGAAATCGCCATGGCCGAGGTCGAGATGCCCGGCCTGATGGCGACCCGGGCGGAATATGCCAAGGCCCAGCCGCTCAAGGGCGCGCGCATTTCCGGCTCGCTCCACATGACCATCCAGACAGCGGTCCTGATCGAGACGCTGAAGGCGCTGGGCGCCGATGTGCGCTGGGCCTCCTGCAACATCTTCTCCACCCAGGACCACGCCGCCGCCGCCATCGCCGCCACCGGCACGCCGGTCTTCGCCTTCAAGGGCGAGAGCCTGAAGGAATACTGGGCCTTCACCGCGAAAATCTTCGACTGGCCGGATGGCAAGCCCTCCAACATGATCCTCGACGACGGCGGCGACGCCACGCTCTACATTCTCCTCGGTGCCAGGGCCGAGAAGGATCCCTCGCTCATCGCCGCGCCGAAGAACGAGGAGGAGGAATGCCTCTATGCCGAGATCGCCCGCCGCCTCAAGGCCAGCCCCGGCTGGTTTACCCGCCAGCGTGACGCCATCATCGGCGTCTCCGAGGAAACCACCACCGGCGTGCACCGTCTCTATGAGCTTCAGGCCAGGGGCGAACTGCCCTTCCCCGCCATCAACGTGAATGACTCGGTCACCAAGTCCAAGTTCGACAACAAATACGGCTGCCGGGAATCCCTGGTGGACGCCATCCGCCGCGGCACCGACGTGATGATGGCGGGCAAGGTCGCCGTGGTCTGCGGCTATGGCGACGTGGGCAAGGGCTCGGCCCTGTCGCTGCGCGGCTCGGGTGCGCGCGTGCTGGTCACCGAGATCGACCCCATCTGCGCCCTGCAGGCCGCCATGGACGGTTTTGCCGTGCAGACCCTGGCCGACACGCTGCCCCAGGCCGATATCTTCGTCACCGCCACCGGCAACCGCGATGTCATCACGGCGGAAGACATGAAGCAGATGAAGGACATGGCCATCGTCTGCAACATCGGCCACTTCGACAACGAGATCGACGTGGCGGGCCTGAAGAACCACAAATGGACCAACATCAAGCCGCAGGTGGACCTGATCGAGTTCCCCAGGGGCAACCGCATCATCCTGCTGTCGGAGGGGCGGCTGGTGAACCTCGGCAATGCCACGGGCCATCCGAGCTTCGTCATGTCGGCCTCCTTCACCAACCAGACCCTGGCCCAGATGGAACTCTTCACCAACGCCAAAACCGGCAAATACAGGAATGAGGTCTATGTGCTGCCCAAGCACCTGGACGAGAAGGTGGCCCGCCTCCATCTCGACAAGCTGGGCGTGAAGCTGACCACCCTCAAGCCGGAACAGGCCTCCTACATCGGGGTTGATCCCAAGGGGCCCTTCAAGCCCGACTACTACCGCTACTGATCACCCGCACGGTCATTTCGTCTCGCCCCCGGTGCGCCCGTTTGAAGCGGGATTCCGGGGGCCGCCGTTTGTGGTTATACCGGACCGGGGCAAGGCCCGGCTGATTCGCCGGAGCCGCAGCAGCAGCGGAGAGATGGTGCACGTCAAGGGCAGACAATCAGGCGCGAAGCGGTGCCGGGCCGGGCTTGGCCTTGCGCCACTGCCGTGGCTGGCCACCGCGCCTGCGGCCTGCGCCGCGCCGCTCATGGCCGAGGGTGGTTTTGTCACCCCCCTCATCGCCATTGCCGCCGCCACCGTCTCGGTCTTCGCCTTCTTTGCGCTGCGCCGTCTCCGGCTTTCGGGGCAGGATCTGCACCAGCACATCGCCGAGCTGGAAACCCGTCTCAACGAAACCGAAACGGCGTTGGCCGCCGAGCGTCACGTCATGCTGGTCTGGCGCGGCCGCGAAGAGGTGCCGGAGCGTCTGGTCGATACCCTGAAGGGCGACGTCGCCCTGCCGGAGGAGCCGGAAAACCTGATCCATTACCGCAACTGGCTCGACGCCGATTCCGCTCCGGTGCTGCAGGAGGCCGTGGCGGAATTGCGCCAGTCCGGCCATCCCTTCACGCTTGCCGTGCGCACCACCCAGGGTGCGCTGCTGGAAGCCGCCGGACGGGTGGCAGGCGGCCGCGCCACCCTGAGCCTGCGCTCACTGGCGGGCGAGCGCCAGCAGGCCGCTGAACTCGCCCACGAGGCGCGCAAGCTCACCCGCCAGGTGGAACGTCTTTCCGCCGTGCTCGACGCTGCGCCCTTTCCGGTCTGGATCCGCAACGACGAGGGCAAGCTCTCCTGGGTGAACCGCGCCTATGTCAGCGCCGCCGAGATGGGAAACAGCGATCAGGTGCTGAAGGCGGGCTTTGAACTCGCCCCCACCGCCCGCATCGATTTCACCCGCGCCAACCCGGAAACCCAATTGCTCGGCCGGGCCCATACGGTGCTGGCGGGCAGCATGCGCGCCCTCAACATCCACGAGGTGCCGCTGGCCGGCGGCCAGGCCGGCTATGCGGTCGATGTGACGCCGCTGGAGGAAGCCGAGAAGGAACTGGACCGTCACATCAAGGCCCATGGCTCGACCCTGAACAAGCTCGACACCGCCATTGCCATCTTTGGCGCCGACCAGCGCCTGCGCTTCTTCAATGCGGCCTATGTCCGCCTCTGGGGTCTCGATGACAAATGGCTGGAGACCAGGCCGCGCGACGGCGAGATCCTCGACCGCCTGCGCGCCACCCGGCAATTGCCGGAGCAGGCCAACTACCTCGAATGGCGCACCCGGCAGCTTTCCGCCTATACCACCCTCGAGATGCGCGAGAACTACTGGTATCTGCCGGATGGCCGTTCGCTGCATGTCATCTGCGAGCAGCATCCCTTCGGCGGCGTCACCTATCTCTATGAAAACCTGACCAAGGAAATCCAGCTCGAAAGCCGCTACAACGAGATGATCAACGTCCAGCGCGAAACCCTGGACAATCTCGCCGAGGCCATCGCCCTTTTCGGCAGCGACGGCCGCCTCAAGCTGTTCAATCCCGCCTTCGCCACCTTCTGGAAATTCGACGCCGACACGCTGATGAAGGAGCCCCACGTGGACGAGGTGGCCCGCCACCCGAAGCTGGAGGGCGAGGCCCAGGCCCTGTGGCAGGACATCCGCTATGCCATCACCGGGCTTGAGGCCAACCGCAAGCCCATGAGCGGGCGCATCGCGCAGGGACCGCGCATCCTGAGCTATTCCGCCGTGCCGCTCGCCGACGGCAACATGCTCATGTCCTTCGCCGACATTTCCGATCCCGCCAAGATGGAACAGGCGCTGCGCGACCGCGCCGAGGCGCTGGAGGCGGCCGACCGGCTGAAGAACACCTTCCTCGCCAATGTCTCCTATGAAGTGCGAACCCCGCTCACCTCCATCGTCGGTTTTGCCGAGGCCCTCGACATCGGCATGGTGGGCGACCTTAACCCCAAGCAGCGCGAATATGTCCTCGACATCCGGCGCTCCTCGGAAGACCTGAAGCGCATCATCGACGCCATCATCGATCTCTCCGCCATCGATGCCGGGGCCATGGAACTGCACCTTGAACCGCAGGATGTGGAAGCCCGCCTCGGGGCCGTGGCGCAGCGCCATCAAACCCTGGCTGAACGGCGCGGCGTGTCGGTTGCCATTGAAGTGGCCCCCGGCACCTCGCCGCTGGTGGCCGATGGCATTCGTCTGGAACAGATGCTGGGCCACCTCCTCACCAACGCCATCGGTTTCTCCGATGCCGGGTCCACCATCCGCATGGGGGCCAGGCGTTCCGGCGATGTGGTGCAGATCTGGGTCGCCGACCGGGGCCGCGGCATGGATGCCGAATTCCAGAAGCGCGCCTTCGAGCGCTTCCAGGCCAAGCCCCTGCCGGGTAGCCACCATGGGCCGGGCCTGGGTCTGGCGCTGGTCAAGAGCTTCACCGAATTGCACGGCGGCAAGGTTTCCCTCGTCTCCAAGCTCAATCAGGGCACCACCGTGGTCTGCAACCTGCCGGCCCAGGGACCGAAGTGGTCGCCACGGCATTCGGGCCCGCGGCAGGCGGCATGACAGGCCGCACGCTCGCTTCCCCCGCCGTCACCGCCGCACTGGCAGCGGAACTCTCGCTCTGGGCCCGACCCGGTCTGGTCATCCTGCTGGCCGGTGCCGTGGGTGCCGGCAAATCCACCTTCGCCCGCGCCTTCATTCGCGCTCTGGCCGGCGGTGATGAGAGCCTCGACGTGCCAAGCCCCACCTTCGCCCTGATCCAGACCTACGACCAGACGCGCGTTCCCGTGGCCCATGCCGATCTCTACCGTCTGAAAAATGCAGCCGAGGTGGCGGAACTGGGCCTGCATGATCTGGCGCACGAGCATGTGGTGCTGGTGGAATGGCCGGACCGCCTCGATGGCGAGGCGTTCGAGAATTCCCTGACGCTCACCTTCTCCGGCCGGGGCGACAGCCGCGTCGTGACCATGGCCGCCATGGGCGCCTGGCGTCTGGCTCTGGCGCGCAATGCCGCCATCACCGAATTTCTGGCCAGTCAGGGCCGGGCCGGTGAGGCGCGCCGCTTCTTCGAGGGTGATGCCTCGGCCCGGCGCTATGAGGTGCTGGGGGCGGGGGCAGGGCGTGTGCTGCTCATGGACATGCCGCGCCGCCCCGACGGCCCGCCGGTGAAGGACGGCAAGCCCTACAGCGCCATTGCCCATCTGGCCGAGGACATCAGCGCCGTCATCACGGTCAATGGCGTATTGCAGGCGCGGGGTTTCAGCGCGCCACGCATCCTCGCCCATGACGCCGCCCGGGGTCTGGCGCTCATCGAGTTTCTGGATGGTCAAGTCTATGGCCACCGGCGCGCGGCGGGTGAAGACATGGCCGAAGCCATGGCGGAAGCGGTCGCCGTGCTTGCCGCCATGGCGGGAGAAAGCTGGCCCGCGGTGGCAGAGGCCCATTGCCTGCGTCATCACCTTCAGCCCTATGACGCGGAAGCCCTGCTCATCGAGGCCGACCTTCTCGTCGCCTGGTATTGGCCCCATGTGACAGGAACGCCCGCGCCTGATGATATGCACGATGACTTTGCCAGGCTGTGGCGCAGGCTTCTGCCCCATGCCATGACCGCCCCACCCGTCTGGGTGCTGCGCGACTATCATTCGCCCAATCTGCTGTGGCTGCCGCAGCAGCAGGGCCAGCGGCGCGTCGGCATCATCGACACGCAGGACGCGGTTCTGGGCCACCCCGCCTATGACCTCGCCTCGCTCCTGCAGGATGCCCGCATCGACATTCCCCGCCCCGAGCAGGACGCTCTCTACGCGCATTACCTGTCGCTCCGCGCGGGCCAGCCCGGCTTTGACGCCGAGAGCTTTGGCCGCGCCTATGCCGTGCTTGGCGCCCAGCGCGCCACCAAGATCTTGGGCATCTTCGCCCGCCTGTCGAAGCGCGACGGCAAGCATGGCTATCTTCGCCACATGCCGCGCGTGGCCGCCTATCTGCGCCAGAACCTTGAACATCCCGCGCTGGCGCCCTTGCGCGCCTGGTATGGGACGCATCTGCCCGCCGTGCTGGAGGATGGCGCATGAGTTTCCCCGGCCACAGCGCCATGGTGCTGGCCGCGGGCTTCGGCACCCGCATGAAGCCCCTGACGCTCACCACGCCCAAGCCCCTCATCAGGGTCGCGGGCAAGCCTTTGATCGATTACGCCATGGACCGGTTGCGTGAGGCCCATGTCACCCGCGCCGTGGTCAACATGCATTACCTCGCCGGTCAGATCGAAAGCTGGGCTGCGACCGTCCCCGGCCCGCCCATCGTTCTTTCCGACGAACGCGACGCCATCCTTGATACCGGCGGCGGCATTTCGCGGGCGCTGCCGCTGCTCGGTCCCGATCCCTTCTTCGTGCTCAATGCCGACAGTTTCTGGCTCGATGTCGGCATTCCCGCCCTGTCGCGGCTGCGCGCCCTGTGGCAGGACGATGCCATGGATTGCCTGCTGCTGCTCTGTGATCCAGCCCGCACCACCGGATATGATGGCGCGGGCGATTTCCTGCTCCACGATCATGGCCGCCTGACGCGCGGAAAGGGCGAGGGCGCTCTCGCCTTCATCGGTGCCTATCTCGTCCATCCCCGGCTCTTTGCCGATGCGCCCGCGGGGGCCTATTCCATGAACCTGCTGTGGGACCGGGCCATTGCCCATGGCCGCCTTTTCGGCGTGGCCCACAAGGGGAAATGGCTTCACGTCGGCACGCCCGAAGCGATAGGCTTGGCCGAAACCGCCATGAAAGGCTGACCACCGCATGGGCGACAGCAAGGGCCCGCCCCATGTCTTCACCATCGCCGCCGACCAGGATGTCCTGGCGGTGCTGGCTGATGCCGTGCTCGCGGGCTTTCCCCACCGCACCTCGCCGCCCGATCCGGCCCGCCTCGCCCAGACCACCATCCTCGTGCCCAACCGGCGCTCGGCCCAGCGCTTGCAGGACATCTTCCATGCGCGCGCCGGTGCTGGCCTCATTCTCCTGCCGCGCATCCGCCCCATCGGCGATGTCGACGAGGACCGCCTCGCCGCCGATCAGGCGGGCGACCTGCCCATGGCCCTCAGCGATACGGCCCGGCTGTTTCTGGTCATGGACCTCATTGTTCAGTGGACGGAACAAAATGCCGATCTCGGCATCGCCCGTGATCTTGCGGCGGGCGGCGGGCAATTGCAGGCCCTGGCCCAGTCGCTTCTCGACCTTGCCGATCAGGCCCAGGAGGACGGGGCCGACCTTGCCCGCCTCAATGATTTCTACGACGCCGACATTGCCGGGCATCGCCGTGCCATTCTCGATCTGCTCGATGTCATCCGCCTGCACCTGCCAGCGGCACTCCACCGCATGGACCGGCTCGATGCGCGCCAGCGCCGCAACGCCCTGATCCGGGCGGAGGCCGAGCGCCTGACCCGCGAACCGCCCTCTGCCCCCGTCATCGCCGCCGGATCCACCGGCACCTTCGCCGCCACCCGTGACTTGCTCAGGGCCATCGCCCACCTGCCGAAAGGGGCCGTTGTCCTGCCCGGCCTCGACCGCGGCCTCGACGATGCCGCCTGGGCTGCCATCAATCCGCAGCACCCGCAGCACGCGCTGAAAAACCTGGTGACGTTCCTGGGCGTGAAGCGCGAAGCCGTGGCCCTGCTGGGGCCGGAACCGGGGCCGCGCGCCCTTCTCGCCAGCGAGGTCATGCGCCCCTCCGATACCTCGGAGCACTGGCGCAGCGTCCTGACCGAGAAGCATGACGCCATCGCCGCCGCCCGTCATGGGCTCCATCTGCTGAAGGCCCGCGACCGGCATCTCGAAGCCCGCGCCATTGCCCTTCTCCTGCGCCGGGCGCTGGCCACGCCGGGGCGCACTGCCGCCCTCATCACGCCGGACCGCGACCTTGCCCGCCGGGTGAAGAACGAGATGCGGCGCTGGCAGGTGACGCTTGATGATACCGCCGGTGAACCCCTGAGCCGCTTCGGCGCGGCCCAGCTCCTCGCCCTCCTCATCACCGCCGCCGCCGAAGGTTTCACCCCCGCCACCATCGTGGCCCTGCTGCAGCACCCGCTGGCCGATCTCGGGCTGGGACGCGCCGCCGCCATGGTTCAGGTCGAGCGGCTGGAAATGGCGGGGCTGCGGCCGCCGGGGTCGGATGATGGCCTGGCCGCCATCAGCCGCGCCATCACCCAGGCCCGCCTCATGGTCAGGGACAAGAGCCTGCGCAGCCGTTCCGCATCAGCGCTGACGGAGCCGGACTGGCACGACCTCGTGCAATTCTGGCAAGTGGCGGCAGCGGCGCTCACCCCCCTGCACCAGCCCGGCGATGGCGATTTCGCCACGCACCTCGCCCGCCTGCGCCGGGCCCTCACTGATCTTGCCCCCGCGCTCGACTGGACCCTGCCCGAGCATGAGGCGCTCGCCCTCCTGCTGGCCGACATGGCGGAGGCCGCGCCCTTCTTTCCGCCCGGCCCCTTCGCCCGTGCCGCCACTGCCGTGGCCCAGCGTCTCGCCGCCGCCACCCACCGTCCGCGCGCCGGCATGACCCATCCGCGCCTTGCCATCATGGGCTTGCTGGAAGCGCGTCTGATGCGGCCCCATGTGGCCGTGCTCGGCGGGTTGAATGAGGGCAAGTGGCCGGCCCAGCCCGATGGCGGTCCCTGGCTCAACCGGCCCATGCGCACGCTCATCGGCCTCGCCCAGCCGGAGCGCGCCATCGGCCAGACGGCCCATGATCTGGTGCAGGCCATGGGGGCGGAGGAGGTCCACCTCACCTGGGCCGAGCGCATCGGCGGCGAACCGGTGGGGCCGTCGCGCTGGCTGCTCCGCCTGCAGGCGGTGGTGCAGGCCGCAGGCCTGTCGGCCACCACCCTCACCGACACCACCACGCCGCACTGGGCCGCCGCCCTCGATGCCGCCAGCGCCATGCGGCCCCGGCCACGGCCCGCGCCCCGGCCGCCGCCAGCCCTCCGGCCCCGGCGCTTCAGCGTCACCGAGGTCGAGCGTCTGATCCGCGACCCCTATGCCATCTTCGCCCGCAAGCTTCTGCAGCTTGAGCCGCTGGACGCCCTGGGCAAGCCGGTTGACGCGGCCCTGCGCGGCAGTCTCTTTCATCAGATCATCGCCACATTCAACCAGGCCTTTCCGCAGACCCTGCCCGCCGACCCCGAGGCGGAATTGCTGCGTCTGGGCCGGGAGGCCTTTGCCGCCCACGCCCACGATCCCGAGGTGCGCCATTTCTGGTGGCCGCGCTTCGTCAGCCTGGCCCGCTGGCTGGCAGCCACCGAAACCGCCCTGCGCCAGGGCGTGGCCGAAGTCCGCGCCGAGATCGACGGCGCCATCACCTTTGCGGTTGGCGGCCTGGAGCATCGCCTCCATGGCCGCGCCGACCGCATCGATCATCTTGTTGATGGCCGCTTCCGCATCATCGACTACAAGACCGGCGAACCACCCAGCGGCAAGCAGGTGGAGGCAGGTCTTTCGCCGCAGCTCACCCTCGAGGCTGCCATCCTCGCCGCAGGCGGCTTTCCCCACGGGCGCGGGACCACGGCGGAGATTGTCTTTGTCAAGGCAAGCGGCGGCACGCCTCCCGGCAAGATCACCAACCCCCTGGCCCGCGCCAGCCACACGGCGGCAGACCTTGCCCTCGCTCATTTCGCGGACTTCAAGAAACTGCTGGGCGCATACCAGCAGCAGGCCACGCCCTATGTGCCGCGCTACCGCATGCTGCGCGAGGAGGACGAGTCCGACTTCGATCATCTCTCGCGCTTTGCCGAGTGGCGTCTGGCCACGCCGACGGGGGAGGAGGGCGCATGAGGCTTCTCATCCCCACGCCCGAACAGAAAAACGCCGCCCAGCCCCGGCAATCGGTCTGGGTCGGGGCCAATGCCGGTTCGGGCAAGACCCATGTGCTGGTGGACCGGGTGATCCGCCTCATGCTGGCGGGCGCCGCCCCCCCCCCCCTTCTCTGCCTCACCCTCACCAAGGCGGCGGCGGCGGGAATGGGCGCCCGCCGCCCTCAGCGTCTGGCCGGCTGGGCCGCCCTGTCCGACGCCGCCCTGACCGAGCATCTTCTGGCCCTGGGTGAAGATATCGGCGATGGTGCCGTGCTGGTCCGCGCCCGCCGCCTCTTCACCCGCGCGCTCGAAACCCCGGGCGGCCTCAAGATCCAGACCATCCACGCCTTTTGTGAGCGCCTGTTGCAGCTTTTTCCGGTGGAGGCAGGCATTGCGCCGGGCTTCCGCGTCATGGACGAGCGCGAGACAGAAGAGATGTATCGCCTCGCCGCCGAGGCCGTGCTGCTCGAGGCGGAAACGGCGCGCGCGGGCGCATTGGCCGAAGCCTATGCCACGGTCATGCGTCATGTCACCGCCGACAGTTTTGCCGCTCTCATGCGCGCCAGTCTGTCGGGTCGCGGCGGCCTTGCCCGGCAACTGGCGGCGGCGGAGGGCCTGGATGCGGTCCGTCTGGTGTTGCGCCACCGCTTTGGCTTTGCCCCCGGCGACACCACGGCCGCCCTGGAAGCCGACATCATCCGCGATGATCCGGGCTGGGCCAGTGTGGCGGCCGCTCTCGCAGGCGAACCGGAAAAGCGCCTGCAGGAGGCGCTGGCCAGGATCACGGCCTTTCGCACCAGTGCCGATGCGGCGGAAAAGCGCGCCCGCCTCACCGCACTGGTCTTCACCGCTGACGGCACGCCCCGCGCCGGTTCCATCACCACCAAGGGCTTCCGCAGCACGGCACCCGGGCCTGCGGCCTTTCTCGATCGGATGCAGCCGTCATTGGTGGCGCGCCTCACCCGTCATGATGAGCTGCTGCGCATCGAGGCCAGCGAGGCGCTCTACACCCTGGCGGCGGCGGTCCTGTCCCGCATCAAGGCGCTGAAGGCGGCGCGCGGGGCCTATGACTTCGACGATCTCATCGCCCGCACCGAACAGCTCCTCACCACCGGCAGGCTGGCGGGCTGGGTGCTCTACAAGCTCGATGCCGGGCTGGAGCATATTCTCGTTGACGAGGCCCAGGACACCTCGCCCCGGCAATGGTCCATCGTGACGGCGCTTGCCCAGGAATTCTTCGCCGGCGCGGGCCGGCCGCAGCCGCGGCCGCGCACCGTCTTCGTGGTCGGCGACCACAAGCAGTCCATCTACAGTTTCCAGGGCGCCGATGTGGCGGGCTTCGCCGCCGCGCAGGCGCGCTTTGCCGACATGGTGGGGGCGGGCGGCCAGAGCCTTTCGGTCATCGACCTCACCATCTCCTATCGCAGCGTGCCTGCCATCCTCGACGTGGTCGATCACGCCTTCGCCCCCGGCTCGCCCGCCCTGACCGGGCTGGAGCGCGCCGACCTGCCTGTCCTGTCGCACCAGTCGGTGCGCCGGGGCACCCCCGGCCTGTTTGAAATCTGGCCGCTCATGGAACCCCTGGCCGATGCCCAGCCCCCGGCCTGGGATGCGCCGGTGGACCGCGAGCCGCCGCAGTCACCCCGGCGGCGTCTGGCGCGGCGCATCGCCACCATGATCGCCGACTGGCTCAGGCGCGGCCGCCTGCTTGCCGCCGAGGGCCGCGCTGTCGTTCCCGCCGACATCCTCATCCTGCTGCAAACCCGGCGCGCCCTGTTCAGCGCGCTGGTGGCGGAACTGCGCCGTGCCGGGGTGCCCGTGGCCGGGGCCGACCGCCTCAAGCTCATGGACAACATCGCCATCCTCGATCTGCTGGCGCTGGGCCAGTGGCTGCTGCTGCCGGATGATGATCACAGCCTCGCCTGCGTGCTGAAAAGCCCGCTGCTGCCGGAACCTCTGGATGACGACGCCCTGACGCCGCTGGCCCATGGCCGTCAGGGCCAGAGCCTGTGGCAGCGCCTGCAGGATGCCGAAGGTCAGGCCGCCCGCGCCAATGCCGCCGCCCTGGCGGACTGGCGGGCCCTGGGGCCGGGGGTCCGGCCCTATGATCTCTATGCCGCCGTTCTGACCGCGCGGCGGCGCGCCATCGTCGCCCGCCTCGGCAGCGAGGCACTGGACGCCACCGACGCCTTCCTCGATCTCGCCCTCGCCTACGAGGAAGACCATGGCGCCTCGCTGGCGGGCTTCCTCCACTGGTTCGCCGCCACCGACACGGTGATCCGCCGCGAGATGGACAAGAGCCAGGGCGAGGTCAGGCTCATGACCGTCCATGGTGCCAAGGGGCTGGAGGCCAATATCGTCATCCTGCCCGATGCCGCCGATCTGCCGGGAGGCCGGGGGTCGGGCCTTGTCGCCATTCCCGATGGCGAGCCGGGGGCGGGCCTGCCGCTCTGGGCCGTGCCGCACCTCGTGCAATCATCGCAGGTGGAGAACTGGGAGCAGGCGGCGGAAATCCTGACCCTGCGCGAGCGCAATCGGCTCCTCTATGTCGCCATGACGCGCGCCCGCGACGAACTCTATGTCTGCGGCGTGGCGGGCCACACTGGCATGCCGGAAGATTGCTGGTATGCTCATCTGAAGAAGATCTTTCTGGAGGACGGGCCGGGCCAGGCCCTGATGCGCCGGGTGCCCGCCTTCGACAACGACGGCGAGATCTGGCGGCACGGCCCTGACCCCATGTGGCATGAGGCTGCGGCCACGCCCGCCGCCGCCCTCGCTGTGCCCGATTGGGCCACCACCATGCCCGCCCTGGAGGGCCGGGCGCGTCCGGCCACCGTCACCGGTCTGGCCAAGGGGCAGGCCCCCGCCGACCTGGCCGCCGTGCAGCGCGCCTTGCAGCGGGGCAGTGCCATCCACCTGCTGTTGCAGGAATTGCCCGACCTGCCGCCTTCGGCCCGCGCCGACTATGCCCGCCGCAAGGGCGCGCGCCTCGGCCTCGCCCCGGCGGAGGTGACGGAGCTGCTCGCCCTCATGGAGCGGCCCGATCTTGCCGCCTTTTTCAGCAATGGTGCGGCCCAGTCCGAGGTTTCCTTCCGGGCGCTGGGGCCGGACGGCCAGGCCCTCGTCGGCCAGATAGACCGTCTGGCGGTCACCCCCTCCGAGGTGCTGATTCTCGACTACAAGAGTGATTCCCGTCCGCCGGCGGCAGTGGACGCGAGCCATCCCTACGTCCGTCAGATGGCCCTCTATGCCCGGGCGCTGGCGGGGGCCTGGCCGGGGCACCGGCTGCGCTGCTGCCTGCTCTGGACCGCCACCGGCCGGGCCGAATGGCTGGAGGAGGGACTTCTGGCGCAAGCCCTGATCGAAATGTCACAGGCCGGGTGACCACCCTTGACCTTCAGGGGGGACCTTCCTACTTCTGTGCTTTCCCGACTCATTTGGAGTGACTCCCCCATGAAGACCCACAAGGTATCCGATGCCTCCTTCGAGGCCGAAGTGCTGCAGTCCGAAACCCCCGTCATCGTGGATTTCTGGGCGGAATGGTGCGGTCCCTGCAAGATGATCGCGCCCGCCCTGGAAGAGATCGCGGCGGGCCTCGGCGGCAAGGCCAAGATCGTCAAGGTCAATGTCGATGAAAATCCCGGCACACCCTCGCGCTACGGGGTGCGCGGCATCCCGACCCTCATGGTCTTCAAGGGTGGCAAGGTGGTGGATACCAAGGTGGGTGCCGCCCCCAAGGGTCAGCTTCAGGCCTGGATCGACGGTGCCATTGCCTGATTTCACCTGGATGTGAAAACTTCGCCGCCGGGGTCTGAAGCCCCGGCGGTTTTGTTTTAGAGCAACCTATCGACGGCAGTTGATTCCAACTGACCGCCGGTTGCTCTAGGTGTGGAGCCTCAACAGGTTGTCCTCGGATAGTTCGAGGCGACTGATGGGTGTCATTGAGTTTAGGCCGCCGTGTGGGCGATGCCAATTGTATCGATGGGTCCAGAGGGGGAGTTGTTCGGCTCTGGCATCGGATGTGGGATAGCTTCGGG
>CALMUW010000008.1 GCA_937872985.1 uncultured Alphaproteobacteria bacterium
TGGGCTTCCTCGCCGCCAACATCGCCTTCGGCCTCGAACGCGAGGACATCGGACAAGCCTTCCGCGAGGCCCTGAGCGATGTCCTCGACCGCTACGGCCTCAAGCTCTGCCGCCGCTGAATATCATCACCGCTTCAGATGCCCTGACCATCACGCTCGATGGCGTGCAGCACATCGCTCAGGCGCGAGGACGAGACGTGCTTGGTATAGGGGAAGAACACGATCTTCACGCCGACCGCGCTGAACTTCCCTTCGAGGGAGGTGAACAGCGGATCGCCCTTCCAGTCGTCGCCCACGAACATCACGTTGAAGCGCAACTCCTCCCAGGCCCGGAACTTGTCGCGGTGGGTCTGGGGAATGACGGCATCGACGTATCGGATGGCGCGCACAATTTCCATGCGGTCAGCCTGGGGAATGATGGGCCGCTTCTTCTTGTAGCTTTCCACCAGATCGTCGGTGGAAACACCAACGATCAGCCGGTCGCACTGTTCCCTGGCACGCTGCAGAATGCGCAAATGCCCGACATGGAACATGTCAAAAACGCCGGTGGTATAGCCTGTGATCATGACGCCCTCTGGACCTTGGATAGCGCTTTTAATCCCCATCCCACAGCGCAGCAATAACCCCGGTTACAGCAGCGCCATTGGCGCTGCAGGGACAGACGATCTCCCATGGCAGCGTTTCCCTTCCACAAGGAACACCCAGAAGCTGGCCCCCGGAATCGCAAAACCCTTCACTCGATCCTGCTTTCATCCGGGTGCGCCAATGATGGCGTGGCTTAAAACCAATGGCGCAGTCTCCAACCATGCAATGACTTCGCCCCAGATCGAAGAACACGGTTGCACTGAATTTAAACTTGCTCCACAGATGAAACAAAGCGCATGACCGTGATAAGTGCAATCATTCGACGGCAGCAGACTGGGATAGCGACCGTCACATTGCGAGGAAAAATGCTGAAGAATGCCCTGCGCAAGATCAAAAGCCAGGCCGCAAAGAGCCGGGCTGTCGTCGCGTTCGTAAACTGGTATCGCAACCGGGTGCGACACTCCTTCACCACAGTGCGCGAGCAGCTCAGTGGCAGGCATGGTCTGGAGATCGGGGGGCCAAGCAGGATCTTCAGCCGGAGTGGACCATTCCCGGTCTATGCTCTGGTTTCTTCACTCGACAATGTAAATTTCAGTGACGCCAATTTCTGGTCGACCATCCCGGCGGGGGCCAATTTTCGCTATGACGAAAACAAGCCCTGTGGCCAGCAGATCATTGCCGATGCCGTTGATCTTTCGGTCATTGCCGATGAGAGTTATGACCTCCTCATCGCCTCCCATGTCATTGAGCACATTGCCAACCCCATTCGGGCGTTGAAGGAATGGCGCCGCACCCTGAAACCGGGAGGGGTCGCGGTGATCGTTGCTCCCGACAAGCGTTTCACCTACGACCGAAATCGCCCGCTTACGCCGCTCTCCCATGTGCTGGAGGATTACCACACCAACATGACTGAAGATGATGACACCCATCTTGATGAGGTCATCCGTCTGCACGACCTGACCAACGATGGCACCGTCTCTTCCTTTGAAGAACACCGGGCACGGACGCTGGACAATCGCGTGACTCGCATCACGCACCATCATGTGTTTGACATCGACCTGCTGGCCGACATGCTGAAAGCCGCAGACTTCACTATTCTGAAGCAGGATGTTTTCCGGCCCTATCACCTACTGGTCGTGGCGCAGCGAAACTCCTGATCAGTCATCATTCGTATCGGCCAGTGCTGCCGATCACAACGGAAACCAGGCTTTTTTTGGTCGGCCCTCGGTCAGATTACGCCTTGACCACGACAGCCTGTATTTCCGGCACCGATGCCATGCGGTTGCGGCAGTCCACCACCAAACCCGCATTCTTGCCGATCATCCCATAGTCCACCGCGTCATGATCGGTGGCGATCAGGACCACATCATGGTCGGCGAGGCTTTCGCGGGTCAGCGCCACCGACTTCCTGCCGTTGAAGGCTGC
This sequence comes from uncultured Alphaproteobacteria bacterium, assembly GCA_937872985.1. Lineage (GTDB taxonomy): Bacteria > Pseudomonadota > Alphaproteobacteria > Rhizobiales > Aestuariivirgaceae > Aestuariivirga. The sequence continues at coordinate 2,010 of CALMUW010000008.1, forward strand.
ATGTTCACGGGTGGGCGGAATCTCCGCCACATGGGGATCGTGGAAGGCGCAGGCCGCCCCGCGTTCCTCCAGCAGCTCGATGAGCTTGAATGATGGGCTTTCGCGCACGTCCGGCACATTCTTTTTATAGGCCATGCCGATGACCAGCACCCGCGCCCGGCTGAGTGACAGGCCAAGGTGCGCATCCAGCGCCTGTTCGACGCGCGCCACCACATAGCGCGGCATGGCCGTATTGATCTGGCCAGCCAGTTCGATGAAGCGCGTGTGAATGTCGAATTCGCGGGCCTTCCAGGTAAGATAGAAAGGATCGATGGGGATGCAGTGGCCGCCCAGACCCGGCCCCGGATAGAAGGCCTGAAAACCGAAGGGCTTGGTCTTGGCGGCGTTGATGACCTCCCAGACATCAATGCCCATGGCGTCAAAAATGACCTTGAGTTCATTGACCAGCGCGATGTTGATGGCGCGATAGATGTTCTCGGTGATCTTGACCGCTTCCGCCGTGGCCGGCGTGGAAACCACCACGGTCCTGGCAACAACTGCGCCGTAAAAGGCCTCCATCAGGCGGGAGGCCTCTTGACCGTCACCCGCCACCACCTTGGGAATGGTGGTGGTGGTGAATTCCCGGTTGCCGGGATCTTCGCGCTCTGGCGAGAAGCCCACGAAAAAATCGCGCCCGGAAACCAGACCGGAGCTTTCCAGCAAGGGTTTCATCACCTCCGTGGTGGTGCCGGGATAGGTGGTGGACTCGAGCGAGACCAATGTCCCCGGCTTGAGATGGCGGGCAATGGTGCGCGCGGTTTCCTCGATATAACTCAAGTCCGGTTCGCGGTGCCGGGTCAGCGGCGTGGGCACACAGACAATGATCACCTGACACTCGGCCAGACGGGCAAGATCCGTTGTGGCGGACAGAGTCTGCTTGTCCACCAGGGCCGCGAGAACCGGCGTTGGCACCGCCTCGATGTAAGACGTCCTGGCGGCAATGGCGGCGGGCTTGCCCGGGTCAACATCAAAACCGATGGTGGGGAAGCCCGCCCCGGCAGCCGCCACCCCCAGCGGCAGGCCCACAAAGCCCAGGCCCGTGACGCCCACCCCGGCCGCTCGCCCGGGGGCAAGGTTGGGGAGGGGGGG
>CALMUW010000009.1 GCA_937872985.1 uncultured Alphaproteobacteria bacterium
GTTTTGCCATGGCTGCGGCAAAACGCGTGAACAGATAATGGCTGTCCTGCGGGCCGGGCGAGGCCTCGGGGTGATATTGCACCGAGAAGACCGGGCGATCCTTCAGGGCGATCCCGGCGTTGGAACCATCGAACAGCGAGACATGGGTTTCGACCACGCCCTCCGGCAGGCTGTCGCGGTCCACGGTGAAGCCATGGTTCATGGAGGTGATTTCCACCTTGCCGGTGGTGTGGTCCTTGACCGGATGGTTGGCGCCGTGATGGCCCTGATGCATCTTGCGCGTCGTGGCCCCAAGGGCGAGGCCCAGCATCTGATGACCCAGACAAATGCCGAAGACGGGCTTGCCGGAGGCCACCAGCTTCTTGATTTCGGGCACCGCATAGGCGCCGGTGGCGGCGGGGTCGCCCGGCCCGTTGGACAGGAAGATGCCATCGGGCGCCATGGCCAGAATGTCTTCCGCCCTGGTGGTGGCGGGCACCACGGTGACCGCGCAGCCGGCACTGACGAGGCAGCGCAGGATGTTGCGCTTCAGGCCATAGTCGATGGCGACGACCTTGTGGGCGCCATGGGGCCTTGTCTCATAGCCCTTGGCCCAGTCCCAGCAGGCTTCGTCCCAATCCATGCGCTGGGTGAGGGACACGTCCTTGGCGAGGTCGAGGCCTTCCAGTCCACCCCAGGCGGCGGCCATCTTCTTCAACTTGGCAAGGTCGAACTTGCCCTTGGCGCTGTGGGCGATGACGCCGTTTGGCATGCCCCTTTCGCGGATCAGGTTGGTAAGGGCGCGCGTGTCGATGCCGGCAACGCCGATGATGCCGCGCGCCTTCAGCCACTTCTCGAAATGTCGGGCCGAGCGGTAGTTGGCGGGGTCGGTGACCGGGGCCTTGACGATGAGGCCCTTGACCGCGGCGGCGGCGGCGAGATTGGTTGTTTCAATGTCTTCGTCGTTGGTGCCGACATTGCCGATGTGGGGGAAGGTGAAGGTGACGATCTGTCCGGCATAGGAGGGATCGGTCAGCACCTCCTGATAGCCGGTCATGGCGGTGTTGAAGCAGATCTCGGCCACGGCCTCGCCCTCGGCGCCGAAGCCCTGACCCTCGATCACCGTGCCATCGGCCAGAACGATGAGGCCGGTGACGCGCGGTGCCTCCCAGTCGCTGAACTGGGGGCGTGGCTGCGCTTTGGCCCTGGCAGGCTTTTTCGGCATGACGAACTCCGGGAATTTGCGGCGGTTTAGGGGAAGGGGCGCAGGGCGTCAAGGTTGCGGGGCGCGCCGTAAGCGCCTATTTCAGGCGCAAACAATCGTGAAGGATCAGGCCATGGAATTGCGCGCGCGCATCACCGAGGACATGAAGGCCGCCATGAAGGCGGGCGACAGGAAAAAGCTGGGAACGCTGCGCCTCATGCAGGCGGCGATCAAGGACAAGGACATCAACAGCCGCACCGAGGGCCATGAGTCGGCGCTGACGCCGGATAGCGCCATCATCGACCTCTTCGCCAAGATGGTGAAGCAGCGTCAGGAGACGGCCACAGTCTATACCCAGGGCGGCAGGCCGGGACTGGCCCGGAACGAGATGGACGAGGTTGCCATCATCCAGGCCTATCTGCCCAGACAGATGGGCGAGGACGAGGTGAAGGCGGCGGTGGCCGGGGTCATTGCCGCCATTGGGGCTGCGGGGATGAAGGACATGGGCAAGGTCATGGCCGAACTCAAGGCGCAATACTCCGGCCAGATGGACATGGCCAAGGTGGGCGGCATCGTGAAAGGCCTGCTCGGATAAGCCTTCACACCTTGGCGAGCGAAGGCATCGCGGCTTTTGCCAGCCCGCTGATCGTGCGATAGTGGCTGGGCCGGTGGCTTGGCCACGGCTCAACCGAAGAGGATCGCCAATGTTCAGGAAACTGTTGCTTGCCGCCGGTCTTGCCAGTGTCATGGCCCTTGGCATGGGGGCCGCCTCCAGCCCCGCCGACGCCAAGGTTCGTGTCTATATCGGCACGCCGGGCTATTATTATGGTCCGGGCTATTACGACGACTACCCGCGCTACTATTACGGCTATCCGCGCGCCTATCACCGTTATGGCCATCGCTGCCGCACGGTGGTGGTGAAGAAGTGGAGCCGCAAGCACCACCGCTCGATCCGGGTGAAGCGGCGCGTCTGCCGCTGAAGCATGGTCCGGCCAGGGGTTTGATTCCCGCCACCCAGGGCGACGGGACGCGGGGTTCGCTCGTGTCGCATGGAACAAGGGGCTTTCTCAGGCGGTGGCCCCTTCGCCTGATGTGCGGCGTTGTCAGCCTGCTGCCGCTACCAGCGAAACAGGCGCCGTTCTGCCAGGGGACCGGTCATGCGCTGCACCGGCGAGACCGATTTGGGGATGGGCTTGGGCTGGGGCAAAGTCTTGGCGGCAAGATCCGGCGGGATTGTGCTCTTGGCCCTGGGCAGGCCCGGCGGTTTCGATTTGACCTCACCAAGTCTTGGTGTGTTCTGGCTCAGGGTATGGACGATGGCCTTAACGAAGATGCGCAACAGGGGCATAAGTACGCCCATGCGGTGCAGGACGAAGGCCACCGCCGCCAGAGTCATGATCCAACTGGACATTGCTTCACCCCACCAGATGTCAGAGCCGGGCATTGTGCCAGCCAAAGATGAACGGCAGGGGAAGTCCACCGGTAAAATTATTCCGGTCGCCCGGTTCAGCGTCCGGTCCGGGCCGCCAGAGCAACGCCCAGGGCGGCGAGCGCAAAGCCCGCCCAGGCCAGGGGCGGCATGGCCTCGCCCAGCACCGGCCAGGCGATGAGGGCCGAGAGCGGCGGCACCAGGTAGAACAGCGATGACACGCGGCTGACCTCGCCATGGCGGATCATGGCCAGCAGGAGGGTCATGGAGATGATGGAATTGCCGATGATGAGATAGGCCATGACCAGAATGAGGGGCCAGGTCCAGTCAACCTGCATGGTTTCGGTGAGGGCCGCCCAGGGCAGGGTGATGGCCGCCGCCACCGCATAGGCAATGAGATTCTGCGTCACCGGATGCTGGGAGACGCCGAAGCGCTTTTCCCACAGGGTGCCCGCCGTCATGGCGAAGAGGGCGGCGACGGCAAAGGCGATGCCGGCCGGGCTTTCCACCGCGACATGGTTGCGGGCGATGATGACCGTGGCAGCCCCCAGCAGTCCCAGTCCGAGGCCGAGCCAGCGCAGGCCGCCCACCTTCTCGCCGACGAAGTGGGGCGCGACGAGCCCCACCAGAATGGGCTGGAGGCAGACGATGATGGCCATGGCGCCTGCCGACAGACGCTGCATGGCGAAGAAGGCGAGGGAGAAATAAACGACCTGAATGAGAACGGCGACCATGGCGATATGGCCCCAGTCGGCGGCGCGCCGGGGCAGGGCCGGGCGCAGCACGAGGAACACCGGAGCCAGCAGCGCCACCACCGCCAGATAGCGCAGGGCCAGCAGGGTGAGCGGTTCAATGCCGCGCAGGCCGAGCTTGGCCACGGCAAAGCCCCCCGACCACAGGGCCAGGAAAACATAGGGCGCAAGGCGGAGCCATAGCGGCTTATGGGCGGGGGTGGACATGGGGCCATGGTAGCCGACCATCTGGCGGGCGAAAGCGGAAAGCGTGGGACCAGCGTTGAAGACCGAAGCCTTAAGGGCTAGGACTTCCGCCCATGCGCTTTCCGCCCCAGTTCCTTGACGATATCCGCGCCCGGGTGCCGCTCTCCTCGGTCATCGGGCGGCGCGTGGCCTGGGACCGGCGCAAGACCAATGCGGCCAAGGGCGACTATTGGGCCTGTTGCCCTTTCCATGGCGAGAAGACGCCGTCCTTCCACGCCGACGACCGCAAGGGGCGCTATCACTGCTTCGGCTGCAAGGTGTCGGGCGACATCTTCACCTTCCTGACCGAGAAGGAGGGTGTGCCCTTTCCCGAGGCGGTGGAGCGGCTGGCGCAGGAAGCGGGCCTGCCCATGCCGGTGGTTTCGGCGGAGGACGAGGCGCGGGCGGAAAAACGCACCGGCCTTTACGAGATCATGGAACTGGCCGCCAAATTCTTCGAGGCGGAATTGCAGGGCCAGCGCGGGGCCAAGGCGCGGGGCTATCTCGCCGACCGCAAGCTGCCCATCACGGTGCAGAAGGATTTCCGCCTGGGCTATGCGCCGGATGACCGTCAGGCCCTGCGCAGCTACCTCGCCGACCAGGGGGCAACGGTGGAGCAGATGGCCGAGGCGGGGCTGGTCATTTCAGGGCCTGACATTCCCGTGGCCTATGACCGGTTCCGCGACCGGGTGATGTTTCCCATCCGTGACCCCCGGGGCCGGGTCATTGCCTTCGGCGGGCGGGCGCTGCGGGCCGATGTGCCGGCGAAATACCTGAACTCGCCGGAAACGCCGCTCTTTCACAAGGGGCGGGTGCTCTACAACCACGACAAGGCGCGGGTGCCGGCCCACGAAACCGCGAGCATCATCGCGGTCGAGGGCTACATGGACGTGATCGCGGCTACCCGGGCCGGGCTGGCGCAGGCGGTGGCGCCGCTGGGCACGGCCCTGACCGAGGACCAGTTGGCGCTGCTGTGGCGGGCCGCGCCGGAACCCATCCTGTGTTTTGACGGCGACGCGGCGGGCCTGAAGGCGGCGGCCCGCGCGCTGGACCTGGCCCTGCCGCTGCTGAAGCCCGGCCATTCCCTGCGCTTTGCCCTGCTGCCGGAAGGGAAAGACCCCGACGACCTGTTGAACGATGAAGGCCCGGCGGCGGTGCAGGCGGTGATCAGCGCGGCCCAGCCCCTGTCCGACGTGTTGTGGACGCGGGCGCTGTCGGAGAATGACCGGGCCACGCCGGAGCGCCGGGCGCAGTTCGAGCGCGACCTCCGCCAGCTCATTGGCCAGATCGGTGATGAGACGGTGCGCAAGCACTACCTCTCCGACATGGGAGCACGGCTTCATGCCCTGTGGCAGAAGACGGGGCAGGCGGCCCCGGCCCGTGGCCCCCGCCGCCAGGGACAGCCGTGGCAGCCCCGCCTGAAGCCGGGGCAGAAGCCCTGGGAGGTGGCCCTGCCGCCGTCACCGCAATTGAAGGCCATTGCAACCCAAAGTGGATTTTCCGCCGTCTCCGAGCGGCGGGAGCGGCTGATGCTGCTCACGGTGGTGAACCACCCCGGTCTGGTTCACGACTTCCTCGACGCCCTGGCCGCCCTTCCCATGGCTTCACGCGAGCTTGACTCCCTCCGTGCACAGATTCTAGATAGCGCCGTTTCCGGGGTGGGCCTTGAACAAGCCGACCTCAGGAACCACCTGATAGAACGAGGCCATGGTCCGCTGTTGGACCGCCTCGAGGCTCAGGCGAAGCTTCTGAATGAGTGGTTCCTCGGTCCCGGGGCAGCGCAAGATGACGCCCGGACAGGCCTCCGCCAGATGATCGCCCTGCACCGCAAAACCGTCACCCTCGTGTCAGAGCTGAGGGCGGCCGAGGCCGCCTTTGCCGCTGACCCGACGGACGAGACATTGCAGGCGCTGGCCGCCGTGCGGGAGGAGTTGCAGTCACTGGATGGCACGGAAGCCCATTTCGACGGCTTCGGCATCGCCTCTGGCAGACCCAGCGACCCCATCACGTAAGCCCGGCGTTAAGCGGTTCATAACCGGTCTGGCACCACTCCCGGCGCCGACCTTTGTTTTGACCCGAATCACTTGTTCTGGCGGAGTCATCCGCCCCCGGCTTAAGGACGACAGACATGGCGCGTGCCACCCCCCCCCGCGACCCCAAGGTCGAGGATCAGGACCAGACCCAGACCCAGGAGGAGGCCGAACCCGGCCCCGAGGCCCAGGGCGAGGGTCATGACAGCCCCGTGCTCGACCTGTCGGATGCGGCGGTCAAGCGCATGATCAAGGCCGCCAAGGCGCGCGGCTATGTCACCCTCGACGAACTCAACGCCGTCATGCCCTCGGACGAGGTGACCTCGGACCAGATCGAGGACATCTACGCCATGCTGGCCGACATGGGCATCACCGTGGTGGAGTCCGAGGAAGAGTCGGAAAATATCGTGGCCAAGGTGGAGGGCGAGGAATCGACCGAAACCGCGCTGGTCAAGGTGGAGGGACCCAAGGTTCCCGCCGACCGCACCGACGATCCGGTGCGCATGTATCTGCGCGAGATGGGGCAGGTGGAACTGCTGTCGCGCGAGGGCGAAATCGCCATTGCCAAGCGCATCGAGGCGGGCCGCGAGGCCATGATCTCGGGCCTGTGCGAAAGCCCGCTCACCTTTCAGGCCATCATCATCTGGCGCGACGAATTGAACGAGGGGAAGATTCTCCTCCGCGACATCATCGATCTTGAAGCCACCTATGCCGGGCCGGACGCCAAGGCCAATCAGGCGGTGCAGGCGCCGCAGCCCTATGTGCCGCCCAAGGTGGAGGTGCGCAAGCAGGCCGAGGCCAAGCGCCCGGAACAGTTGCGCCGCGCCCAGGCCGCCCAGCGCAAGTCCGACGACGAATATGGCGATGTGCTTTCGCCGGAGGATTTCGACAAGCCGCAGATTGAAGAGGAGGACGACGACGAGGGTGATGATCTCGGCGTGTCGCTCTCGGCCATGGAAGCGGAGTTGAAGCCCAAGGTTCTGGAAACCTTCGACGCCATCGCCAAGAACTACAAATCCCTGCGCAAGCTGCAGGACCAGGAAGTGGCCGAGGGCACGGAACTGACGCCCTCGCAGGAGCGCCGCTACAAGAAGCTGCGCGACGAGATCATCGCCGAGGTGAAGTCGCTGTCGCTCAACAACGCCCGCATCGAGGCGCTGGTGGAACAGCTCTACGACATCAACAAGCGCCTCAATTCGCTGGAGGGGCGGCTGATGCGTCTGGCGGAAACCTACAAGGTGCCGCGCACCGAGTTCCTGAAGGAATATCAGGGCGACGAATTGAACCCGGACTGGCTGAAGCGCGTGGCGCGCCTGACCAAGCACGGCTGGAAGAAGTTCGTGAATGACGAGAAGGAGAGCATCCGCGTCATCCGCGACGAGATTTACGAGCTGGCCTCGGCCACCGGGCTGCAGATTCCGGAATACCGCAAGATCGTGGCCATGGTGCAGAAGGGCGAGCGCGAGGCCCGCATCGCCAAGAAGGAAATGGTGGAGGCCAACCTGCGCCTGGTCATTTCCATCGCCAAGAAATACACCAACCGCGGCCTGCAGTTCCTCGACCTCATTCAGGAAGGCAACATCGGCCTGATGAAGGCGGTGGACAAGTTCGAGTATCGCCGCGGCTACAAGTTCTCCACCTATGCGACGTGGTGGATCCGCCAGGCGATCACGCGATCGATTGCCGATCAGGCGCGGACCATCCGCATTCCGGTGCACATGATCGAGACGATCAACAAGATCGTGCGCACCTCGCGCCAGATGCTGCACGAGATCGGCCGCGAGCCGACGCCGGAGGAACTGGCCGAGA
>CALMUW010000010.1 GCA_937872985.1 uncultured Alphaproteobacteria bacterium
TCGCGTGTGCCTGGAATTAAGGCCATCCAAAAGCCGTGGCCGCCAAGCGCCGCCTTGGGAAAAACACGCGAGTTCAGCCTGCCCGCCTATACCCCGGCCGGCGACACCGAACATCAGACCTATCCCTTCCCCAATTTCCTCTGGCTGCCCTTCCGCCTTGTCGATGGCACGATCTTCGGCGGCATGCTCTTGAGCCGTGAAACGCCCTGGGCCGAGGGTGACGTGCTGGTGGCCGACCGCCTGGCAGGCACCTATGCCCATGCCTGGGCCGCTCTGGAAGGCCAGGGCCGCCTGCGCCGGCGCCACCGCTTCCGCCTGCGCCATGCGGTCATGGCCGCTGGCCTTGTCGCCCTTGCCGGGTTCATTCCGGTTCCCATGACCGTGCTCGCCCCCATGGACGTGGCGGCCGTCAATGCCAATGTGCTGGCCGCCCCCATGGACGGCATCGTCGAGGCCGTGCTGGTTGATCCCAACACGCCGGTCAAGGCGGGCGATGCCGTGGTGCGCCTGTCGGACACCGCGCTGCGTAACGATCAGGCCGTGGCCAGGCAGGAACTGGCGGTGGCCGATGCCCGGCTCAAGCAAGTCATGCAGGGTGCCATCAGCGATGACCGCATGTTGCGCGAGATTGCCATTGCCCGCGCCGAAGTGGCGGTGAAACAGGCCAGGCTGGCCTATGCCGAAGACATGCTGAAGCGCACGGTCATCACCGCGCCCAATGACGGCGTTGCCGTCTATACCGACCGGCGCGACTGGCAGGGCCGGCCGGTGCAGACCGGCGAAAAGATCATCGAGATCGCCGACCCTTCCGAACTCGAATTGCGCATCTTCGTGGCGGTGAAAGATTCCATCGCCGTCCGGGAAGGCTCCCCCCTGCGCGCCTTTCTCGATTCTGATCCCGTCAACCCCGTGGATGCCGTGGTCAAGAGCGCCTCCTATGAGGCCCGCCAGCACGATAACGGGGTTCTGGCCTATCAGGTGCTGGCGCAAATTCCCGCTGCCAAGGCCCATACCATCCGTCTTGGCGTGCATGGCACGGCCCAAGTGGCGGCTGACCATGTGCCGCTGGCCTTCTGGCTCTTCCGCCGGCCCTTCACAGCGATGCGGCAATGGTCGGGCCTGTAACGATCACGGAACTGCCGCGGCTGCGCGAAGACCTGCGGCTGGTCCGCGGCGGGCCGTCACTTTCCGGCGCGCCGAGCTGGGTCATTCATGATCCCGCCGCCAACAAGTTCTATCAGATTCCCTATGAGACCTATCAGCTCCTCGCGCTGTGGAACAAATATCCCAATCCCGCCGCCCTGATGCTGGCCGTGGCCGAACGCCACGGCCGCGCCGTTGAGGAAGGTGAAATCATTGCCATCCTGCAACTGATCACCGGCGCGCAACTGACCCAGGCCAGCGCCGCTGACGGCGACCACTGGCGCAATCTTTACGCCCAGTCGCAGAAGACCAGGCCCTGGTATGTGACGCTGTCGCTGCAATATCTCTTCTTCAAGGTGCCGCTGCTGCATCCGCAGGAGTTTCTGAGCCGGAGCTGGCCCCATGTGCGGCCCCTGTTCTCGCGCGGCTTTGCGGCGCTCGTCGTCGTTCTGGGCTTGATCGGCCTCTATATGGTGTCGCGCCAATGGGACACCTTCATGGCCACCTTCCCCTATGTCTTCACCTGGGAAGGCCTGATGATTTCCGGCCTGTCGGTCATCGTCATCAAGTCGCTCCATGAATTGGGTCACGCCTATCTCGCCCACCGCTACGGCTGTCATGTGCCGGCCATCGGCGTGGCCTTCATGGCCTTCACGCCCATGCTTTATACCGACGTGACCGACGCCTGGAAGCTGGCCTCGCGCCGCCAACGCCTGATGATCGATCTCGCGGGCATCATGGTCGAACTCGCCATCGGCATGCTGGCCCTCTTCCTGTGGTCATTCCTGCCGGATGGCGCGCTGCGCAGCGCCGTTTTCGTGGCCGCCACCGTGTCGTGGTTCATGAGCCTTCTGGTCAACCTCAGCCCGCTCATGCGCTTTGACGGCTATTTCATCCTGTCGGATTTTCTTGGCATCCCCAACCTGCAGGATCGCGCCTTCAGCCACATGCGCTACCGCATCCGCCGGTTGCTCTTTGCCGCCGATGAGCCGCCAACCGAATATTTCTCACCGGGGCTGGAAGTGACCGTGCTGGCCTATGCCGTGGCCACGACCATCTATCGCCTCGTGCTCTATTTCGGCCTGGCGCTTCTCGTCTATCACTTCTTCTTCAAGGCGCTCGGCGTCATCCTGTTTGCCGTCGAGATCGTTTTCTTCATCATTCTGCCGGTCTGGCGTGAATTGAAAGTCTGGTGGTTCATGCGTCACTCCCTGTTCATTCTGCAGCCGCGCACGGCGCTGTCCGGCGCCCTGGCGCTGGGTCTCATCGCCCTGTTCTTCCTGCCGGTGTCGGCCACGGTGCGCGCCCCGGCGCTTCTCGAGCCCGCCAATTACCAGCGTCTCTTCGCCGACAGCCCGGCCCGCGTCACCCGCATTGCGGTGGCCAATGGCCAGAGTGTCCGCAAGGGCGATACTCTGATCGAACTGGAAGCACCGCAACTCGCCGCCCATATCCGCGAAAGCAAGACCGAGATTGCCCTGCGCGAGTTGCGCCTGGGCCGGGGTGGTGCCGACGCCCAGGACCTGCAGGATCGTCAGGTGATCGAGCGTCAACTGGCCTCCTTCCGCGCCCAGTTGGATGGTCTGGAAAAATCGCAGGCCAAGCTGGTCATCCGGGCCGAGTTCGATGGCGTGATCAAGGACGTGCCGCAGCGCCTTTATCCCGGCAAATGGGTGGCCCGCACCGAACAGTTGGGCCTTCTCGCCGCGTCAGCCGGTGCGGTATCGCGCGGCTTTGTGAGCGGTGATGATCTGTCGCGCATCAGCGCCGGCGCCAAGGCGGTATTCGTGCCGGAAGACCTGACGGCCGCCAAGGTGCCCGTGACGATTGCCGCCATTGCCCCCTCCAGCAGCCGGGCCATTGACCTTCTGCCGCTCACCTCGGTTTTCGGCGGCCGCATTGCCGTGACCCAGGCCGCAGACCGCTCCTTGGCCCCGGTCGAGGCCCAATATGGCGTCAACGCCGCCGCCGCGGAAGGCAGCCTGCCCGACCGCATGCAGCGTGGTGTGATGATGATTTCGGCGCGCGGCCAGTCCATGGCCAGCCGCGTCTGGCGTCAGGTCATGCGGGTTCTGGTGCGTGAGGCCGGAGCCTGACGCTGCGGTTTCAGCGGCAGCTCTCTGAAATGGCGCGGTCAAGGGCCGGGTAGCACACGAATTTCGGCGTGCAGAATTTCTGGTCCACCATGGAAGCCGCGACAATGGCGGTGCCCTCCTCGCAGCGCACCACCAGTTCCGCCACCAGTCCACGGTCGATGACCGCCTCGATCTTGGAGTGGGAGTCGGTGAAGCCCGGATAATAATTGAACAGCGTCACGGCAGCGGCGAGAAAGCCATACATGGTGTTGTCCCGAATTGGTACGGTTGCGTAACCTTCGGGAAACACCCATCAAGATTGGGGCCGCAGGGCACCCTGCCAGCCACGAACTGATCGTTCAGTTAACGGATGATCTCAGTTGAATTCAAAGGGATCATCAAGACCGTGCGAACGGCCACAGCCCCAGTGCCATTGCCGCCGGGGTCCCACGTCGACATGCACGATGGGGGTGGAACAATAGGTGCCAACCCCGCCGCGCCCCGGCAGACCCATGGCGAAATCGCGCACCACGCTGGTGGCCACGCCCGGCACGGTAATATCAGCGGCCATGCACGACAGATGATAGGAGCGCGGCGCCCCGCCCACGGCGCGATTGTGCGCCAGGGTGCGGCAGCCCGATGTGATGCGCGGCTTCTGGCCGAAACGGTTCTCGATCTGGCTAAGCAGGCTCAACAGGCGCGGGTCCAGTTCACCCCAGACCCTGGGCTGGAAACGCGACGGTTCTTCACCCTGCAATTCCGGCGTGGCCTTGGCTGCCTCGATCACCACACCGGGAAGGGGCCGGCCCACGGCGGCGGGCGCACGCCGCGTCTTGCGGTGCTTCAGGAATGGATCAGGCAGCATCAGGGAGCGCTGGCTGGAAAAGCGCAGGTCACCCGCCTGCGCCGGGGTCGATGGTCCCTCCGTCAGGGTCAATGCCAGGACCAGAACCATGGGGAAAACAACACGCACACTCACACCCCTGCATTGCAGAAGTCCCCGGTTTCGCACAGTGGGGTGAATGGATGCTTAAGGCCCGCGAGAGCGGAGGAATGGTGGTGCGGGAAGCAGCCCGGAAATGCTCCAGCAGGATTATCCGAAGATGGGAAGATGGATAGCTGCTCAGTGATTATCGGCTGCGGCATCACCGGTGCGTTGACCACGGAAGCTGTCAACTCGCTGGGCAAAAGGGTTTTGGTGTTTGATCAGCGCTCTCCGGCATCAGGCAGCACATCCGCCGCCACCGCGCTCATTCGACGAAAATCGATCAGCCCCTGCGGGAACTGGCACGCAAAGTTGGCTCAAAAAGAGCATCTTATGCTGCCGTGCAGAGTCTGAAGCGGCGCTTCAAGTCTCTCAGGGTCAACTGTGACGGCATTCCGAGCGACACGCCGCTGATTGCCGGAAGCGAAGTAGGATTCCACGCGCTGAGCGTTAGTCTTAAGCCCAGCCTTATCTCAACAAAACCGAGGTGCGCGAAGCGGCCATGAGCCTGCCTTATTGGCTTGCAATAAAACACGCGCAAGAGCCTCGCAGCAACAAGACGGGGCTCCAATCCATGACAGAGTGAGGTGCGGACAATGGTGCGATTCCTATGGCTTGCTGCATTGTTTATCGGCGCGACGTTCATGTTGGTATCATCACCTGCTGGGGTCGGCCCGCGCTTTGCCATCGGCGCGCTGCTCTCAATCGTCAGTCTTCTGGGGATTTTCGTCAGTCTCGCCACTCTGGCAAAGCATCGCATCAACTGACGGGCAGCAACAGAGATATCGTTTCACCATCCTTTAACGTGCGGAGGTCAATTGCGTCTCTGACCCTGAAGGACTTTCCCGAAGCGGGGGGCACCTGTCCCCGCACTGCATTCAACCGGATCGTTTTCCCCTCAAATTGCAGCGTCACGCTGAAGCCCGGCCAACTTGCCGGAATGCAGGGATTGAGGGTGAGTTTTGGACCTGCAAGCTTCAGACCTAATATGGCTTCCAGCCCCGCACGATAGAACCAGCCCGCAGCACCAGTATACCATGTCCAACCGCCCCGCCCGGTATAAGGCGAAGCGCCGTAGATGTCGGCCGCGATGACATAGGGTTCGACTTTGTAGCTTTCGACTGCCGCATGATTCAGGGCATGGTTGATCGGGTTGATCAGCGAAAACAGGCGGTTTGCCCGTTCGGCATCGCCAAGGCCTGCAAAGGCGTAAATTGCCCACAAGGCGCCATGTGTGTACTGGCCGCCATTTTCGCGCACCCCGGGCGGATAGCTTTGAATATAGCCCGCGTTGGGAACATGGTGCACCAGCGGCGGCGTGAACAGGCGGGCAAGCCCTGCGTCTTCGTCGATCAGCTGTTCATCCACCGAGAGAAGCGCTGCCTTGGCCCGCGCAGGATCAGCCACACCTGCAAGCACCGACCAGGATTGCGCGATGGAATCGATCCTGCACTCATCGCTCGCGGCAGTGCCGAGTGACGTGCCATCGTCAAAGAATGCCCTCCTGTACCAGTTGCCGTCCCAGGCCTTGCTCTCAAGCGCGCGGGTCAGCTTCTTCAAATGCGCGCTCCATAGCTTGGCGCTCTCCGCATCCTTCCGCGCTAACGCCAAAGCCCGGAAGCGACTTAGCGTCGCGCAGAGGAACCAGCCAAGCCACACGCTTTCACCTTGGCCCTTCTCGCCCACCTTGTTCATGCCGTCGTTCCAATCGCCGGTGCCCATCAGTGGCAGGCCATGCGCGCCAGTCGGCAAATTGCGCGACAGGGCGAGGACGCAATGTTCGTAGAGCGGTGCCTTGTGCTCCGCAATCCGCGGAATGTAGAAGGCGTCGTGCTCACCCTTGGCAACCGCGCGCCCTTCCAGAAAGCTCACCGGTTCATCAAGCACGCCAACGTCGCCTGTCACCTCGATGTAATGCGCCGTGCAGTAGGCAAGCCAAGCTGTATCATCCGAGATATGCGTACGCACGCCCGCTCCCGTTTCCGGCAGCCACCAGTGCTGCACATCACCTTCAATAAACTGGCGTGATGCAGCGCGCAGGATGTGCTGCCGTGCCAGATCAGGCCGCACGTAGGTGATTGCCATGGTATCCTGCAACTGGTCACGAAAGCCATAGGCTCCGCTAGCTTGATAGAATCCGGAGCGCGCAAAGAAACGACCGATGAGCGTCTGGTACAGCAGCCAGCCGTTCATCAGCGTGTCGAAGGAACTGTCTGGCGTTTCAACCCGGATGCGGCCAACAATCTCCGTGCACACGCGCTTTTGCTCCTGCCAGACCGGAGCAAAGCCTGAGGCCCGCAGCTCGGCAATGCTTTTGCGGGCGCCTTCGCGATCTGCTGCCGCACCCAGCAGCACCGTGCATTCAACCGTCTCCCCCGGAGCAATCGCCACGTCCTTCTGCAATGCCATGCAGGGATCATAGCCGCCGCCAGCTTCCGGCTTGAGGTGGCGTGGCGAAAGAAGGCCTTCCGGCCAGGCGATGGTGCCGGTCGGGCCCATCACCGCTGCGCGATTGGCGGCAGCGACATCCTGCCCTTCCAGCATAACGCAATAGATGACAGTTTGGCCGAAGCTGGCGTTCCAGCGGTTCTGCACGAAGAGCGCACCGCTTGCACCATCAATCTCCGTCGTGATGAAATGCGCCGAGGCTGGCCGGTTGGGGCCCATGGCGAGCTCACCAAGGTAGGATACGGCAAGCCGCAGCGGCTCGGGCTTCGTGTTAGTGATGGCGAGACGGCTCAATTTGCATGCACGCACCGCATCGACCGTCACCGTCATCTGCAGTTTCAGCCCGTTTTCTTCCGCTTCGTAGATGCTGTGTCCAAAACCATGGCGCGTGGTTAACCGGCCGGCACGGCGGCCTAGGGGCTGCACCGTGGGCGATGATACGCTGTCGCCATTCACCTGGCGCACGAACAAGCATTCGCTCGGGCTATCGACAACCGGGTCATTGCTCCATGGCGTGATCTGCTGTTCCTTGCTGTTGCCGAACCAGGTGTAGCCGCCGCCTTCGGCCGAACAATGCGTGCCGAACTGCTCGTTGGCGATGACGTTGATCCAAGGTGCAGGCAATGCCCGTCCAGGTTGGTGGTGCATGACATACTCGTTGCTGTTGCGGTCAAAGCCACCATGGCCATTGAAGAACAGCAATGCATCATCAACTGGCTGAGGCACGCCTTCGAGATGGCGAGGGCCTGGCACGGCCTGCGATTTGGTGCGGCGCTCACTCGTTGCGAGAGGTTTGCTGGCAAGCGCAGTGACTTGGACCCGGAGCGGCCCATGCGAGGCGACGAGCACGATATGGGCAGCGGTCACGATCGCGTTGATGGTCTCGGGGCTCAGCGCCGTGCTGCGCAGGAGAAATATCTGCTCATCCGCCGCCGGGGTTGTCGATGAACGCCGCGCACGGGCGCGAAAAGCCAGATCATCCAGTCCCCACTGCAGATCCTGCATGTAGGAGGAGCGGCTGTCGTTGAGGACGACGAGATCAACCACGAGTCCGCGGTGGTTCCAGTAATCCTGCGCCTTCAGCAGTTGCTGAACGACGCCCAGATCATTTGCGTCATCGATGCGGACAAGCACGATGGGCCGATTACCGGAAATGGCAAACTGCCATAGCCCCGTTTGGGGTCCCATGCCGGCGGCGATACGGTCAGGCGCGGGCCTGAGATCGGGCAGCGAGTACACAAGATTGGCGGAGAGCGCCTGATACAGCACCGCTTCCTCCGGCGAAATGGAGATATGGCGAAGGCTAATGCGCGCATGCGTCCAGGCCAGAGTGCGGATGCGCTCATAGGAATCGGACGAGCGGTGCCGCCGCACCAATGCCAGCACCTGCTCGCGGGTCGCTGCCGCAACCGTCCACAAATAGATGCGCGCCTTGTCATGCGGCTGGATGGAAACGCTTTGACGGAAGGCAACGGCGGGATCTAGCACGAAGCCCCTGCCGCCGGTCCACTGCCAGCCGGGCCTGAAGGCATCTGCGGTTTCAAAACAATTGCCGCGGCCGAGAAAACGCGACCTGTCGGTTTCAAACTGGAGCCCGCCTGCGGCCTTCCCTTCAACCAGGAGGAAATGCCCCGTCCATATGCTGGGGTCGCTATCCAGACGCTTTTGGCGTGTCGCCAACACTGCCTCGGCCTGTTCATCAAATTCGGTATGAACAAAGAGCTTGGAGAAGGCGGGGTGTGAAATATCGGCTTCGGGGTGGGCCAGCGCCAGTTCCATGAAGCTCGTCAACTCCAGGGTAACGCTGGAATCGCTGCGGTTGGTAATGGCGATGCGGCGGACTTCGGCGTCGCTGTCGGGCGATACAAAATACTCAACCGCACATTCGAGTCGGCTGTGGTGGGAGAAGAACTCCGCCTTGTCCTGATGCAGGCTCACCGCATAGCTGTCGCCTGCACGGGAAAAGCGGTTGTAGAACAGCGGATGCAGCGCGCCGGCGCTGCCACGCCGCAGCATCAGCCTGAGGCCCATGGCATCGCCATGCAGATCCTGGCGCCACCGGTTGATGGCGATGCCATTCCAAAGCACGTAACCCGAACCATCGGCGGCGATCATGGAGTTCATCCGCCCGTTGGAATAGAGCGCGGTTGCGGGCTTGGTCAGCGTGCGCGGGCGGAGCAGGCGGATTGACGTGTCAACGCGCACCTCGCGCACCCGCCGCACGCTCGGCACATCGGCAACGGTGACAGTCTTCACCGGCAGGTGGTGCGGAGCGCGCTCCTGCAGCAAGAGCTCCGCTGCGCGCACCGTGTTCTCGGTATGGAAGTAGCTGCGGAGCTGCCCGCCCGAGACCGCATTGTGAATGCTGGTGATGGTCATGCCCTGGTGATGGGCGAAATAGGCGCGGATCACCTCCAGCTTCTGGCCGGAAGGCAGGCGCTCCGGCGTGTAGTCCAGCGCCTCGAAGAAACCGTAGCGACCCATGCCCCCGCATTTGGCGAGGCGACGGTAGTTGCCGGTCGCGCCATTCGGGTCAATCATCGCGGCAAGGCCGGTGGCATAGGGCGCGATCACCAGGTTTTCGCCAAGCCCTCGCTTCAGTCCCAGGCCAGGCACGCCGAAGCTTGAGTATTGATAGGTCTTGTGCAGGTCACGCGCTGCATAGGCGGATTCGGAAATGCCCCAGGGGGTGCCGGTGTCTCGGCCATAGGCCATCTGCCGCTTCACCACGAGGTTGAGCGTCTGGTGATAGAGTGTTTCAGTCGGCGCCCGCATGACGATGTGCGGCATCAGATATTCAAACATCGAACCCGACCATGAGACGAGGCAGGCGGCCTGGTTCACTTCGGTCACTGGTCGACCGAGCTTGTGCCAATGTTCAACGTCGAGATCGCCCTTGGCGATTGCGAAAAAGCTGGTGAGCGTCGCTTCCGAGGCAAACAGGTCGTAGCAACCCTCATCGAGGGACTCCTCGCCCACGCGGTAACCGATGGAGAGCAACTGCCGCTGCGGGTTGAACAGAAAGCGGAAGTCCATGCCATAAGCGATTGTGCGGCACTGCTGCGCAATGTCGCGCAGCCGTTTGCCCAACGCTTTCATGCCCGGCCCATCGCGGGTGGCTTCACGGGTCATCGCTTCAGTCGCCTGGCGCAGTTTCGCCATCCAGTATTGACAATCCGCAGCCTGCTTTTCACCGCTATGGTTCATGAGGCGGAGCGCCGATTGCCCGATGGCGTTGATCTGCAGGTTGAGGCTCAGGATGCGGAGTGGCACCAGCTCGATCTGTGTTATGAGATCATCCGTCGCCTTGATGAAGGCCTCGATCTGCTGGTGGATGTGAAGGGCTTCCTCTTTCGAGCGGCGGTGCAGCTCAGCCATGGCGGCAACACTCTCGTCGACCATGCGGGCGCAATCGCACAATCCACCAAGCCTGGCCGGGCTGATGGCGGAAACCTCAGTCCATTTCTCCAGCGCATTGGCGGCGGCGATGAGATGGCCTGCCAGATTGCCGCTGTCGACGCTTGACACATAGCGGGGCTCCAACGGACGCAGTGATATAGTGTCATGCCAGTTGAGCAGATGGCCGCCATGCGTTTCGAGCTTCCGCATGTTATCGAGGGTGGCCGAAACGCGTATGGCCGCATCATCAATGCCGATCCAGCCCATGTCACAGGCGCTGACGGTGGAGAGCAGGTAAACGCCGATGTTGGTGGGCGAGGTGCGGTTGGCGACGACCGCGGCCGGATGTTCCTGTAGATTGTCGGGCGGCAACATATTGTTGCTGGCAGTGACATGCTCATCGAAATAGCGCCAGGTGGCCAGTGCGATGCGCCGCAGGCTAATTGCATCAGGCGTGCTCACTTCCCCATCGGTGATGCCGTAGACGTCCGGCTCGCTGATCCGGTAGGCAACCAGTGGCGCGAGAAGCCAGGCGAACGCGAAGGGAAGCGACAGGTTGGAGAGCGGTGGAAGAGAGGGCCAGACATGCGTCGCAGCCCGGAACGCAAGCAGCAACAGCCCGAGCGCCGGGCTTGCCCACATCAGCAGAAAAGTGCGCCCGGGGCCGGGGCTCCGCATGTTCCCAATCTGGGCTGCAGTCGTCCATTCCAGCAGATGGCGACGGCTGACCAGCATGCGATAGAGCGTCACCACTATGGCGCTCGCCTGCACACTTGACTGATGCACCAGCGTGGTCAGATCTATGATGATGACCACAATGGCAGTGCCAATGTCATCCAGCGTTGTGCGGAACTCGCTGCCCATGGTGATCGCTTCCTTGCGCAGGCTGCTTCCCGCGACCACAGGGAGGAAAACCGGAATGAACAACATGACGACGAGATAGGCGGTCCAGCCCATGGCGCCAGCCGGCGGCAGCAACAGCCAGCTCACGATTAGCGCCGCAAGAGTGAACATTGGCACCAGGCTGCGGCGCAGGTTGTCTGCCATCTTCCACCAGCCGAGCGCGGTCAACCCATGCACAGGAGGGACCATCCAGCGCAGTAACTGCCAATCGCCCCTCGTCCAACGATGATGGCGCGCCATGTCAACAAGGTAGCGGTCGGGAAAATCCTCCACCACCTGCGTGTCGCTGGCAAAGCCCGTACGCGCGAAGTTACCTTCAAACAAGTCATGGCTCAGCAGCGTGTTGTCTGGAACGCGGTCCTTCATTGCCGCTTCCATGGCATCAATGTGGTAGATGCCCTTGCCGGTAAATGAACCTTCGCCGAAGACATCCTGATAGACATCGGAGGCTGAGAATACGTAAGGATCAAGCCCCGGATTATGAGCGGAGATGCGGCGATAAAGGCTGCCGCCTCCGGTTTCGGGAAGTTTAATTGTGACGCGCGGCTGCATGATGCCATAGCCGCTGCTCACCCGCCCGCTTTCCTCGTCAAACAGCGGATGGTTGAGCGGATGCGCCATCTTGCCGACGAGTTGTCGCGCTGTGCCGGCAGGCAGTTGCGTATCCGCGTCGAGCGCGATGACATAGATAATGTCACGCGGCACAACCAGCGGCACTTCGATGAAACTCGTATCTTTGTCGCCGCGCAAGATGCGGTTGAGTTCATGCAGCTTTCCGCGCTTGCGCTCCCAGCCCATCCACAAGCCTTCAGCAGCGTTCCATTGGCGCTTGCGGTGAAACAGCATGAACTGGCTTGTCTCGTGGCGGGCGTTGAGCTGCTCAATTCCATTGATCAGAGCTGACAAGAGAGCGGCATCATTCTCCTCGAGTTCAACATCAGAGTCGTTCCAGTCGCTGAGCAGCGCGTAATAGAGATTGGCATCACGGTTGGAGAGGAAATGATCCTCCAGCTGGTCAATCAGTTCTTCGATACCATGAAAGCTTGATATCATCGTCGGCACAGCGATTATGGCCTTATGGTCAGCCGTTATGCCTGACTTGAATGAAAAGCCGGGTAACACCACAGGCCGCAGCACTTGCGTAAAGGTATAATTGACCAGCGCCACCGCCGTTTCACCTGCGGGAAAAGTGACCAGAAGGCCAAGCAGCAGCAACAGCGGCGAGCCCACTTGCTCGCTCACGCCGGCTGCGCTGAGGGCGAAGGCTGTGAACAACAGCGTCAGCAGCGTGATGACGGTGAGATATCCGGCAAGACCGAGCTTTCCGAGCCCGCGGCGCAGGCGGCGCAACGGCGTTTCACGATAGCCAAGTGCCTCTTCGAGCGCCTTTCTCTTGCGACCGAGCAGAAACTGGCCCGGCTCGCCTTCGGCCTCCGCCATGGCACGGTCTGTCACCATCAATTCGGTTTCGGATGAATGGCGCGCCAAATCTTCAATGGCATTGCGGTAGAGCGTCTTCGAAGTGCTGTCGAGGCTGGCGTAGATCGAACTTGCTGCGAGCCGCTGCTCCACCAAACTGACGCTTGAAAACCATTCCTCCCAATCAAGCTCCGCCACCGTGGTGAAGCTCTTGAATATGTTCTGCATGGTGAGGTTGTTGGCAGCTTGCCTGGCATTCTCCTCTGTAATCGCTTCATCGATGCTGGCGCTTGAGACCGAAAGGCGCGCCAGCACCTCCGCCAGATAGCGGGGATCAAGATTCGAACGGTCGCGCAGCCGACGCAACAGATGAACAAGAAAGGAGTGTTGTGCATGAGCGGGGAACTTCTTGAACTCCGCATCGAGATTCCATTTGATGTCATGGCCCTGAAGCGCCTGCTCCAGCAACTCATCGGCGCGGTCGCGCGCCTGTTGCGATACAAGCGTCCGTAGCGAAGTGCGGGCTGCGTTTTCCACCAGCAGGGCGCGGACGTGAATGGCAAAAGCCCAAAGCTCACCGATCGTCAGCGGCACGACATCCTGATAGGCCGTGATGAAGCCTGTCGATGTCTGAGCGGAAAAGCGCGAGTCAGTGTGGGCGAGATATAGCCAGGCTATTTCATAGATGCGCGGCCGGCCAAGGTGCGGCCCTTCCGCCACGCGCGGCAGCCTTCGCGAATAGGCGCCAGGCAAATCCTGCATCACCTGCTGGGAATGCTGCTCAACCTTCGGAAAATTGTCGACTAGCCATTCCGCTGCTGGCGCAATTTCCTTCGATTGCGCCACAGCTTCGTTGAACTCATTGTAACATTGCCTCAGCTTGGAAAAATAAGCGGCGAGGTCGGCTGTGAGTGACGGCGCACGGCCACGTATGGCACCGGCGCCACCCTTCGTGTGCAGCTTCGCGAGCGCATTTCCGGTTGCATAGAGATTGGCATCGTCGAGATAGCCCGAGCGGATAGGCGTACTTTCATCAGGGCTTGGCACATCGGCAGCGGGATTACGATCCATTTCGACCTAAGCTCAAACTGAGCCGTCCAACGACAGTTTCACCCACGTTTAAGGCAATAAGGTGAATATCGGTGCTCGTCGGCTTATGCAGAGCCGGAAGGCCAGGTGATCTTGGAAAACGAGCCCGAAACTACCTTTCGTCTAGGTTTAGTTCTGCCTTTTGTAGTGACCTTGCCCCAGCCTCGTATCCAGCCTTGAGTTCGCTCTGATCCTCGATCCGGCGTCATCATCGACCTGCTTCAGGTGAAGGCAATTTGCTGCTCGCTGAACCTCAATACTTTCATGGGCCTTCCTCGCTCTGCCTGCCTGGCACATTACAAGAAAATCCTCACCCAGATCAGTCCAGTTTGCTGGAAGCAGGTCAAGACGTGACGCACCTCGTGGCCGTCAAATCGCCTTGGGGGACTGGAAATTGGCGATGCAGAGATCGCACCTCGAAATCCAGGCCAATAGGCCTATGATCGCGCATAAATCGGCTCAGAGATCTCGTATTCCGGGCCCAAACCACGGAAACAACTGAACTATTTTTGGGAGGACAGAACCGGCGGTTCGGTGACGGGAAGAATGGTGGAGCAGAGGGGGATCGAACCCCTGACCTCGGCATTGCGAACGCCGCGCTCTCCCAACTGAGCTACTGCCCCCTTCTCGGGTGTGGCCGGGTTTTAGTGGCAGGCCCCGCCCCCGTCAAGCGGGCGGCTTGCATGCGCCCGCCCAAACTCCTACATGGAACGCAATCGAAAGGCCTGTCCCATGCATCCCATCATCTGGCTGCTCTATAACATCGTGAATGCCTACTTCTGGATCATCATCGCCGCCGTGGTGATGAGCTGGCTTATTGCCTTCAACGTGGTGAACCTGAACAATGACTTCGTCCGTCAGGTCTATCGCTTGCTGGGCCGGCTGACCGAGCCGCTGCTTGCCCCGATCCGGCGCTTCATGCCCGATCTCGGCGGCATCGACATTTCTCCCATCATCCTGATCTTCGCCCTGCAGTTCCTGCAATATCTCATCCTCTATTACGGATCCCGACTGGCCTTCTCCGCACCGTGACCTCCGCCCTGCGCCAGACTGCTTCCGGCCTCTATCTTGACATCCGGGCCACGCCCAAGGCTGGCCGGGACGAGATCACGGGACTGGTCAACAGCGCCGACGGCCAGACCCGCATGTCGGTCCGCGTCACTGCCGTGCCGGACAAGGGCAAGGCCAATGCCGCCATCATTGCCATCATGGCCAAGCGCATGCGGGTGGCGAAATCCACTTTCCGCCAGACCGCAGGCGAAACCGACCGCAACAAGACCTTTCACATCACCGCCAACCACGCCGCCGTGACCGCCTTCGTAAACGGCCTGGCGTCCGCAAACCGGGAAGACTGATCATGGCACAACGCATTGACGGCAAGGCCTATGCCGAGGGGCTGCGCGCCCGCATGAAAACCGCCGTGGCCAGCCTGAAGGAGGAGCACGGCTTCACCCCCGGACTGGCCGTGGTGCTGGTGGGCGAAGACCCGGCTTCCAAGGTCTATGTCGCCAACAAGGCCAGGCAGACGGTGGAAGTGGGCATGCGGTCCTGGGAACATCGCCTGCCCGCCGAAACGCCGGAGGCCGAGCTTCTGGCCCTGGTGGAAAAGCTGAACCGGGATGACGATGTGCATGGCATTCTGGTGCAACTGCCGCTGCCCCGGCACATCGACTCCACCAAGGTGCTGAACGCCATCAACCCCGCCAAGGACGTGGACGGCTTCCACGTCATCAACGCCGGGAAACTCGCCACCGGGCAGGAGAGCCTGGTGCCCTGCACGCCCGTGGGGTCCGTCATGCTGGCCAAGGATGTGCTGGGCAAGCTCGAAGGTCTGGAGGCCGTGGTGATCGGCCGTTCCAATATCGTCGGCAAGCCCGTGGCCCAACTGCTGCTCAATGAAAACTGCACCGTCACCATCGCCCACTCGCGCACGAAAAACCTGGCCGATGTGGTGCGCCGCGCCGATCTGGTCATCGCCGCCGTGGGCCGGGCCGAAATGGTCAAGGGCGACTGGCTGAAGCCGGGGGCCACCGTCATCGATGTCGGCATCAACCGGGTGGAACGCGACGGCAAGGGCAGGCTGGTGGGCGACTGCGACTTTGCCTCCTGCGAGAAGGTGGCGGGCGCCATTACCCCCGTGCCCGGCGGCGTCGGCCCCATGACCATCGCCTGCCTGCTGCATAACACCATCCGCGCCGCCTGCGCCCAGAAGGGCTATGCCGCGCCGAAGATGTGAGGGCACGCCAGCTGAAACGCCAAAGGGGCCGCTGCGGCCCCTTTTTTCTTGTCGGAATGATGTGGCTTACTCGCCCTTGGCCCTGGCGCGCTCGAAGGCTTCCATGATCAGGCGTTCGGCCTCCTTGTGGTCGCCCCAGCCCACCACCTTCACCCACTTGCCCTTTTCCAGATCCTTGTAGTGGGTGAAGAAATGCTCGATCTGCTCGATGGTGATGGCGGGCAGGTCGGTATAGTCGTGAACCTTCTCATAGCGCCGCGTGAGCTTGGTGGTCGGCACGGCGATGACCTTTTCGTCGCCACCCGCCTCGTCCTGCATCTTCAGCACGCCCACTGGGCGGCAGGCCACCACGGCACCGGGAATGATGCCGCGCTGGTTGGCGATGAGCACATCGATGGGATCACCATCGTCCGACAGGGTGTGGGGAATGAAGCCATAGTTCCCCGGATAGTGCATGGGCGTATAGAGAAAGCGGTCCACCACCAGGGTGCCCGCCTCCTTGTCCATTTCGTATTTGACCGGCTCGCCGCCCACCGGCACCTCAACGATGACGTTGATTTCCTTGGGCACGTTTTTTCCGGCGGAGATGGCGGCAATGCGCATGATGGTTTCCTTGCAGACTGATTTGTGCGACCATTCTAGCCGTGAGACGGCTGGCTGCGCTACTCCTCCTTCTGTCGGCACCACCCGTGGTGCAGGCGGCGGATTTTTCTTCCGCCTATACCGACCTGGACCTGAACCGCTGCCGGTTGGTGGAGCAATCGCCGGAAGGTGAGGGCGAAGCCTATGCCCGCTGGCTGTGCACGGGTTTCGCCGGCATTCCTCTGACCTATGCCGAGGGCGACCTGCGCGGCATGCTGGCCGTGGGCAAGGGCGGCAAGGACCACTGCGCCATGACCCAGACCTTCGGTCCCTTCAACACGCCGGGCACGACGCTGGAATGGCGGTTGAAGAATGGCAGGCCCATCGCCGTCATACTGCGCTGGAAATTGTCCGAGCCGGAAAACCCTGACGTCACCCACGACTGGCTGGCAGTGACCAGGTGGACTGCACATGACAGTTGCCGCATCGCCGTGGTGCAGGGTCGATTGCCCAATGCCAATGCGCTGGCCCGGCAGGCGGCGGATGAACTGGCGGAAAGCTTCGATTGCCGCCGGGATGCGGTGAAGGTCTATGCCGACCCGCCCATGCCCGCCTCGGAGATCATGATCTCCAATTCGCCCTGCCAGACCGAAGAATGATCAGCGCAGCCGCGCCCGCAAGTGCTCGATCTCGTCCAGCAGGTCCAGCACCAGCGCCACGCCCGAGGCATTGAGCGCAAAATCCTGTTCCAGCCGCCTGGCCTTTCTGAGCCGCGCGATGGCGATGGCGGTGTAGCGCGCGCCCGCGCTGGGAGCGACCACGCCATAGGCCGTCATTTCTTCAATCCATGCAACATCCACCCCGCACACCCGGCACAGGTCTTCCAGTTCCAGCAGCGTGTCAGCATCAAGGATATCAACGTCATGAGGATCTGCCATGGGCCTTACCCCTCCATCCCGGCGCGCGGATCAAAGGCCAGGTCGCGCGCCATCTGTTCATAAAGCTCCTTGGCCCGCGCCGTGTCGCCCGCCGGCAGAGCAATCTTCAAGACCACATGCAGGTCGCCCGGTGCCTGCGCCGGCAAGCCCCGGCCCTTGGCCCGCAGCTCGCGCCCCGGTGCGGAATTTGGCGGCACCTTCAGCATGATGGGGCCGGTTGGTGTCGGCACCTGGACGGAAGCGCCCAGGGCCGCCTCCCAGGGGGCCACCGGCAGGTCGAGATAAAGATCCTTGCCCTCGGCGCGATAGAGCGGGTCAGGCGCAAAGGCCACTTCCAGATAAAGATCGCCCGCCGCCTCGCCGCCGAAGCCCGGCCCGCCCTGGCCCTTGAGCCGGACGACCTGCCCGGCAGTGATGCCCTTGGGAATTTTCACCGCAAGCGTTTTCTCGCGCTGGCTGATGCGGCCATCGCCGGAGATTTCCGGCACGCGCAAGGACAATTGCCGTGTGGCCCCGGTAAAGCTGTCGCGCAGGGAAACGACGATGCGCGCATGGGCGTCCTCGCCCCGCGCCCGGAATTCGCGCTGGCCCTGGCGCGCCTGGCCGCCCGCCGCACCGCCCCGCATCCGCGCGCCAAACAATTCTTCGAAGAAGTCGCTGAAATCCTGCTCTTGGGGGCGCGCCCCGCCCGCCTGCTGGCGGAACTCATGGGCCTCTCCCCAGTTGGGCGGCGGCCTGAAGTTCTGGCCCTGGGCAAAGTTGCTGCCCAGCTCGTCATAGGCCCGGCGCTTTTCCGGGTCGGACAGCACCTCGTTGGCCTCGTTCACGTCCTTGAACCTGGCCTCTGCCGAGGGCTCCTTGTTGATGTCGGGATGATACTTGCGGGCCAGCTTGCGGAAGGCCTGCTTGATCTCATCCGCCGTGGCCGTGCGCTCCACCCCGAGCGTCTTGTAATAGTCCTTGTAATCCATGGCCGAACCCGCGTTTTATCGGGTTTAGCATATACCGGACTTTGGCCGGGACAAGACGGAAGCGGTCACGCCTCGGCTTCGGCGTCCTTGGCGCGGCTGGCGCGCTTGCGCTCATGCGGATCAAGCAGGATCTTGCGCAGGCGGATGGATTGCGGCGTCACCTCGACGTATTCATCATCGGCGATATAGGCCAGGGCCTTTTCCAGCGACATCTTCACGGGCGGCGTCAAAATCACCGCCTCGTCCTTGCCCGAGGCGCGCACGTTGGTCAGCTTCTTGCCCTTGATGACATTGAGCTCCAGGTCATTGCCGCGCGTATGCTCGCCCACAATCATTCCGGCATAGACCTTGGTGCCATGCTCGATGAACATGGGGCCGCGGTCCTGAAGATTGAAAATGGCATAGGCCACGGCCTCGCCATCGGAATTTGACAGAAGTGCCCCCGTGTGGCGACCCGCAATGTCGCCCACATAGGGCATATAGGCGTGGAACAGCCGGTTCATGATGGCGGTGCCGCGTGAATCCGACATGAGTTCGGACTGATAGCCGATGAGGCCGCGCGTCGGCGCGTGAAACACCAGCCGCTGCCGCCCATGGCCGGAGGGCCGCATGTCACGCAATTCGGCCCGCCGCTCCGACAGTTTCTGCACCACGATGCCGGTGTAGTCCTCATCGATGTCGATGATGACTTCCTCGATGGGCTCCAGGCGCTGGCCGGTTTCCTCGTCGCTGCGATAGACCACGCGCGGGCGGCCCACGGTCAGTTCAAAACCCTCGCGCCGCATGGTCTCGATCAGGATGCCAAGCTGCAACTCGCCGCGCCCCGCCACCTCGAAGGCGTCGGTCTCGCTGGGTGAAGGCGTCACGCGCAGCGCCACATTGCCCTCGGCCTCGCGCAACAGGCGGTCGCGGATGACCCGCGACTGCACCTTGTCGCCTTCCTTTCCGGCCAGCGGCCCATCGTTGATGCGGAAGGTCATGGTGAGGGTTGGCGGATCGATGGGCTGGGCCGCGATGGGCTCGGTCACGGCGGCATCGCAAATGGTGTCTGCCACCGTGGCGGTGGTCAGGCCGGACAGCGCCACGATGTCGCCCGCCTCGGCCTCGTCCACCGGCACGCGCTCCAGACCGCGGAAGGCCAGCACCTTGGAGACGCGGCCCTGTTCCATCGTCTTGCCGTCCCGCGCCAGCGCCTTCACCGCCTGGTTGGCCTTGATGGTGCCGGAGCGCACCCGCCCGGTCAGCACCCGGCCCAGGAAGGGATTGGCCTCAATGGTCGTGACCAGCATGCGGAAGGGCCCCTCTTCCACCACCGGCGGCTTGAAGTGCGACACCACGAGATCGAAGAGGGCGGCCATGTCGTCCTGCGGACCGGCGGGATCCTTGGCCATCCAGCCCTGCTTGGCCGAACCGTAGATGATGGGGAAATCGAGCTGGTGCTCGTCGGCGTCAAGGGCGGCGAAGAGATCGAAGACCTCGTTCACCACCTCGTTGTGGCGCTCGTCCGGGCGGTCGATCTTGTTGATGCAGACAATGGGGCGCAGCCCGATCTTCAGCGCCTTCTGCAACACGAACTTGGTCTGCGGCATGGGGCCTTCGGCGGCGTCCACCAGCAACACTGCACCATCCACCATGTTCAGGATGCGCTCCACCTCGCCGCCGAAATCGGCGTGGCCGGGCGTGTCCACGATGTTGATGCGGCAGTCCTTCCAGGTCAGGGAGGTGACCTTGGCGAGAATGGTGATGCCGCGCTCGCGTTCGAGGTCGTTGGAATCCATGGCGCGCTCGGCCACCTTCTGGTTTTCGCGGAAGGAGCCGGACTGGGACAGGAGCCGGTCGATGAGCGTGGTCTTGCCGTGGTCGACGTGGGCAATGATGGCGATGTTGCGCAGTTTCATGGGGCGCGGATGCTTTCACAAACTGAGGGGAATGCGCTCGCTTAACACGGGCCACGGCAGAAGGCAATTTGCCCGAAAAAGCTAGGCGACCTCCTGCTCGACCGGCCTGTGGCCCAGCCCGGTGAAGGCGTCGAAGGCGGCCCAGAACTGGGCCCTGACCTCATCCGCCTCCATCAGGATCTCATGACGGGCCGAGGGGATCACCACCACCGACAGGCCGTGCAGCCGGGTGGCAAGCCGCATGAGCGCGCGATTGTCCACCAGCCGTTCCATGCCCGCCGCCACCGCCATGACCGGACAGGTGAGGTGCATCCTGGGCGCCTGGCGCTGCAGGCGCGCCGTGGCCCGCTCCGCCGCATGGATCCAGCCGATGCGGGGGCCCGGCGACTCCAGAGCCGGAAACTGCTCCAGCGTATCGAAATCACGCCGCCAGCGCCCCTCGTCGCTGGTCAGCGGATTATCCTCGAAGGCATCGGTCTTCAGACTGCCGCGCCGCCGCCCCGGCAGGAACAGACCCGTCAACCCGGCAAAGCGCAGACCCGCGAGAGTGAGGCGCCCCAGCGTCACCGGCATGGGCCCCGGCACAAAGCCCACCAGTGGCCCCGTGGTCATGACCCGCTCAAACCAGTTGTGCCGGGCCACCGCGCGGATCAGGATCGGCCCGCCCATGGAATGGGCAAGGGCATAATAGGGCGGCGGGCAATCCGGCAGCACCACCTGCTTCATCACCGTTTCCAGGTCCGTGTCGTAGCGGCTGAAATCGGTCACCACCGGCACCACGCTGCCGTCGCGCATCTTCTGTGAGCCGCCGGTGCCGCGCCAGTCGAAGGTGGCCGCTGCCAGGCCGCGCGCCATGAGGTCGCGCATGGTCTCGAAATAGCGTTCCAGAAAATCGCCCCGGCCGCCGAGAATGACGACCGTGCCGCGCGCCGCCGGAACCCGCAGCCTGGCCGCGCGCAGGGCCACGCCATCAGGCGTCGTTACCGAAACCGCCGTCAGGCCATCGGGGGCCGGGTTGGTCCAACTGGAATGGAGATCGGAAGGCGCGCTCATGCCCGCTTATCCCACTGCCTCGCGCGCTCTTCAAGCGGGCAAGCAAAGGACGGCGGAAATCCGCCGCCCGCATCGCTGCAACATCCGCCGCTCAGGGCAGCTTCTTCACTTCCGTCAACTCACCGCTGGCCGAAGCCACGGTGACGGCATAGGTCTTGCCGCCGCGCGTCGCCAGAAAGCGATAGCTGGCGCCGGAACAGGTCTGGGCCTTCACGCTGGCAAAGCCATAGCCGGAAACGATGCCCGACGCCTTGTCGCAGGTGAGGCGGCCCGCCGCGCCGCCCGTGTCCTTGGGTGTGGCCGATGCCGTGGTCACCGGCTTGGTCGCAGGCTTCTTCACGGTGGCGGGCACCGTGGTCTTGCTGCTGGTCACGGTCTTCTTCGCCGGCACGGTGGCCGTCTTCTTCACCGGCGTCTTCACCAGCCGGGGGGTCGGCAGAGGCTCGGGCTCGTAATAGCCCTGATCATAGCCGGGATCGCCATAGGGCGGCTCGCCATAGCTGTAATCATAGCGGCGCGGCCGCGGCGGTGGCACGTCATAGCCATAATCATAGCGCTTGACATGGCGGCGCGGACGCAGCGGCGGCGCATCATGATAATCTTGCGGCCCGTCGTAAAAATCCTCCGGGTGCGGATCAATGAAATAAAGGGGCGGGAAGAACACCTGGAGCGAGCGCAACCTTTGGCCCGCCTCCGCCGGTGACTGGAGCGAAGCACCCGCCAGCAAAGCGGCCGCCGACGCCAACAGATAGAAACTCTTTTTCATTGCAGACCCCTCAGCCTGTGAGTGGGCGGAGGACAGCGCCTCCGCCCATGATGTCAACGCACGCGAACGATGCGGCCGGTATTGGCATTGGCGCGGAAGGTGTGGCGCTTGCCACCCTTGGTCGCCTTCAACACATGGAAGTTACCCCCGCAGCTCACCTGACGGACATTGGAATAGCCCCAGTTGTCGATCTTCCAGGCCGCTTCCTTGCAGGTCAGCCGGTAGGGATCCCACATCCGGTCGCGGCGATAGACGGGATAACGGTGATAGCCATGGCGCGGATAGAACCCGCCACCGCAAAACGGATCCACGGGGCTGCACCAGCCACCATAGCCATAGCCCGGATAACCGAAGCCGAAGCCAGTGCCGATGTGAATCCGCGTCTTGGCGTCGGCAGCACCCGCCGACAGGGCCAGGCCCGCAGCGGCAATGGCAGCAAAAATCATGGGCTTGAAGGTCATGATCCCCTCCTCAATGAAGCAAGGCATGAGCGCCTTATGAAACCAAATCGTGGCATAAACGTGCTGAACGCAGGCCGAAGCCTGCGTTCATCTGGCGTTCATCTTGCGCGCAATGGCGGAAGTATCAGTAGCCGTAGGCCCGGCGGACCGAGATGATGTCGCCCCGCAGGTTGACCTTCACCACCACCGGACGGCCATGGCGTTCCGCCCGGAAGCCATAGATCGGGCGCGAGCAGTCCATGGCGCGGACACGACGGAAGCCCTCAGAGCGGACTTCATCAGCGGCCTGGCCGCAGGTCATGCCACGCATGTGGCGGCGGCCATAGTAGCCCGCGTCATAGACATCAACATCATCATAGACCGGATAGCCGGGATAATAACCACCGACGCCCAGACCGATGCCGATATCAATGTTGGTCTTGGCCTGGGCCTGTTCAGCAGGCACGGCGGCAACCAGAGCGGTGGCAACGGCGGCGGAAGCAACGAGGGTCTTGGACAACATGGGTTTCTCCTTTGGTCAATTGATGACCACCCCGGTCATCGTTGACGTGAGTGATACCCCATCAAACTTGAACGCAGGCCGAAGCCTGCGTTCATCTGTCATTCATGTGAAAATATTTTTTCGGATCAGCGATAGATGCGCCGCACCGAGATGATGTTGCCGCGCTGGTTCACGTTGACCATGACGGGGCGGCCATTCTTGCTGGCGCGGAAACCATAGATCGGGCGCGAGCAGTCCACCGCGCGCACATTCTTGAAGCCGGCGCGCCACACCACGCGAGACGCCTGACCACAGGTGGCACCGCGCATGTAGCGATAGCCGTTATAACGGTGACGGTAGCCGTCGTAATAATAATAGCCCGGATAGGGCGTGCCGATGCCAATGCCGATGTCGACGTTGGTCTTGGCTTCGGCCTGCGGTGCCGGCATGGCGAGCAGGGCGCCCAGGCCCAGGGCAGCAGCGGCAAAGAAGGACTTGGAGAACATGGCATAAGCTCCTTGCAGGGTTTTGGTCGTGGCCACCCGGAATGCGGGCGCTGACATCCATAATGACGTCACCTGGCGAAAGTTCCGTCGCCACCCACTTGAATTTCCTGGCGTGAGACCCATTTCAGCCATGCAGGCGCCGGTTCCGGGCCTGTGCAGTTCCCGGCCCTTCGGGCGGGGATGAACCCGAAACACATTGCTTCAGGAGAATGTGATGTTTGATCTGACCCCCCTCTATCGTTCCTCCATCGGTTTTGACCGTCTTGCCCGCATGATGGACGAGGCTGCCGGTTTTGAGGCTCCCGCCTATCCGCCCTATAACATCGAGCGCCTGGGCGAAGATGCCTATCGCATCACCATGGCCGTTGCCGGCTTCGCGCCGGAAGACATTGGCCTTGAAGTGAAGGGCCAGGCTCTGACGGTCACCGGCAAGAAGGCCGAGAAGGCCGACGCCAAGACCGAATACCTGCATCAGGGCATTGCGGCCCGCTCCTTCGAGCGCCGCTTCCAGCTTGCCGATCATGTTGAGGTGACCGGTGCCGAGATGGACAATGGCCTTCTGCATATCGCGCTGAAGCGCGTGGTGCCCGAGGCGCTGAAGCCCCGCACCATCGCGGTCAAGCAGGCCGAGACGCCGAAGACCATCGAAGCCAGGAAGGCCGCGTAATCCTTCCGTGAGAAACGTGGGTGGGGCGCCGGGAAACCGGCGCCCTATTTCTGCGCCAGGGTCAGGAAACGCTCGACCGCCGCAGGCGGCGTGGCGTGCGACAGGACAAAGCGCGCAAAAACCTCATCCGGGCCGGGCTTTTCCGCCAAGCCATCCGGCAGCCAGTCGTAATAGACCGCCCCCGCCGCCTGCCAGGCCTCGTGAGCGGCACGCGGCAGAACGGCGAAAACCTCATTGGCTTCCACCCTGTGCCCAAGCCTCACCCCCGGCACCTGGGCCAGCCTTGCGGCCAGCGTGCGGGCCAGGGCATTGGCGGCGCGGGCATTCTCCAGCCACAGGTCATGCTCCAGATAGGCCAGCATCTGTGCCGCCAGAAAGCGGCTCTTCGACACCAACTGTCCGCCGCGCATCTGGCGGTAATTGAAATCCCGCGCCAGCGCGGCGTCAAAGATCACCACCGCCTCCAGCATCATGCCGCCATTCTTGGTGCCGCCGAAGGACATGATGTCCACGCCCGCCTGCCAGGTCAGCGCCGCCGGCGAACAGCCCAGGCTGGCCACCGCATTGGCGAAGCGCGCGCCGTCCATGTGCAGCTTCATGCCGCGCCCGTGGGCGAGGTCAGCGAGCGCCCTCACTTCGGCGGGCGTGTAAACCGTGCCCGCCTCGCTGGCATTGGTGATGGAGATGGTGGCCGGTTTGGGATCATGTTCACCCCGGATGAAACCCTTGAGCACATTGGCCACCTCGGCGGGCGTGATCTTGCCGCCCCGGCCATGGATGCCGATCAGCTTGCCGCCGCCGATGAACATTTCGGGGGCATTGCATTCATCGACCGCGATATGCGCCTCGGCGTGGCAGATGACCGCGCCATAGGGCGGCGTGGCGGCAGAGAGCGCCAGGCCATTGGCCGCCGTGCCCGTGGTCACCAGATGGACCGCGACCTCACGCTCAAACACCTGTGCCAGGCGGGCGCGCGCCGCCGCGGTGAGATTGTCATAGGAGTAGGACCTGGCGGTGCCCTCGTTGGCCGCCACCATGGCGGCGAGAATGCGCGGGTCCACGCCATAGACATTATCGGATGCAAAATTCATGGGGGTCCTCGTCTGCGCGCTGTTCTAAACTTCTGGCTCGCTGCGGTCGAGGGCCTTGCTGGTCTCGCGCTGTCCCAGCGCCAGAACCGCAAGACCGGCGCCAAGAATGAGCATAATGCCGAGACTGGCCAACCCGTTGGGCCAGGTGCCGAAGATCACTACGCCATAGATCACCGCCCAGACCGTGAAGGCATAATAGAAGGGTGCCAGCACCCGCGCCGGGGCCAGCCGGAAGGCCACGAAGATCAACAGATGGCCGAACATCAGAAACAAGCCCGCCGCCGCCAGCAGGGAGAGTGTCGCCGGCGCGGGCCACACCGGCGTTTCAAAGGCGAGCATGATGGGGGCCGTCACCAGGGGCACGACCGTCAGGGTGGAGAGAGTTACCACGAAGGCGGGCACGGCGGGCGGCATGCGGCGCGAGGCGAGATCGCGCGACGCCCCGCCCAGCGCGGTGAGGAAGGCAAAGAAGGCGTAGGGCGACGCCGAGGCCGCGCCCGGCTGGGCCACCAGCAGCGCCCCCAGAACACCCACTCCGACCAGGGCCAGACGAAGCGCGCCGATCCTCTCGCCCCAGAGCAGGCTGCTGCCCACCAGTGTCAGCAGCGGTGCAATCTGGAAAATCGCCGTGGCGTTGGCCACGCCCACATGCACCAGCGCCAGAATGAAGCTGCTGATCGCCACCACCTCGAACAGGCTGCGCAGGATGACCCGGGGATGGGCCAGAAAATGCAAACTGCCGCCCTGCCCCATGAGCAGCACCAGCGGCAGGCACCACAGGCTGGCGAAGAGGCCGCGCACCGTCACCACCTCGAAGGGCGGCAAAGCCGCCGTCGCCAGCTGCATCAGGCTGTCATTGAGAACGAAACTGCCCGCCGCGATGATCATGGCGGCAATGGCGCGGGTGTTGGTGTGCTGCATGGCTGGCTCTTACCTGCGCCGGTGACCCTCGCCAAGGCGTCAATTCGCGCAATTTTATTGCTCATTTTCTGACAAGACAATTCATTCCTTGCGCGTTAGGGTTCTTTCTGCTTTACCCGGAAGGAATGGTCAGTATTGCTGACCTTTATCCCGCCCTGGCCTTGAGGAGGACCCCATGACCGAGCTTTTGCTGCCGGAAGGCTTGCCGGAGGCCCATGGTCTATATGATCCCCGCAATGAGCACGATGCCTGCGGCATCGGCCTCATCGCCAACATCAATGACCTCAAGAGCCATGGCGTCGTCAGCGACGGCCTGAGCATCCTGAAAAACCTTGAACATCGCGGCGCGGTGGGGGCCGACCCCAAGGCGGGTGACGGCGCGGGCATCATGATCCAGATTCCCCATGCCTTCTTCGCCGAGGAAGCGAAGCGCCTGGGCTTTGACCTGCCCGCCCCCGGCCAATATGGCGTGGGCCAGCTCTTCATGCCGCGCGAATTCGTCTACCGCGAAGACATCGAGCGCTTCTGGTGGGAGGCGGCGCGCGAGGAAGGCCTGAAGATTCTGGGCTGGCGCGACGTGCCGGTGGACCCGGAGGTGCTGGGCTATTCGGTCAAGGGCACCGAACCCTTCCACCGTCAGGTCTTCGTCGGCCGTGGCCCCACCATCCGCGACGAGGACCACTTCGGCCGCAAGCTCTTCGTTTGCCGCAAGGTCGTGTCAAACCGGGTGCGCGAGGTTCTGGGCAAGAAGGCCCGCGCCTATTATCCCGTCTCCGTCTCCACCCGCACGGTGGTCTACAAGGGTCTCGTCCTCGGCAAGGACCTCGGCGACTATTATCTCGACCTGGTGGATGCCCGCGTCGAGTCGGCCCTTGCCCTGGTGCACCAGCGCTTCTCCACCAACACCTTCCCCTCCTGGCCGCTGGCCCATCCCTACCGCTTCATCTGCCACAACGGCGAAATCAACACGGTGCGCGGCAACTTCAACTGGATGGCGGCGCGCCAGGCCAACATGAAGTCCGACATCATCGGCGAGGACCTGTCCAAGCTCTGGCCCATTTCCTATGAGGGCCAGTCCGACACCGCCTGCTTCGACAATGCGCTCGAATTCCTGCATCAGGGCGGCTACTCCCTGCCCCACGCCATGATGATGCTGATCCCCGAGGCCTGGGCCGGCAACCCGCTCATGGACGAGGACCGCCGCGCCTTCTACGAATACCACGCCGCCCTGATGGAGCCCTGGGACGGGCCCGCCGCCATGACCTTCACCGATGGCAAGCTCATCGGCGCCACGCTGGACCGCAACGGCCTGCGGCCGTCGCGCTATCTCGTCTCCGACGATGGCTTCGTGCTGCTCGCCTCGGAAATGGGCGTGTTGCAGTTCGCCGAGGAGAAGATCACCAGGAAGTGGCGGCTCCAGCCCGGCAAGATGCTGCTCATTGACCTCGAACAGAAGCGCATCATCTCCGACGAGGAGTTGAAGAAGCAGCTCGCCACCGCCAATCCCTACAAGGACTGGCTGAAGCGCACCCAGATCGTGCTGCGCGACCTGCCCAAGGCCAAGACCCGGAGGCCGAAGATCACCGTGCCGCTCATGGACCGGCAGCAGGCCTTTGGCTACACCCAGGAAGACCTGAAGTTCCTCATGGCCCCCATGGCGACTTCGGGTCAGGAAGCCGTGGGCTCCATGGGCAATGACGTGCCCATCTCGGCGCTGTCCGACCGGCCGCGCATGCTGGACACTTATTTCAAGCAGAACTTCGCCCAGGTGACGAACCCGCCCATTGACCCGATCCGCGAGGAACTGGTCATGTCGCTGGTCTCCTTCATCGGCCCGCGCCCCAATCTTCTGGACCTCAAGGGCACCTCGAAGCACATGCGCCTTGAGGTGGCCCAGCCCATCCTCACCAACGACGACCTGGAGCGCATCCGCACCATCGGCACGGTGCGCGACAATCCCTTCCGCACCGCCACCATCGACATCACCTATGACGTGGCCAATGGCGCGGAATACATGGCCGCCGCCCTCGACAGCGTCTGCGCCCTGGCCGAACGTGCCGTGCATGACGGCTATAACATCATCATTCTGTCCGACCGCGCCGTCTCCGCCGAGCGGGTGCCCATCCCTGCACTCCTCGCCACTTCCGCCACCCACCATCACCTGATCCGCAAGGGGCTGCGCACCGCCGTGGGCCTGGTGGTGGAATCGGGCGAGCCGCGCGAGGTTCATCAGTTTGCCACCCTCGCCGGCTATGGTGCCGAGGCCATCAATCCCTATCTCGCCTTCGAGACGCTGGAAGACATGCTGCCCACGCTGGAGGAGAAGATCACCTCCTCCGAGGCGGTGAAGCGCTACATCAAGGCCATCGACAAGGGCCTGCTCAAGGTCATGTCGAAGATGGGCATTTCCACCTATCAGTCCTATTGCGGTGCGCAGATCTTCGACGCCGTGGGTCTGGCCTCCGACTTCGTGAAGAAATATTTCACCGGCACCACCACCACCATCGAAGGCGTGGGCCTCAAGGAGGTTGCCAACGAAACCTTCCGCCGCCATGTGGATGCCTTCGGTCCCGCGCCGGTGTTGCGCACCATGCTCGACGTCGGCGGCGACTATGCCCACCGCATCCGTGGCGAAGCCCACGTCTGGACGGCGGAAACGGTGTCCGCCCTGCAGCACGCGGTGCGCGGCAACGCCAAGGACCGCTATGCCGAATTCGCCCGTCTGGTGAACAACCAGTCGGAAAAGCTCAAGACCATTCGCGGCCTGTTCAAGGTCAAGTCGGCGGAGGACATGGGCCGCACGGCCATTGCCCTCGATGCGGTGGAACCGGCCTCGGCCATTGTCCGGCGCTTTGCCACCGGTGCCATGTCCTTCGGCTCCATCAGCCGCGAGGCCCATACCACGCTTGCCATCGCCATGAACCGCATCGGCGGCAAGTCCAACACCGGCGAAGGCGGCGAGGAGGCCGACCGCTTCAAGCCGCTGGCCAACGGCGACTCCATGCGCTCTGCCATCAAGCAGGTGGCCTCGGGCCGCTTCGGCGTGACCACGGAATATCTGGTCAACTCCGACATGATGCAGATCAAGATGGCGCAGGGCGCCAAGCCCGGCGAAGGCGGCCAGCTTCCCGGCCACAAGGTGGACGCCACCATTGCCCGCGTGCGTCACTCCACCCCCGGCGTCGGCCTCATCTCGCCGCCGCCGCACCACGACATCTATTCCATCGAAGACCTGGCCCAGCTCATCTTTGATTTGAAGAACGTGAATCCGGCGGGCCTCGTCTCGGTGAAACTCGTCTCCGAAGTGGGCGTGGGCACGGTGGCGGCGGGCGTGTCCAAGGCCCATGCCGATCATGTGACCATTTCCGGTTACGAGGGCGGCACGGGTGCCTCGCCGTTGACCTCCATCAAGCATGCCGGCAGCCCCTGGGAAATCGGCCTGGCCGAAACCCAGCAGACGCTGGTGGCCAATGACCTGCGCGGCCGCATCGTGGTGCAGGCCGATGGCGGCATCCGCACCGGGCGCGACGTGCTGGTGGCGGCCCTGCTGGGGGCGGATGAAATCGGCTTTGCCACCGCGCCCCTCATCGCGGCGGGCTGCATCATGATGCGCAAGTGCCACCTCAACACCTGCCCCGTGGGGGTGGCCACCCAGGACCCCGAACTCCGCCGCCGCTTCAAGGGCGCGCCGGAACACGTCATCAACTACTTCTTCTTCGTGGCCGAGGAATTGCGCGGCTACATGGCGGCCATGGGTGTGGCGACCTACGACGAATTGATCGGCGCCACCGAATGGCTCGACATGGCCCCGGCGCTCCATCACTGGAAGGCCAGGGGCATCGACGTCTCGCGCCTGTTCAGGAAGCCCGACCTGTCGAAGCCCCTGCCCATCCGCCATGTGGCGGCCCAGGACCATGGCATCGACTCGGTGCTCGACCGCAGCCTCATCGAAAAAGCCAGGCCCGCGCTGGACGGCAAGAAGCCCACGCTCATTGAAGCGACGATTCGCAATTCCGACCGCGCGGCGGGTGCCATGCTGTCGGGCGAAGTGGCGCGCCGCCATGGCCATGCCGGTCTGCCGGAAGATACCCTCACCGTGAAGCTCACCGGCACCTCGGGCCAGAGCTTCGGCGCCTGGACCGCGCGCGGCGTGACGCTCGAACTCACGGGCGAAGCCAATGACTATGTCGGCAAGGGTCTGTCCGGCGGCAAGATCATCGTCAAGCCGCACGACAAGATCGGCTTCAAGCCGGAGGAAGCGATCATCGTCGGCAACACCGTGCTCTATGGTGCCATCACCGGCGAATGCTACTTCCGCGGCGTGGCGGGCGAACGCTTCGCCGTGCGCAATTCGGGTGCGGTGGCCGTGGTGGAGGGTGTGGGCGACCACGGCTGCGAATACATGACCGGCGGTTGTGTCGTCGTCATTGGCGAGACCGGCCGCAACTTCGCCGCCGGCATGTCGGGCGGCGTGGCCTATGTGCTCGATGAAGGCGGCACCTTCGCCAAGCGCTGCAACCTCGCCATGGTCGACCTGCAACCCGTGCCCGCCGAGGAGATCACCACGAAAAAGCTGCACCACGCTTCCGGTGACCTGCAAAGCCACGGCCTCGTCGATGTGACGAGCCACATGAACCGCAACGACTCCCACCGCCTCCATGAATTGCTCACCCGCCACGTCAAATACACAGGCTCGGCGCGGGCCGGGGAGATTCTGGCGCAGTGGGATGACTATCTGCCGAAATTCGTCAAGGTCATGCCGGTCGAATATGCCCGTGCTTTGGCCGAGTTGGAAAAGGCGCAATCGACCAGCGATGGCATGACCATCGGCGTGAACCGGAGGGCGTGAACATGGGCAAGGTCACAGGCTTTCTCGAGATCGACCGGCAGGACCGCAAATATGCGCCCGCCGCCGACCGCATCCGCCACTACAACGAGTTCGTCATTCCGCTGTCGGAAGAAGCCACCCGCAATCAGGCGGCGCGCTGCATGAACTGCGGCATCCCCTATTGCCACAGCGGCTGCCCGGTGAACAACCAGATCCCGGACTGGAATGATCTCGTCTATAACGGCAACTGGGAGGAAGCGGCGCGCAACCTCCACACCACCAACAATTTCCCGGAATTCACCGGCCGGGTCTGCCCCGCGCCCTGCGAGGCCTCCTGCACGCTGAACATCGAGGACGCGCCGGTCACCATCAAAACCATCGAATGCGCCATCGTTGACCGCGCCTGGGACAAGGGCTGGATCAAGCCGGAGATTGCGCCCGAAAAGACCGGCAAGAAGATCGCCATCATCGGCTCAGGCCCCGCCGGTCTTGCCGCCGCCCAGCAATTGGCGCGCGCCGGCCACGCCGTCCATGTCTTCGAGAAGAACGCCAAGGCGGGCGGCCTGATGCGCTATGGCATTCCCGACTTCAAGCTCGACAAGCATCTGATCGACCGCCGCGTGACGCAGATGGAAGCCGAGGGCGTCGTCTTCCACTACAATGCCCACATCGGCGTCACCCAGGACGCGCGCCAGATCGTCGACTCCTTTGATGCCGTGATCCTGTCGGGCGGGGCCGAACTGCCGCGCGATCTCGCCGTTCCGGGCCGCGAGCTCAAGGGCATTCACTTCGCCATGCAGTTCCTGCCGCAGCAGAACCGCCGCGTCTCCGAGGAATACCCGGTGGAGAAAAATCCCATCCTCGCCGCAGGCAAGCATGTGGTGGTCATCGGCGGCGGCGACACCGGCTCCGACTGCATCGGCACATCGGTGCGTCAGGGCGCGGCCTCGGTGGTTCAGCTTGAGGTCATGCCCAAGCCGCCGGAGAAGGAAAACAAGGCCCTGACCTGGCCCAACTGGCCCCTGAAGCTCCGCACCTCGTCGTCCCATCAGGAGGGTGCGGAACGCGACTTCTCGGTTGCCACCAAGTCCTTCACCGGCAGCGATGGCCAGGTGACAGGCCTGAACTGTGTGCGCCTCGGCCCCGACATGAAGGAAATTCCGGGCAGCGATTTCACCCTCCAGGCCGATCTCGTCTTCCTTGCCATGGGCTTCGTTCATCCCGTGCATGAGGGCATGGTGAAAAGCCTCGGCGTGGCCCTGGACAATCGCGGCAATGTGGAGGCCAACACCGTGGCCTATCAGACCAGCATGGCCAAGGTTTTCGCCGCGGGCGACATGCGGCGCGGCCAGTCGCTGGTGGTCTGGGCCATCCGCGAGGGCCGTCAGGCGGCGCGCGCCGTCGATGAATACCTCATGGGCGAAACCATCCTGCCGCGCTGAAGTGCGGCACATATCATGAGAAAGGCCGCCGCACGCGGCCTTTTTTCATGGCGCAGGCGGCAGGGTGAAATCGTCGTAGCGGCCGGCCTGGGGCGTGGGCGCGATGCCGCCGTTGAACAGCTTGTCGGCCGCCGATCCCGGCACCACGGGAATGGCAACCGTGGTGGCGGCCGCCCCCGCGGCTATCTTGCTCGCTGCCTTTTCCGCCGCCTGTGCGGCGGTCGCCACCGCCGTCACCTGCTGTGGCGACAGGGCCAGCGATTCGCCATCCAGCCCCACCCGCCCAAAGTCGGGCAGGGCTGGATCACTGGATTTTCGCAGGACCACGTTTTGGTCAGGTGCAGCAGCGGGTGCCGCCTCCGCCGGCGGTGCCGCCTTGGCCTTTTCAATGGCCGCCAGCACCAGTTGCCCCAGGCGATTGTTGCCCTGCTTGAAGAAGCGAAAGCCGTCGCGGGCGCGCAGCTTGCGCACCGCGCCCGTCTCATCCATGCCCGTGTCGGTGTAACTGCCATCGGGCGTGGAGAAGGCCGGGCGGATGTCAACGAAGGTTTCTCCCGCCGCCGTCACCCGGTCGCGCTGCAAGGCCAGCATCACCTTCATGTCGGCCTCATAGAGGGCATCCCCCATGGGCGGGATGCTGATCCAGAACACCTTGATCTTCGCAGCCTTCAGCGCCTCCAGCACCTTGTCGGTCTGGGCCCTGTAGGCCGCCAGCCATTCATTGGTGTTGAACAGATAGCGCACCGGCCCGACGCGCATGGGCTGACG
Source organism: uncultured Alphaproteobacteria bacterium (assembly GCA_937872985.1). GTDB lineage: Bacteria > Pseudomonadota > Alphaproteobacteria > Rhizobiales > Aestuariivirgaceae > Aestuariivirga. The sequence goes on from CALMUW010000010.1 coordinate 33,071, forward strand.
GTCGTTGGATCCCATGAGCACCACGGCAGCATCATAGTTCTGGTCGGCGGTGATATTGGGCAGGCTGGCCGCCCAGTCATAGACCTCGGTGCGCGCCAGACCGGAAACTTCGTTGAAACGGTTGACCACCTCATAGGCGGCATTGCCTTCGGTCATGCGGGTGAGACCCGCTCCCAGCCCCCCCGCCAGCGCATCGCCGATGACCAGAATGCGATAGGGCTTGCCCGCAGTTTCCCCGGCCTCTGCGGCCATGCCTTCCTGCAGTCCGGCTGAACCCATGTCCGGGGCCGCCGGAGCCGCTGCGGCCGGGGCCGCTGGTGGAATGATGATGACCTTCTGCTCGGCCCAGGCCGGAGCCAGCAGCATGACCATCGCCGCGAGGAAAGCGAGAAAGCGCATGACGCGCTTTTATCCGCCGTGCCGCATCATCTCAAGCAGCTTGAGCGAGGGCTTGCCGTCGAGCGGCAGGCCCATCTTCTTCTGATAGGCCAGCACCGCCTCATAGGTGCGCGCGCCAAAGCGCCCGTCCGCCCCGCCGGTTTCATGCCCGGCGCGCGACAGGCGGCGTTGCAATTCCATGCGCTGCTCATGGGAAAGATCGAAGGCCGTATCGGGCCAGCCATGCTGGATGGGTCCCATGCCCCGGATGCGGTCGGCGAGATGGCCCACGCCCAGCGCATAGGAATGCGAAAGATTGTAATCCATGATGGCCATGAAATTCTGCGTGACCAGAAAGGCCGGGCCATCGATGCCCTGCGGAATCATCACGAAGGCCTTGGCCTGGTCATTGCCGAAGCCCTTGCCGTCGGCGCGCACGATGCCCAGCTTCTGCCATTCGCTCACCGGCCGCCAATGGCCGCGCCCGATCAGCGCGCGGTTGAAGCCCTTGGGCAGGTAGATTTCCCAGCCCCAGGGCCGATCAGCCTTCCAGCCGGCCTTGGCCAGGTAATTGGCGGTGGAGGCCAGCGCATCCTCCCTGGAGCCCCAGATGTCGCGCTTGCCGTCGCCGGTCCAGTCCACGGCATAGGACAGGTAGGAGGTGGGGATGAACTGGGTGTGGCCCAGCGCCGCCGCCCAGGAGCCGGTGAAATTGTCGGGGCTGCGGATGCCGCGCTTCAGCATGGTGAAGGCCGCCGTCAATTGCTCACGCGCGAAGTCGCGCTTGCGCCCGGCATAGATGAGGGTGGCCAGCGACCGCATCACGCTCATGGAACCGAGGTCCTTGCCGAAGTTTGACTCCATGCCCCAGATGCCGAGCAGCACATGGCGGTCCACGCCATATTTGCGCTCGATCGCCGCAAGCAGCTTCCCTTCTTCGGCAAGCTTCGCCCGCCCGCTGTCGATGCGCGCCGGCGTCACCGCCTTTTCCAGATAGGCCGAGGTGGTGGAGGTGAATTCCGGCTGATTGGCCGCCAGTTTCAGCACCACGGGATCAGGCTCGGTAATCCCGGCAAAGGCGCGATCGAAGAGCGCGCGCGACAGGCCCGCCTTCTGCGCCTGCGGCCAGAGCGTCTGGATGAAGGCCTCGAACTTGGCGTCGGCCTGGACCGGGACAGCCATGAGCGGCAGCGTCAGAAAGAGAGCAGCGGCAAGGCGCTTGATCATGGCGAACCCCTGAAGACAGCCGTGGCGGTGATTCGTCCACGGCCTCTGTCCTGTTTAACAGGGGGTGCTTTAAGCCCGCAAATGGGGCGTCAATCAGGCTGCGTTGCGCCGGGCCAGATGCTTCTCCCAGGCCAGCGCCGAAGTGACGATCTCATCGAGATCATCATGCGCAGGGGCCCAGCCCAGAATATCGCGCACCCGGCTGGCACCGGCCACGATGGCCGCCGGATCACCGGCGCGGCGCGGTCCCAGCATCTTGTTGATGGGCGCGCCATGGGCCTTCTCCACCGCGGCAATGACCTCGAGCACCGAATAGCCCCGGCCATAGCCGCAATTGAAAACCCCGCTTTCGCCGCCGCGCCTGAGGTGGGCCAGCGCCTTGACATGGGCAGCGATGAGATCGCTCACATGGATGTAATCGCGCAGGCACGTGCCGTCTGGCGTGTCATAGTCGGTGCCGAAGACATCCATTGATTTCCGCTGCCCCAGCGCCGTCTGGCAGGCCACCTTGATGAGATGCGTGGCGCGCGGCGTGGACTGGCCGGAGCGGCCCCTGGGGTCGGCCCCCGCCACGTTGAAATAGCGCAGCGCCACATAATTGAGGCCATAGGCCACATGGGAGTCGCGCAGCATGAATTCGGTCATCAGCTTGGACGTGCCGTAGGGCGAGATGGGCGCGGGCTGTGCCGTTTCAAAGACAGGCTGGGTTTCGGGATTGCCATAGACCGCCGCGGTGGACGAGAAGATGAAATTCTTCACCCCGCCCTGCACCGCGCTTTCCATCAGCGCCCGCGATTTCACCGTGTTGTTGAGATAATAGCCAAGGGGATCGGTGACCGAATCCGGCACCACGATGGACCCGGCGAAGTGCACGATGGCGTCCACCGCATGATCCTGGATGATCTTCGCCACCAGAGCCTGGTCGCCGATGTCGCCGGTGATCAGTCTGGCGCGTGGATCCACCGCCCAGGCGAAACCGGTGGAAAGGTTGTCCAGCACCGCCACGTCGAAGCCCTGATCGGCGAGCGCCAGCACCATGTGGCTGCCGATGTAACCCGCCCCGCCTGTAACCAGAATCGCCATGTCCGCCCCACGTTTAACCTGAAATAAACACGCCTCTTATAACCAGAAATTGTTATGAGGAACCTAAGCACCTCCCGCTCCGGTTCCACTGGTTAAATCTTTGTGAAGTCGGTGAAGCCCCATGTCATCTCCCCTTTCGCGTCCGATCAAGAAGGCTGTGTTTCCGGTTGCCGGCCTGGGGACACGGTTTCTGCCCGCCACCAAGGCCATGCCCAAGGAGATGCTGACGGTGGTGGACCGGCCGCTCATCCAGCTCGCGGTGGACGAGGCGCGGGAGGCGGGCATCGAGCACTTCATCTTCGTCACGGGCCGCAACAAGGCGGTGATCGAGGATCACTTCGACAAGCAGTATGAGCTGGAATCGACGCTGCGGAAGCGCGGCAAGTCGGCCGAACTCGACCTGCTCGAGGAAGACCTGCCCGCCGCCGGCCAGACCAGCTTCACCCGCCAGCAGGAACCCTTAGGGCTCGGCCATGCCATCTGGTGTGCCCGGGAACTGGTGGGCAACGAGCCCTTCGCCGTCCTCCTGCCGGACATGGTCATGCATGCCAGGCCCTCGTGCATGGCCCAGATGGTGGAGACCTATCACCAGCGCGGCGGCGGCAATGTCGTGGCGGTGGAGGAAGTGCCCTGGGAGCAGGTGTCGCGCTATGGCGTGGTTTCGGCCCATGACTGGGAGGACAACCACTTCATGATCGACCGCATGGTGGAAAAGCCCCGGCGCGAGGACGCCCCCTCGAACCTCATCATCTCCGGGCGCTACATTCTCCAACCGGAGATCTTCGACATGCTGGCCACTGCCACGCCGGGGGCGGGCGGCGAGATCCAGATCACCGACGCCATGATCCGCCTCATGGGCCATCAGCCCTTCCATGGCCTGGCCTACAAGGGCACCACCTATGACTGCGGCGACAAGGTGGGCTTCCTCGCCGCCAACATCGCCTTCGGCCTCGAACGCGAGGACATCGGACACGCCTTCCGCGAGGCCCTGAAACGGGTCATCGCCAGCCATGGTGGCTTCATCGGCTGGAATGCCGCGCCATCGCTCACCGAGCTGCTGGAGAAAATGAAGGCCGAGATGAAGGACGCTCAGCCCGAGATCACGGCCGACGCCGACCCCGGCAAGGCCGCCTGAACGGCATCACCCTTCGGGTGGTGCGTCCCTCATCCGCATGATGACCCGGATGGTCAGTAATGCCAGATCAGGCTGGCGATCACCCGGTGATCATCCCAGTCATCACCCGCCGCAGAACCCCGGAAGAACGTGCCGCTGTAATCGGCGGCAGCCGAGAACATGGGGTTGAACTTGTATTCCAGGCCGGCGCCGGTGGCGAAGGTGTAATCCGTGCCATCCTCGCCGTCTTCGATGTCGGCCCCCAGACTGAACCTGGCGTCGAGGTTTTCCCGCAGCGCCTCTGTCATGGCCAGTCGTGCCGTCCATAGCCGCGTGCCGGACGACGTTGCCAGGGTGCTTTCGTTGAGTTCAGTGCCGAGACTGAGCGCGATCGTCGCAATCTCCGATGGCCGCCAGGTGATGGTGCCGTCAAGGCCAGCCGTCTGCAGCGTATCAAGCGCCGGGTCAGCATAATTGCGCACCATGTATTTGGCCGCCACCTCGCCGCTCCAGACCGCACCGTCGTCGAAACTGAATCCGGCGCGCAGCGTCACCCCTTGCGAATTGCGTTTCAGGCCGTTGCGGTCGCGCCTGTCGTCGTGGAAGCGGGGCGCATAGGTGGCCTCGGCAAAGGGCGTGACCAGCGCGCCATATTTATAAGTGCCGCGCAGGCTGAAACTCGGCTCCGTATAGGCCCGGTCGGAATTGTTCTCGGTCGTGCCATCGGCCAGCGCCACATCACTGAAGAGCTTGCGCTCCACCCCCAGCCTGGCGGTGGTTTCGATGGGGCCAAGGTCATGGCTCAGGGCCGCGCTGCCGCCCAGCGTGTGATCGCGGCGTGGGTCAAGCGCGGCGGTGGAAACCTCGTCGCTGCCCGCTTCCGCCTGGCTCAGATCATAGTGCAGGTTGAAATCGGCATGCGTGGTGCGGCGGATGTCGAGCCGGAAATCGGTCTTGGCCGATCCCGTGACCGTCTTGGGATTATCCTTGTCGAGGAAGCGGATGAACTCGCCGTTGGCCTCGCCGCTCCAGGAATGCCGCACCCAGTCGCTCTGATGGGCGAGGCCGGGCCGCAGGCGCACACCGCCGTCGATCGCATTCTTTCCCGCGGTGCGCCGCGGATTGGTCGACACCACCCCGCCCATTTCCAGCGAGGGATAGACATTGAACACATTGGCCCGGAGCCCGAGCGGCGCATAGGGCGCGGGCCGCACCCGCGTCGGCCGACGCTTCGCCGGCTCATCCGGCGCTGGCGGCGGTGCCAGAACCTTGATGTCCGTCGCCTCTTCGCTGGCGTCCTCTGCCAGAGGATCAATGACCGTGCTGTCCGCAGGGTCCTCGGTCGCAGCGCTGGCAGTCCCATCCACCGTCACCGCTGGTCGCAAAGGTGGCGTTGCCTGTGCCAGCGCCGTCGCCGACAAGACCATCAACCCCGCCATTGTCAGCGCCAGTTGCGCCACACGCGTCTTCACCACGGACAAACTCCCTTGCACGGGGCAACCGTAAAGAAACATGGTTAACGTGGAGTTGCAGAAGAGCCGCGCCCCCGCCCTTCCCTTTTTCCGGCGACACTCCTATTTTGCCCGTCATGTCAAAGCCTTCCGCCGATAGTGCCGCCGCAACCCTTCTGGCCACCGCCCGTCGGGCGCTGGCAACCGAACGCGAGGGTCTGGATCAGCTTCTTGCGGCCCTCGATGGTGCTCTCGGCGGGGAACTGGCCCGCGCCGTCAACATCATTGCGGCGGCGACCGGCCGGGTGGTCGTCTCCGGCATGGGCAAGAGCGGCCACATTGGCCGCAAGATCGCTGCCACGCTGGCCTCCACCGGCACACCCGCCCTCTTCGTGCACCCCGCCGAGGCCAGCCACGGCGACCTCGGCATGATCACCCCGCAGGATGTGGTGATCATGCTGTCCAACTCCGGCGAGTCCGCCGAGTTGCGCGACATGCTGGCCTATAGCCGCCGCTTTTCCGTGCCCCTCATCGCCGTGACCGGCAGGGCCGAAGGCACGCTGGCCCGCGAGGCCGATGTGGTGCTGCTCATGCCTGCCGCCGCCGAAGCCTGCCCCATCGGTCTGGCCCCCACCACCTCAACTCTCATGCAACTGGCCATCGGCGATGTGCTGGCCATCGTGCTGCTGAAGCGGCGCGGCTTCACCGCCGAGGATTTTTCCGCCTTCCACCCCGGCGGTAAACTGGGCGCGCAGTTGAAACTGGTCAGCGACATCATGCAGCGCGGTGCCGCCCTGCCGCTGGTGCAGGAAACCACCGACATGAGCGAGGCCCTGGTGGTGATGACCGCCAAGAGCCTCGGCTGTGTCGGCGTCGTGGACGGGCGCGGAAAGCTCACCGGCATCATCACCGATGGCGACCTGCGCCGTCACATGACCACCGGCCTCCTCGGCCAGCAAGCCAGCGCCGTCATGACGGCCAACCCGAAAACCATCTCAGGCTCGGACCTGGCCATCGAAGCCCTGGACAAGCTGAACCGCGCCAAGATCACCGCCGCCTTCATCGTCGATGACGCGGGCCGGCCTGAAGGCCTCATTCACATCCATGACCTCTTGCGTCTCGGCGTCAGTTGATCACGCCGCCGCGACCTTGAGCCTGAGGCCGTTGACGCCCGTGACCTTCACCCGCGTGCCGGCGGGCAGGTCCGGTCCCTCCACCTCCCACAGGGTGCTGTTGATGGAGAGATGGCCCCGGCCCTCGGCAATGGGCCGGTCCAGCACATAGGTCGAGCCGACATATTCATACATGCGGCGGTTCAGGTTGGGCTGGGCGGAATCGAAGACATTGCGCCGCGCCAGAAACTGCCGCCCGCCATAGACGCTCGCCACCGACAGGAGCGAGAAGACGATGACCTCGGCCTGCCAGCCCATGTTGAACATGAGATCGAGGACGCCCACCGCCGCCGCCGGAATGGCCAGCCAGATGAAGAACACGCCGGGGGCGAGAAGTTCAAGGATCAGCAGCAGGCCCGCCACCACAAACCAGAACCAGTTGCCGAGCAGGGGAAAGAACTCTGACATGGCTCAGCTCCGCGGCGGCAGGGTGCGGCGCAGCGGCGGCGGCGCCGGGCTTGGCGGCGTGCCGGTGAAGGCCTCCCGCGCGATCTCGGCAATGCCGCCGATGGACCCCAGCACCGAGGCGGCATCGACCGGCATCATCAGCACCTTCTGGTTCGGCGACTGCGCCAGGCTTTCCAGCGCCTTCACGTAATTGTTGGCGACGAAATAGTTGATCGCCTGCACATTGCCCGCGGCAATGGCCTCGCTCACCATGGTGGTGGCCTTGGCTTCGGCCTCGGCGCTGCGTTCGCGCGCTTCGGCGGCGCGGAAGGCGGCCTCGCGCTGGCCCTCGGCGGCCAGCACCACCGACTGCTTCTCGCCCTCGGCCTTGAGAATGGCGGCCTGGCGCAAGCCCTCGGCTTCCAGAATGGCGGCGCGCTTGTCGCGCTCGGCCTTCATCTGGCGCGCCATGGAATCCACCAGATCGCGGGGCGGATTGATGTCCTTGATCTCGATGCGCGTCATCTTCACGCCCCAGGGCTCGGTGGCGCGATCCACGACACCGAGCAGGCGATGGTTGATCTCGTCGCGCTGCGACAGCAATTGATCGAGATCCATGGAACCCATGACGGTCCGGATGTTGGTCATGGTCAGGTTGATGATGGCGTTTTCCAGATTCTGCACTTCGTAGGAGGCGCGCGCCGCATCGAGGATCTGGTAGAAGGCCACCCCGTCCACCGTGACCATGGCGTTGTCGCGGGTGATGACCTCCTGCGACGGCACCTGGATGACCTGCTCCATCATGTTGAGCTTGGTGCCCACCCGGTCGATGAAGGGCACGATGAGCCCCAGGCCCGGCTCCAGCGTGCGGATGTAGCGGCCGAAGCGCTCCACCGTGTAGTTATAGCCCTGCGGGACCATGCGGATGGCGCGCAGCAGGTAGAACACCACCACGCCGAAAAACATGATAACGAAAATGCCCAAGCCCGAATTCATCATGATCCTCCCTCCCTGAAGGGATTTTGTCCGTCCAGATCATGGGAAGGCGAAAGCGCCGGCGCAAGCCCGTCAGCGCCAGCCCATGAGCTCGCGTCGGATGATGGTTTCTAGCATGTGAATTGATTCGCTCGTATCGTTGAGGCAGGGCACGGTGGCAAAGTTCTCCCCGCCCCTTTCGTGGAATATCTCCCCCAGGCCGATGGCCACCTCCTCCAGCGTTTCCACACAGTCGGCGGCAAAGCCGGGCGTGATCATCAGAAGGTTCTTCACCCCCTGCCCCGGCAGGGCCTCCACCGTGTCCTGGGCATAGGGCTGCAGCCACTCCGCCTTGCCGAAGCGCGACTGGAACACCACCTGCAACCTGTCTGCGCCCAGGCCCATCTTCTCCCGCACCAGCCGCGCCGTCTTCAGGCAGTGACAGTGATAGGGATCGCCCTTGTCCCAATAGTCCTTGGGCAGGCCATGAAACGACATGAGGATGCGGTCCGGCTGCCACGGCAGGGCCTTCAGGGCCGTCTCCAGACTGTGGCTCAGGGCGGCAATGTGGGCCGGATCATCGTAATAGGGCGGCACGGTGCGGATGGCCGGCTGCCAGCGCATGGCCTGCAGGGCCTCATAGGCCTTGTCCAGCACCGAGGCGGTGGTGGTGGCGGAATACTGCGGATAGAGCGGAAACAGCAGGATGCGCTCGCAGCCCGCCTGTTTCAGCGCCGCCAGCCGCTCGGCAATGGGCGGCAGGCCATAGCGCATGGCCCAGTCCACCAGAAGGGGTGCCTCTTGCCATCCGGGTTCGCCCATGAGCTTGCCATCAAGCGCCTGTGCCAGTCCTGCCGCCTGTGACCGGGTGATGGTCTTGAGTGGCGATTCATCGCGCTCACGGTTCCAGATCTTGTCATAGGCGTGGCCGGATCGCTTGGGCCGGGTGGTCAGGATGATGCCGTTCAGGATCACCCACCACAGGGCCCGATTGGCTTCGATTACCCGCCGGTCTGACAGGAACTCCTTGAGATAGCGCCGCATGGGCCAATAGGAGGTGGCTTCCGGCGTGCCCAGGTTGATGAGAAGCACGCCAACCCGCGCCGGAGCGATGCGGGGATGGTCGGCAGGCAGATGGCTTTTTTCAGTCATTCAGGGGTCTCGAGGGAAGGACGGAGGGCGTGACAGGCTAGCCGGAAGCGTTAATAACTTCCACAGACAATCTCCGCTAGAGTGAGTCGCTTAAATCACCCGCATGCACGACGGACCGGCTGATGAAACATAGCCCGAATTTCATTTTCGACACGTTGAAGGACGCCAGCCGCGCCGTGCTCAGCCCGGCGCTGCGTGATCTGCACGCCGAAGGCACCTCCGATGTCCGCGCCCGGGAAGCCATCCGCCACGAGCAGATCGGCGAAGTCACCCGTTCCATTCCGCTGCTCCTGCTGTTCCACATCTGCACGGCGCTCATTCTCACCATCCGGCTCTCCAGCCGCACCGGCGACTATAATTCGCTGCTGATGTTTTTCCTCACCCTGCTGCCGGCAGGCCTGTTGGGCGGCGCCTGGCTCTATCATGACCGCACGCCCCACAAGAATGACACCCTGGTCTTCCGCCTCATCGAGGCGGGCGGCGTCTTCATGGGCGTCATCTGGACCATGCCTTCGGCCCTCCTCATGGCCCAGGCCAGCGGCACCGAACGCATGGTCATTCTGGGCCTCGTCCTCACCATCACCAGCATTGGCGCCATATCGCTGGCCCGCATCCCCACCGCCGCCATTCTCTTCACCTCCTTTGCCATCTCGGCCCTGAGTTATTCCATGGTGATCTATGGCGGCACTGACGCGGTCATCGGATCGGCCCTCACCATCACCTACGGCCTGGTGCTGACCAGCATTATCCTTGCGGCCCATCACGATTTCCTGCGCCGGGCGCGCTCGGACTTCGACGTCAAGAACCAGCAGGAGGTCATCGCCCTTCTGCTCAACGATTTCGAACGCGGCACCCACGACTGGCTGTGGGAGACCGACCCTGAGGGCAGGCTCGCCTATTTCTCGCCGCGCCTGGGCGAACACCTGGGGCTGGCCGCCGAGCAGATCGTCGGCCGCACCATGATGGATCTGGTGCAGGCCACGCCGGAAACACCGGGCTGGCCGGAATTGATGGCCGATCTCGCCGCCCGCCAGACCATCGAGGGCCGTATCATTGATGCCCACTTGCGCGGCCAGACCGCCCACTGGGAAATCACCGCCCGCCCCCTGTTCAAGGAAGACGGCGCCTTTCACGGCTACCGCGGCGTGGGCCGCGATGTGACCCAGAAGTGGGAGGCCGAACAGGCCCTGCGCGAGGCCAAGCAGGCGGCAGAAACCGCCTCCTCCGCCAAGTCGCAGTTCCTGGCGGTCATGAGCCACGAATTGCGCACCCCGATCAACGCCATCGTCGGTTTTTCCGAAATGCTGGGCAGCGCCCACGGCGACAATCTCTCGCCCGAAACCCGGCAGGATTATCTCAACACCATCATGGAGAGCACCCGTCATCTCCAGAGCCTGATCAACGACCTGCTCGACATCACCCGCATGGAAAAGGGCACCTTGCAACTGGTGGAGCAGGACCTCGACGCCGCCGAACTGGTGGAAGTGGCGGCCCGCATGTGCCGCAGCCAGGCGGAAGGTGCCGACGTGACCGTGGTGGCCCGCACCGTGGACAATATCGGCATCACCGGCGATGTCACCCGCCTGAAGCAGGTGTTTCTCAACCTCCTCACCAATGCCATCAAGTTCACGCCCGCCGGCGGCATCGTCAATGTGGACATGGAGCGCACGGCCCAGGGCCAGCTCGTTCTGGCGGTGCGTGACGCCGGCATTGGCATCAGCGCCGCCGACATCGAGCGTGTTTTCGATCCCTTCTATCAGGCGGAGAACAGCTCCTCCCGCCGCTATGGCGGCATGGGCCTCGGCCTGGCCATTGCCCGCAAGATTGCCCGCCTGCACGGCGGCGATGTCACGCTCGCCAGCGAGCCGGGAGCCGGCACCACCGCCAGTCTGATCCTGCCGGGTTCCCGCATCCACTGGCCGCAAAGCAAGCCCGGCCTGCGCCGCAACGTCGCCTGAGCCGAGCCTCCGTCCGCCGCGCCATCACACCTTGGCGAAGCCACTGGCGCAGGCGCGGGCCAGCGGCTATTTTGTCCCCATCTGCAACGGTTAGAGATCATGCCCACGCGCTTTCCCCTGGTTGGCCTGCCCGCCGACACCCATGAATCCCACGGTTTCCTCTATCACTCGCTGGGCGACAAATATGTCCGCGCGCTGGCCGAAGTGGCCAGGGTGACGCCGGTCATGATTCCCTCCATCGCCGAGGTCATGGACCTCGACGGGCTGCTCGGCCACCTCGACGGCGTGCTCATGACCGGTGCGGTTTCCAACGTTCACCCGCCACACTATGGCGAGGAGCCGAGCGCCGATCACGAACCCTATGACCACCGCCGCGATGCCATGACGCTGAAGCTCATCCGCGCCGTCATCGACCGGGGCATGCCACTGTTCTGCATCTGCCGCGGCTTTCAGGAATTGAACGTCGCCATGGGCGGCACGCTGGAAACCGAAGTGCAGCGGGGCAAGGACCGGCTCGACCACCGCGCCCCCAAATCCGATGACGTCAACGTGCGCTATGCGCCCACCCACGACATCGCCATCACCAGGGGCGGCATGCTGGAACGCATCCTCGGCAAACGCGAAACCCGGGTGAATTCCATCCACCGCCAGGGTGTGCGCCAGCTTGCCCCCGGTCTTGCGGCCGAGGCCGTGGCACCCGACGGCATCATCGAGGCCGTATCTGTAAAGGGGGCCAGGGCCTTTGCCTTCGGCACCCAGTGGCACCCGGAGTTCCGCGCCAGTGACAACCCGGACTCGGTGAAGCTCTTCACCGCCTTCGGCGATGCCGCCCGCGCCCACGCCCGCCAGCGCCTGGAAAAACACCTGCCGCCCAAAAGTGCCTGACCATCAGAACAGTGTCGGAAGCTCGCTCAGCGATGTGATCCGCGCCACCGGCTTGCCGGGCAGATTATCGTCAGCCTCGCCCTGGCGCGCCAGTCTCACCGCCTGAAAGCCGAAGTGCGCGGCACCCTGCGCATCCCAGCCATTGCCGGAAACGAAGCAAATGGAGGGCGCGTCATGGATTTGCAGCTTCTGCATGGCATGGCGATAGACCCGGCGCGATGGCTTGTAGATGCCGACATCCTCAACCGACAGCACCTGATCCAGCAGCTTCTCCAGCCCGGCGTGACGCACCGCCTGATCCAGCATGGAAGGTGAACCATTGGAGAGAATGGCGGTGCGGCGGCTTCTGGCCTTGATGGCCTTCAGCGCGTCCAGCGCATCGGGAAAGGCGTCGAGCTTGAGGTAGAGCGCCATCAATTCGTCGGCCAGCCCCGCCTCGGTGAGGTCGAGTGCGGCGAGCGTGTGGTCCAATGCGGCCCGCGTCACATTCCAGAAGTCATCATGCACGCCCATGAGGCTGCGCAGCCAGGTGTAGTTCAACTGAGTCTGGCGCCAGCCCCGGGCCAGGTCCTCGCCCTTGCCGTCAAGATCGGCCGCCATTTTTGCCACCGGCGAGGCGACATCGAAAAGCGTGCCATAGGCGTCGAATACCACCGCCTGAATGCCTTCGAGCCTGACCTTCGCCTGTGCCATGCGCTGCTCCCCTGCGTGAGCGCCATGCTAATCGGCTCACCGGAAAAGAAAAGGGTTCAGCCGACTGCCGAGAGCGACGGGAAGTGTTCCAGCAGCCAGAAGGACACGGCCTGCATGGCCCCGGTGAGGAACATCAGTCCCGTGAGCACCAGCAGCGCCCCCATGACGCGCTCCACCGTCAGCATGTGGCGCCGGAAGCGGGCGAAGAACCGCAGGAAACCGCCGACGCTCGCCCCCGCGATGAGGAAGGGAATGCCCAGGCCCAGCGAATAGACCGCCAGCAGGGCCGCACCCTTGACCACGTTCTGTTCGGAGGCGGCAATGGTCAGGATGGCCGCCAGCACCGGCCCGATGCAGGGCGTCCAGCCGAAGGCAAAGGCAAGCCCCACGCCATAGGCGCCGACAAGGCCCGCGGGATTGGATTTCTGCTGATAGCGCGCCTCGCGGTTGAGCAGCCCGATCTTGAACAGCCCGAGGAAATGCAGGCCCATGACGATGATGAACAGCCCCGCGATCTTGGCCAGCAGCGGTGCCCAGGCGCGCAGCACCTGTCCGGCATAGGAGGCCGAGGCCCCGAGAGCCACGAAGACCGTGGTGAAGCCGAGCACGAACATGAGCGAGGCCAGCAGCACCCGGCGGCGCTTGTCGGCCAGCGCCTGTGCCCCCTCCGCCGTCATGTCCTCCAGCGACACGCCGGTGATGAAGACGAGATAGGGCGGCACCAGCGGCAGCACGCAGGGCGACAGGAAACTCGCCACCCCGGCCAGCAGGGCGGCACCGAAGGATACATTGCTCATGACTGCTCCATGGCAGGCGCGCCGCGTGACCGCAAGACGGGCCAGCGCCGCAGGGCCTCACATTACGGTCAGTGGCGCAAACCCGCCTTGACCAATCCCATTCCTTAAACTATGTTATATTATAACATAACAGGATATCCCATGCGCCGCCTCGCTCTTGCCGCCCTGCTGCTTGCCGCCACCGCCTCCTCCGCACTTACCGCCCCCCGCGTGGTGGCTTCCATCATGCCCATCCACTCCCTGGTGGCAGGCGTCATGCAGGGCGTGGGCGAACCGGAACTCCTGCTCTCCGGCCAGAATTCGGAACATACCGCCGCCCTGACGCCCCGCCAGCTCGAAAGCCTCATCGCGGCTGATCTCGTCTTCATGGTGGGCGCAGGGCTGGAAACCAAGCTCGTGCAACTGGACGGGTCGGAAGCGGTGGGCGGCCGCCACTTCACCGCGCTGGCCACCGCCCCCGGTGTCACCACCCTCCCCATCCGCGCGGGCGGCACCTGGGAGGCGCACGACCATGACCACGAGGCCGGGAACAGCGGAGGTGAAGCCGACCACGACCATGGCATCGCGGCCAGCTTCGATCCCCATGTCTGGCTGGATCCCGCCAATGCCAAGGCCATGGTGGCGGCCATTGCCCACGATCTCGCCGCCGCCGATCCCGCCCATGCCGCAGCCTACAGCGCCAATGCGACCGCCATGGAAAGCCAGCTCGATGGCCTCAAGGCGAGTCTCGCCGCGCGCCTTGCACCCGTGCAGGACCGGCCCTTCATCGTCTTCCACGATGCCTATCACTATTTCGAGCAGGCCTTCGACCTTTCCGGCGTGGGCAGCATCAGCAATATCGCCGGCACTGCGGCCTCGGCCCAGCGCCTCAAGGAAATCACCCAGCGCATCCGCTACACGGACGCCCGCTGCATCTTCCGCGAACCGCAATTTCCAGAGCGGGCGGTCACCGCCATCAGCGCCGATGCCGGCATCAAGGTGGGCGTTCTCGATCCTCTTGGTGCAACCCTTGCCCCCGGCCCCCAGGCCTACGCCAGCTTGCTCGACGGCCTGGCCGACAATCTCATCGCCTGCCTCGGCCCCTGAAGCCATCAGGCCGTGCTTGCGCGCAACACCCCTCGCCACGGTGCGCGGCACTCAATAGCCTGGCGCATGCGCCGCTTCACTTTATGGCCGCAATCGCGGATGATAGGGGCGGACACATCAAACGGCGGGGGACATGGTGCGGCAGATCGGATATGAGCTTATGGCACTGGCGGTCATGGCGGCACCGGCCCTGGCCCATCCCCATGTGGTGGTGGGGGTGACGGCCGAAGTGGTGCTGGACGCGGCCGGAAAGGTCACAGGTCTGCGTCAGCATTGGCACTTCGACAAGGGCTATACCGACTCCGCCCTGGAGGACATGGATACCAATCATGACGGCACCTTCAGCGCCGAAGAACTTCAGCCCCTCACTGCGGAAAACATGAAATCGCTGAAGGATTATGACTATTTCACCGTGATCCGCCAGAAGGGCGAGGCGGTGGCCATCCTTGACCCCGCCGATGCCGAGCAGACCTGGGCCAAGGGCCTGCTGTCGTTGCATTTCACCCTGCCGCTGGCAAAGCCGCTCGACCCCAAAGACGGCGAGGTGGTGGCCAAGGTCTATGACCCCGAATTCTTCATCTCCTTCACCCTGCCGGAACGTGAGGGGGCCAGCGCCAAGGGAACCCTGCCTGCGGGCTGCACTCTCTCGGTCAAGCCCGTACCCACCGATGCCGAACTGGATTCCACCCGCGCCATGCTGGCCACCAAGGGGGTGGACTGGCAGCCCGAGAACAATGAGGATTTCGGCGCGCTCTTTGCCCAGCCCATCAGCCTGTCATGCGCCTCCTGATTCATGGCCTCTTGCTGATCCTTCTGATGCTGGTGCCCCTGGCCCCGGCCACGGCGCAGGATGCGCCATCTCCCGGCATCAGCGCCCGGAGCGACCGCCCGCCCGCCATTGATCCACGCCAGCTGCTGGTGCCGCGCAAGAACCCCGACGGCAGCCTGCAGGCGCCGCCCTTCCTGTCCGACCCCGTGCGCTGGATGGCGGTGAAACAGCAGAACTTCTATGGCGACCTTTCCCGCACGTTGCGCGCCATCAAGGACGAAGGCCGGGGCCGCGCCGGCTGGCTCCTGTTCTGGATCAGCTTCGCCTATGGCGTGTTCCATGCCGCCGGTCCCGGCCATGGCAAGACCGTCATTTCCGCCTGGCTCTTCGCCACCGAGAATGAATTGAAACGCGGCATCATGGTGGCCTTCCTCAGTGCCATCATCCAGGCGCTCACCGCCATTGTCACCGTCTCGGTGCTGCTGCTCTTTGTCAAAAGCGCCAGCACCGCGGCGCGCGACACGGCGGGCTTTCTGGAGAGCGCCAGCTATCTGATGATCGCCGCCCTTGGGCTTTACCTTCTCACCACCGCCTTCCCCCGGCGGCACACCCCTGTCGGCCATGACCACGGCGGGACTCATGCTCATGCTCACGAGCATGATCACGGCCATGACCATGACTGCCCCGCCTGTGGCGCGCTCAATGACGGTCCGGGCGAGGATGCCTGCGGCTGCGGCCATGCCCATGCGCCCACGCCCTATGCGGTGTCAGGGCAGGACTGGTCCTGGCCCCGGGCGCTGTCCATGGCCTTCGCCATCGGCATCCGCCCCTGCACCGGGGCCATTCTCGTTCTCGTCATGGCCAATGCGCTCGGCATCTATTGGGCAGGCGTTGCCTCCACCCTCGCCATGGGCGTGGGCACCTTCCTCACCGTCTCGGCCATCGCCGCCGTCGCGGTCTTCGGCAAGGGGCTCGCCACCCGGCTGGCGGGAACCAATGGCCCCCTGGCGCATTGGCTGAACCGGGGCTTTCGCGTGGCGGCGGGCCTGTTCATCGCGGGCCTGGGGCTTCTCATGTTTCTGGGTTCGCTGCAACCAAGCCAGACGGTGATGTGATGACAGGACGGAATGGTCTGGTGCTGGCGGGCTTCATTGCCCTGTGCCTTGCAGTGGGGGCCCTGGGCGGCTGGGTCACGGCCCCGGCGGTGGCGGAATGGTATCCGACGCTGAACAAGCCCGCGTGGAATCCGCCGGACTGGCTCTTCGCCCCGGTGTGGACCACCCTCTATGTGCTGATGGCGGTGGCCGCCTGGCTGGTGTGGCAGCGGGGCCAGCAAGGTGCCGCCATCACGGGCGCCATGGTGCTGTTCTTTTCCCAGCTTCTGTTGAACCTCGCCTGGTCCTTCCTGTTCTTCGGGGCGCGCCAGCCGGGCACGGCCTTCATGGAAATCCTGATGCTCTGGGCCACCCTCCTCGCCACCATCGTCGCCTTCTGGCGCGTCTCGAAACCCGCCGGCCTCTTGCTGCTGCCCTATATCGCCTGGGTCAGTTTCGCGGCGCTGCTGAACTACACCGTCTGGCAGATGAACCCCTAGAGCCTGCTGTTTTTTGACGGAATCTGGGATTCCCAAATCAGTGTAGTTCTGATTCAAGCTTCATGCTGGGCAGCGAGG
>CALMUW010000011.1 GCA_937872985.1 uncultured Alphaproteobacteria bacterium
CATTGATGCCCAGTTGACCCGGAAGGAGTGAGCGCCATGAGCCCGACCCGTCATCGCGTTGCCGCCCTGCATGGCAAGATATCGATCCACGAGGTGTTGGAGACGGTGATCGCGCTCGACACGGCAGCGCATGATTTCTACCTGAAGCTGGCACCGAAGATCAGCAAGCGCATACGCTATCTGGTGGAGGAACTGGCCGCCGAGGAAGAACAGCATATCCGCAAGTTCAAGGAATTGGCGACGCGGCCCGATCTCGTCGAGGTGATCAAGACCGAGATCGAATGCAATTGTGATGACAGCCAGTTTTCCGATGCGCTGCATATGCCGGACCTCGGCGAACATCCCGACGATCAGGATGTGCTGCACTTCGCGCTGGGCCGCGAGCAGATGGCCATGGAACATTACACGGAACTGGCGCTCAAGACGCCGCCGGGGCCGATCCGCGATCTCTTCATCTATTTGCGGGATGAGGAAACCCGGCACAAGATCGACCTGGAGAAGAAATATTACGAGCTGGTTCACCGGGGCGGCGGTGTTTAGGCGCGTGAGGGAGAGACGATCATGACTGAAGGCAGTCACGGGCCGGAAGTGTTTCGCGGCAAGACCACGGTGAAGGAAATTCTTGAAGTCGCCATCGGGTTTGAAAGGGCGGCGCTGAAATTCTACTCCGAACTGGTGCCCAAGGTGAGCAAGCGCATCCGCTTCCTGGTGGAGGAACTGGCGGAGGAAGAAATGGAGCACGTTCGCCTGTTCAGCGAGCTGGCGGCCCGGCCCGACATCGTTTCCGCCATCGCGACGGAGATCAACCGCACTGCCGCCGACAGCCAGTTTTCCGACTGCCTGCATGTGCCCAATCTCGGCGACCACCCGGATGACCAGGCGGTTTTGCAATATGCCATGGGGCGCGAACATGCAGCCATGCTGCATTACACCGAGTTGGCGCGGACCGCCCCGGAGGGGCCGGTGCGCGACACCTTCATCTTCCTCGCCAAGGAAGAAACCGAGCACAAGACCGAGTTGGAAAAAATCTATTACGAACTGATCCACCGCGGTGGCGGGGTCTAGAGCGGTTTGCGCTTTGACGGCATCAAAGCCGCCGCTCTGACCTATTGTTGGCGAGCAACTTTTCTGACTTTTGCCGATCCGTCAAAAGTCAGGTTGCTCTGGAGCAAGCGGCGGGCCGTTGTCATCCGCTGCCGCCGGCAGGCTGCTCGGAAATTGAAATGTTGGCGCATCTCCGGCTGTGCAAGTGGTTCCACTTGTTCGTCCGGTGCGCAGGGGAAGGACAGATCATCATGCTTTCGAAGTTCCTGGGGGCGATGCTGGCGCTGGCTCTCATGCCGTCGGCGGCCCAGGCCGCAGAGGCGGCAGCCTATTCCACAACACCGGTGGCCCAGGCAGTCGTTGCCGTCCTGCTGGTGGGCCTCTTTGTCTTGCTCATCAAGGAGACCTTCCACAAGACGCTGACCGCCGGTCTGGTGGTGGCGGTTCTGGTGATCCTTGATCTGGTGACGCCCCTCAAGGTCATGGATTTTGACACTGCGGTGCGTGACGTCGACTGGAACGTAATCTTTCTTTTGGGTTCCATGATGATCATTGTGCATGTGCTCATCGAAACCCGGCTGTTCGACTGGCTGACGGCGCGCATGATCGATTTTTCCGATGGCCGGGCCAAGCCGCTGGTCGGCATCATTGCCTCGGGCACGGGCTTCCTCTCGGCCTTCGCCGACAATGTCACGACGGTTCTGTTCATGGCGCCCATGGCGCGCAAGGTGTCGAAGGCCCTGGGCATTTCGGTCTGGGCGCTGGCCATGCCGATGATCATGGCCGCCAACATCGGCGGCACGGCAACCCTCATCGGCGATCCGCCCAACGTCATCATCGGGGTTGAGGGTGGGCTGTCCTTCATGAAGTTCATCTACTTCCTGACGGTGCCCATCATCTTCATGATGATTGCGCTGGTCGCCTTCTCCTTCTGGTTCTATGGCAAGGAGATCGCTCAGGCAGAAGCGCGCGAGGGGCAGGAGGTGGAGCGGGTTCTGCTGGAACATCCGCGCGTCCTGAAGTGGGCCTTGGGCATCATCGCGCTCATCTTCCTCGGTTTCTTCACCACCGGCCTTACTCACCTTCCCGTCGGCGTCGTGGCCTTCATGGGTGCCATGGCTGTCATGGCCGGGCGCTCCTTCATCCTGAAGCAGCAGATGGGGGCGGAACACGCCACCGAAGCCTTTGCCAAATCCTTTGAGCGCGGCATCGAATGGCTGACGCTCGGCTTCTTCATCTTCATGTTCATGGCCATTTCATCGGCCGAGCATACGGGCCTCATTCACAGCGCGGCATTGACCCTGCAAAATCTGGTGGGCTGGTTTTCCACCACCTTCGGGCTTGGGCTCAACGCCAAGCTGCTCACCGCCGCCCTGCTCATCCTGGTGTTCAGCGCGGTCATTTCAGCACTGGTGGACAATATTCCCTACACCATCACGGCGGTGGCCATCGTACAGGTTCTGGTCGGCGCCTTTGTGAAGGACCTCACGGCGGCGGGCGTCGGCGACCCCGGCCTCACGGCAGACGTGTTGTGGTGGGCGCTGTCGCTCGGCGCCTGCCTTGGCGGCAACGCCACGCTCATCGGCGCCAGCGCCAATGTCACCACCGTGGGCATCATGGAGAAGCAGGGGGAACGCATGACCTTTGTGGACTTTCTCCGCTTCGGCGTGCCGGTGACGGTCATTACCATTGCCATCGCGGCGGTCTACCTCACGCTCTACGTCTTCGCCGGGGGCGTTGCCACCAATGTCACGGGGGCGATCGTTCTGGTGCTTCTGGCCGGGATGGCTGCCCTGCGCTGGAAACGGAAACAAGGGGTGGCTGTCCCGCTATAAAGCAACTGACTTTTGATCAAATCATCCGAGGGCAGACCCGTTGTCTGCAATCGATGGTCCGAGCGGTGCTGTTCGCCGTCCAGCCGGTGCCGGTCGTGAAAGTCCGCGATGGCAGCACCTCAGCGGTAGGCCGAGATGTCCGGCACCATGTCGCGGAATACCGGCAGGGCGGCGGCGCCCAGGGCCGCAGCCGAAATGCCGGCTGATCCCAGCATGAGGCGCGGCAGGCTGCGTTTGTTCCGTGCGCTGATGGATTGCGGCAGGGGATCGGCGGCGGCAATGACCCGCGCCATGATGTCAGCCGAGGCCGGGCCGCTCAGAATGATGGTTTCAGGGTCAAAGGCCATTTCCAGAATGTGAATGGCGCGGGAAAGGGGGCCATGCAGGCCCTTGAGCCATTCATCGATGACCGTTGGATCGCGGGAGAACAGCTCATTGAGGCGGGTTGGCGTCTGGCGGTTGGGGTCGGCGGCAAAACTTTCATAGGCCGCGCGCAGCGAAACATAGCGCTCCAGACAGCCGCGATTGCCGCAGCCGCAGGGCCGCCCGCCGGGTTCGATGACCAGATGGCCCATTTCTCCGGCGCTGCCGAAGGCCCCGGTGAAGGGTTGGCCCGCCAGAAACAGGCCGACACCCAGCCCCTCCTCCAGATAGAGCAGCACGAAATTGCCGATGGCGCGCGCCACGCCATAAAGATGTTCGCCGATGGCGGCAGCCACGGCATCATTCTCGATGAGGGTGGGCGCGAAGAGGCCAGAGCCAAAGCGCTCCCGTTCGGCATTGTCGGCCCAGCCGGGAAGACCGGTGGGAAGGGCGGTGGAAATGCCGCCGAGGTCGAAGCGCACCGGCAGTGCGCAGCCGATGCCCATGACCTTGCGGTGCGACACGCCAGCCCGCGCCAGCAGCTTTTCACAAAGCGACCGGACGATGGGCTCGGTGATGGCGGGGGTGGTCGGCTGCTGCGCCCCCTCCTCCACCGCCACGGGCGTGCCGCCGAGATCGACCAGGGCGCCGGTGATGGCGTGGCGGGCGATGTTGAAGCCCAGGGTATAGGCGCCGCGCGGATTGAGCGTGAAGGGCACATAGGGCTGGCCGCGTTTGCCGCGCTCCACCGGTCCGGCGCTGACCAGACCTTCCGCCTGCAGTTCCTCCACGATGTTGAGAATGGTTTGCAGGGAAAGCGAGGTGCGGCGGGCAATCTCGGCCCGGGAAATGGGGCCGAGCCGCCGGATGGCGTCCAGAACCGTGCGGCGGTTGTGCAACCGGGCATGTTCGAGGTTCCGCCCCGCCACCGCCGGCCGCCAGGCCTGGCTGGTTCTGTCCGTGCTGGATGAATCGACCGTCATCTCGGGGGATGACTATAGCCAAATCTTGACAGTCAATCAATTTGAGTTATTAATTGGTCAGCTTTGTCGCGATGGCAGTTGGTTGGGGGCAGGCTGTCCATCCATTTGGTATGGGAGAACCAACGATGCTGACGAAACGCAGTTTCCTGAAAACGTCTGTTGCTCTGGCCGCCTTTGCCGCCGCCGGTCTTCCGGACCGGGCGCTGGCCGCCGATGAGGAATTGAGCGCCCTCTTCATGTCGCAGGCCGCCTATAGCGAGGCCGATGTGAAGGCCATGACCGACGACTTCGAGAAGGCCAATCCGGGCGTCAAGGTGAAGCTCGAATTCGTGGCCTATGACGCGCTCTACGACAAGATCGTGGCCGCCAAGGCCGCGGGCGGGGCTGGCTATGACGTGGTGCTGTTTGACGTCATCTGGCCCGCCACCTTCTCCGAGAACGGGGTGTTGCTGGATGTCACCGACCGGCTGAAGGACGTGGACAAGGCCACCGTGTTCGACGGTGCCTGGGCCACCGTCATGTACAAGGACCGCTACTACGGCATGCCGTGGATCCTTGATACCAAGTATCTCTTCTATAACACCGAGATGCTGCAGAAGGCGGGCATTGCCGAACCGCCCAAGACCTGGGACGAACTGATCACCCAGGCCAAGACCATTCAGGACAAGGGCCTGGCCAAATATCCCATCGTGTGGAGCTGGGCCCAGGCTGAAGCCGTGATCTGCGACTACACCACGCTGGTCGATGCCTACAAGGGTGCCTTCTTCGCCGACGGCAAGCCGGTGTTCAACCAGGGCGGCGCGCTCGATGCGCTGAAATACATGGTGGAAACGCAGAAGGCGGGCGTGACCAATCCGCATTCCACCGAATATCTGGAAGAGGACGTGCGCAAGGTGTTCTCGGCGGGCGACGCCGCCTTCGCGCTGAACTGGACCTACATGTACAACATGGCCCAGAAGCCGGAGGAGAGCAAAGTCGTCGGCAAGGTGGGCATTGCGCCGGCCCCCGGCGTGAAGGGCCTGACCGAACACTCGGCCATGAACGGTTCCATGGCGCTGGGCGTCACCACCGGATCAACCAAGCCTGACCTGGCGTGGAAGTTCGTGAGCCACATGACCTCGCAGCCGGTGCAGAACAAGTATGCCCAGCTCAGCCTGCCGATCTGGAAATCGTCCTACAGCGATCCGGCGGTGGTGAAGGGTCAGGAGGCCATCATCAATGCCGCCAATGTGTCGATCGGCGTGATGATGCCGCGGCCCATGTTCCCGGCCTATCCGGAACTCTCCACCCTGCTGCAGATTGCCATCCAGAAGGCGCTGACCGGCAAGGCAACACCGGAGGAGGCGCTGACGGAAGCGGCCACTGCCGCAGCCCGTCTGCGCTGAGCCGGAACGGCCAGGCCTGGGGCCATGACCGTCACAGACACGACATCCGGCGCCGCACCCCGGCGCCGGACCCTAGGCCGGGTGTGGCCGGCGGGGGCGCCGCCGCCGCTGCTGCTTCTGGCGCCGCTCATTCTCGCCATGGCGGCCATCGTCGGCTACCCCTTCATCCAGACCGTCATTCTATCTTTTACCGATGCGCGGCTGCTCACCGGATTCAATGCGTCGCGTTGGGTTGGCCTTGAAAATTTCGCCTATGCCCTGACCGACCCGGAGTTTCGCGCCGCCGTGGGCCGCACCTCCTATTTCGCCTTCGTATCGGTGGGCATCGAGGTGGTGCTGGGCGTGGCGGTGGCCCTGCTGCTCAATCAGGATCTCAAGGGCCGCATGCTTTTCCGGGCGCTGCTCATCGTGCCCTGGGCGGTGCCCACCATCGTCAACGCCCTCATGTGGCGGCTCATCTATCAGCCGGATTTCGGCGCGCTCAACGCCGCCCTCACCCAGCTCGGCGTCTTGTCGGAGTATCGCTCGTGGCTGGGCGATGACGCCGTCGCCATGAATGCCATCATCTTCGCCGATGTGTGGAAGAACTATTCACTCGTCGCCATGATCGTGCTGGCCGCCCTGCAGAACGTGCGGCCCGAACTTTATGAGGCGGCGCGCATCGAGGGGGCCAATGCCTGGCAGTGCTTCCGCCATGTGACGCTCCCGGTCATCATGCTGCCGCTGACCATTGCGGTGATCCTGCGGCTCATCGAGGCGCTCAAGGTTTTCGACATTGTCTACGTCATGACGCGCGGCGGCCCCGCCAATGCCACCAAGACCATCAGCTTCTTCGTCTATCAGGAAAGTTTCGCCTTCAACCGGGTGGGGTCGGGCGCATCCTATGCGCTGCTGGTGGTGTTGATGGCCATGGTGCTGGTGCTGGTCTATGTGCGCATGTTGAGCAAGGCGGAGGCCAACCAATGAGCCGCCGCACGAAGCGCCGCACCTGGGCCAGCATCCTGCTGTATGGCGCGGCTGCCGCCTATGTCCTGTTCACGCTGTTGCCGGTGGCCTGGATGGTCATGGTCAGCCTGTCGCCGGCGGGCGACCTCACGGTGCGGCCGCTGCGCTTCATCCCGTCGCAGATCGAGTTCACCAACTATGTGAAACTCTTCCGTTTCGACGCCAACAGCGCGGGCCATGCCTTCCTCATGGCGCTGCGCAATTCCACCGTGGTGGCGGTGACAGCAACGGCGGTTGCCCTGGGCGTGGCCGTGCCGGCGGCCTGGGCCATTGTGCGCAGCCGGGGGCGCTTCAACGCGCTGCTGATGACGGTGCTCGCCACCTATATGATGCCCGCTGTCGCCCTGCTGCTGCCGCTCTATTTCGTGCTGTCGAGCCTGGGGCTTCTCAATCATCTGCTTGGCCTCATCCTCGTCTATTGCGCGGTGCTGGTGCCCTTCGTTACCTGGTTTGCCACCTCGGCCATTGCTGCCGTGCCGGATGAAATCGAAAACGCGGCGCGCATGGATGGTGCCTCCTTCCGCGACATGCTGCGCTTCGTCACCCTGCCGCTGGCCAAGGGCAGCCTTGCCACCACGGCGCTCTTCGCCATTCTTCAGGCGTGGGACGAATTTTTCTATGCCCTGCTGTTCACCTCCAATGCCAGCGCCAAGACGCTGCCGGTAACAATTGCCGACTTTGCTGGAGGCCGCGCCACCGACTTCGGCCTGATTGCGGCCTCGGGCCTGCTCACCGCGCTACCGCCGGTGGCCATTGCCGTGTTGCTGCAGCGCTCGCTGGTGAAAGGTCTGACGGCGGGGGGCGTGAAAGGATAGATCATGACCGCCACAAGCCCGCCCACCGGATTGCAACGCATCGCCGCCGAGATGGCGCGCCAAGGCCGCGATGCCGACATCACCTTCGCGCAGACCAGGGCGGCGGCGGAGATTGCCGCCGACATCGGGCGCACGGGCCGCTTGCTTCTGCTGGGCATGGGCGGCTCGCATTGGGTGAACCGCACGGCGCTTTTTGCCTATCGCCGGCTCGGCATCGAGGCTCAGGCCGAGGTTCTGTCCGAGGCATTGATGGTGCCCCCGCCGACAATGCCGCGCACAGCGGTGTTGACCTCGCAATCCGGGGACTCGGGCGAAATCGTGAAATATCTGGCCACGCCAAAGCCGCAGGAGAACCGCTTCGGATTGACGCTGAACGAAACAGGCGCCCTGGCCCGTGGTGTTCCCTGCCTCATTGCCCATGGCGGCATGGAGAAGGCCTTTGCCGCCACGCGCTCCATCGTGCTGTCGCACACGCTGCATCTGGCCATCCTGTCGCATCTGGGATTTGACAGCGCTGCCGCCCTGGCGCGGCTGCATGATCCTGAGGTGCCGATGCCCGATGAAATCATCCGTGTTCTGAGCACCTGCCGCACGCTCATCTTCACCGGGCGCACGGAACTTGCCGGCATTGCCGAGTCCCTCATGCTGGCCTTCACCGAATTGGCGCGGCGCCCGGCCCTGGGATTGGAAGGCGGGCAATTGCGCCACGGCCCGATGGAAATGCTGTCCCCCGACATTGCCATCATCATGCTGGCGGCGGCGGGTGAAGACGGCCGCCACGATGCCAGCCTGCTCGCCGCCTGCCGCGCCACGGGTGCAAGGACGGTTGTGTTCGATGCCTCGGGCGACACCCTGTCGGCGGATCATCGCATCGGCTTTGCCCCGGCTTCGGGCTATGGGGCGGTCATGGCGCTCCTGCCCAGCCTGTTGCATATGGTAGTGCAGACTGCCGCCAGGCTGGTGCCCAATGCCGGAGAGCCGGTTCACTCGCAAAAGGTGACGCGCGCGCTATGAGTCCTGCCCTCACCTGCATCGGCAATGTCAACGCCGATCTCATCATCGGCCCCGTGATGCCTTGGCCGCAGCCGGGAACTGAAGTGCTGCTCGACCATCAGGATCTGCGCTTCGGCGGCAGCGCGGGAAATTCGGCGCTGGCGGCCCATGGCTTCGGGGCCGAGGTGCGGCTCATCGCCAATCGCGGAAGCGATATCCTGGGGCAGTGGCTGGCTGATGCCATGCCTGAACACTCGGCGGGATGGGCGGTGTCGGCCAGGCCCACGGTGATTTCCGTGGGGATCAGTCATCCCGATGGCGAGCGCACCTTCCTGACCCCCGCAGGACATCTGGCAGACTTCTGCCTCAAGGATGTGCTGGCGCAATTGCCCGCCGCCGCCCGGCCCGGCGAAGTGGCCCTGCTCTCCGGGGTCTTCGTCACCCCCGCACTCGCACCGGATTATGACGGGCTGATCGCAACGTTGAAGCACCGCAGCTTCCGGGTGGCGCTGGACACGGGCTGGCCGGATGGCGGCTGGACGGCGGCGACGCGCGCACGCGCGCTGCCCTGGGTCCAGGCCTGCGATATCATCCTGTTCAACGAAGTGGAGCTGTTGGGTCTGATGCAGATGGCGGCAGCAGCGGTGGAGCGGGCCGGCCATTCGCTCATGGCCATGCTTGGGGCCGATGCCATTCTCGTCGTCAAGACCGGGCCTGCCGGGGCACAGGGTTTCACCCACTCAGACCATGCGGTGGCGTCCGCTCCCACGGTGGCGGTCATCGACACCATCGGCGCGGGCGATGTGTTCAATGCGGCTTTCCTCATGGCGCTGGCGGCAGGCCGGCATCTCGGTTCCGCGGTGCAGGAGGCGGTGCAGGTGACATCGCGGATCATTGCCAGCCATCCCCGCCGGTATCAACGCATCAGCAAGGCAGCGGAATAGGGCCATGGCGCAAGTTTCCCTCGACCGGGTGAACAAGAGTTTCGGTGCGGTGCCGGTGCTGAAGGATGTGAACATCACGGCGGCCGATGGCGAGTTCCTGGTGCTGGTCGGCCCCTCGGGCTGCGGCAAGTCCACGACGCTGCGCATCGTCGCCGGGCTGGAAACCGCCACCGAAGGACAGGTGTTCATCGGCGGCAAGGACGTGACCGATCTCGGACCGGGTGAGCGCAACTGCGCCATGGTGTTCCAGAACTACGCGCTCTACCCCCATATGACCGTGGCCGAGAACATCGGCTTCGGCATGCGGCTGCGCCGCCGGTCCAAGGCTGACATTGCCGTGGCCAGCGCGCCCGTGGCCGAACTTCTCGGCCTTGGCGCGCTCATGGACCGCTACCCCCGCGAGTTGTCGGGTGGCCAGCGCCAGCGTGTGGCCATTGGTCGGGCTCTGGTGCGCAACCCGGATGTGTTTCTCTTCGACGAGCCGCTTTCCAATCTGGACGCCAAGCTGCGCGGCGACATGCGAACCGAAATCAAGGCTTTGCAGCGCCGGGTGGGCAAGACCACGCTCTATGTTACCCACGACCAGGTGGAGGCCATGACCATGGCCGACCGCATCGTGGTCATGGACCGGGGCATGGTGGTGCAGGTCGGCTCGCCGCTGGAGATCTATCACCAGCCGGTCAATCAATTCGTTGCCGGTTTCTTTGGCTCGCCGGGCATGAATTTCATCCGTGGACGGAGCGGTGACGGCCACTTCGTCACGGCGGGGCGCCAGGGCGGTCGCGTGCGGGCGCCGGCCGCCTCCGGCCGCCCTGCACAGTCGGGGGGGAGCCTGTGGGGCTCCCCCCCCCACAGCCGACTGGCCGATGACGGTCTCGCCATGACGGTCAGGGTCGTGGAACCCCTCGGCATTCACACCATTCTCGTCTGCAACTGCGAGGGCCACGAATTCAAGCTGGTTTTGCCGGGTGATGCCATGGCGGCACAGGGTTCGCCAGTGCGGGTGCGTTTTGATCCCCAGCGGGCCCATATCTTTCCAGCGTAGGCTATTCCGCCCTTCCGCCGCCCCGGGCGCAGGGCTATGGTCGCGCCATGGCAAGTGCGTTGGCGCGAAAAAACAACAGGTGAATGCATCATGCAGAAGGTAGCCGTTCTGGGTTTGGGAAAAGTGGGTGCGCTGGCGTGCCAGTTGCTGCATGACTGCGGCTTTGCGGTGACGGGCTTTGACGCCGCGCCGCATGGGGCGGACCTGCCATACAAAGTGGTGCGGCTGGACGTGAGTGACCATGGAGCACTGGATGCGGCCCTGACGGGTTTTGATGCCGTGCTGTCCTGCCTGCCCTATTCCTTCAACATCGGCGTCGCCAAGGTGGCCCATGCCAGAGGCATGCATTATTTCGACCTCACCGAAGACGTGCCCACCACCAAGGCCATCATGGAAATGGCGAAAACTTCCAAGGGCCTGATGGCGCCGCAGTGCGGCCTCGCGCCGGGCTTCGTGGGCATTGTTGGGGCCGATCTCATTGCCCAGTTCGACGAGTGCCGCTCCTGCCGCATGCGGGTCGGCGCTCTGCCGCAGCACCCGTCAGGGCTGATGGGCTATTCCTTCAACTGGTCGCCGGAAGGTGTGGTCAACGAATATCTCAATGACTGCGAAGTGCTGGAGGACGGCCAGATCAAATGGGTATCGCCCATGGAGTGGGTGGAGAAGATCTTCATCGGCGGCATCGAACTCGAGGCTTTCACCACCTCGGGCGGGCTTGGCACCATGTGCGAGACCTACAAGGGCCGGGTGCCCAACATGGACTACAAGACCATGCGCTATCCCGGCCATGTGAAGCTGATGAACTTCTTCTTCCATGAATTGCTGATGCGCGAGCGGCGCAAGGAAGCGGGCGACATTCTGGTTCATGCCAAGCCGCCGGTGAACGACGACATCGTCTATATCCATGTGGCGGCGGAGGGCAAACGCCACGGAAGACTGGAACGGCGTGAATTCGTGCGCGGCCTGAAGCCCATGGAAATTGCCGGCAAGCATCGCACCGCCATCGCCTGGACCACGGCCTCATCCGTGGCGGCGGTTCTGGAAATGGTGCGCGACGGCACCTTGCCCAGGCGCGGCTTCCTGAAGCAGGAGGACATTCCCCTCGCCCATTTCCTCAAGACCACGAACGGTTCGCGCTACGCCGAAGCCTGAGGGAGGCAAGGGAGTGAAGCCCCTGAACCCCATCACCCTGGCGTGGCCGCGCCGCGCGCGGCGGCAGCGCAGCCCATGGTAAGCGTTTCCTGCCGGTCGTTCAGCCGCTGCACCGCGATCGTCCGGGCAAGTCGGGTGTCAAAGGCCGCCGGGACATGGTGGATATAGGCGTGGGTGACAGGCTGACGGAGGTGAGCAGCGAATAGGCGGCCTGATGCTCAGCCCTGACGTCCTCGGTGTGGCTGGACATGGCGCCGAATTTCAGCTTGGGCTTGGGCAGAGCCTTGATGAAGGCCTTGACCAGTTCCTCCCGCTGTTCCTCGGCGAGGGTGGCCGTGACATTGCGCCCGCGTCTTAATTCAGTTGAAGTTGCTCTGGCCTTAACGGAATAACAGGGAGATGGAGCGGCGGCGGCCACCAGGGAACCACGCCGGCCGCCCCTTCTTCTCTCACGGTTTTAGCGTCTCTGTCATGCCGCGCTAAGGTCAACCGAGGCAGAACCCCGAACCTCCGGCACGATTCCGAAGGCCCTGAAACTCCATCAAAATGGCACGGCTGAGTGGCTGGGGCGGGAGGGATCGAACCTCCGAATGCCGGAATCAAAATCCGGTGCCTTACCGCTTGGCGACGCCCCAGCAATGGCGCCCATATAGCCAGCCAATTTGCCCGCCGCAATGACTTGCGGAGGGCGGCGCGCGTGGCTATAAGGCGCCCAACCCCGGCTTCGCGCCGGGTGATTGGTGACGGAGTGTAGCGCAGTCTGGTAGCGCACCTGCTTCGGGAGCAGGGGGTCGGAGGTTCGAATCCTCTCACTCCGACCATCTTGAGACCTTCACACGAAAAAGCCCGGTCACCAGACCGGGCTTTCGTCTTTTCAGCTTCTGCCGGGGATCAGCGCAGCCACTTCCACGCCGCCGGGAAGGCCAGCGCCGCGATGGCGGCCTTGACCACGTCGCCCAGCACGAAGGGGGCAACGCCGAGAGCGAAGGCCTTGTCCAGCCCGCCGACGAAGCCCGAAAGCCAGAGCGCGCCCGGCACATAAATGAGGGCGGCACCGACGAGCATGGCGGCGAACATGGTGGCCGCGTTGCGGTCAAAGCCGCGCTCGGCCAGCTTGCCAACGGCAAAGGCCGCGAGCACGAAGCCCAGAACATAGCCGCCGGTGGGGCCCATGAGCTTGGCCAATCCGCCGCCCATGCCCGCCATGACCGGCAGGCCAAGGGCCGCCTCGGCCACGTAAAGCAGAAGAGTCGCTGCCGCCAGCCGCGCCCCGAAGGCCGCGCCAATGGCCAGCACCGCCAGCGTCTGCAGGGTCATGGGCACCGGCAGCATGGGCACCTGCACCTGGGCCGAAAGCGCCACCAGCGCCGAACCCAGAACCACCAGCGCGGCCTGGCGCGGCAGGCTCATGGCGGCATCAGACCAGAGATGACGGACAAGGGTGGAGTGCGACATGGAAGACCCTTTCAGTGTTGAGCGTTGCCTGCGCTTTTACGGGTTCGCCGCCCCCTCCGCAACGGCAACGATGGGCCAATCCCCGGCCTGCTTTTGGGGCATAACTGGCCCCATGACGGCGGTTGCCGCCGCCCTTGGCCCCGCGATAGACTTAGGGCCAGCAAACGGACAAGGGAGACGAACATGAGCGCGAAGGGCAAGGCCGCGGGCACCAACAAGGAATGGGTGGAGCGGCGCGCCAGAATCGTGCCGCGCGGCGTGGGCATGGCCGTGCCGGTCATGGCCGACCGGGCGGAGAATTCCGAACTGTGGGACGTGGAAGGCAACCGCTACATCGATTTCGCGGGCGGCATTGCGGTGTTGAACACCGGCCACCGCCACCCGGCGGTGATGAAGCGGGTCATGGACCAACTCAACAGTTTCACCCACACCTGCGCCATGGTGGTGCCCTATGCCGGCTTCATCGAGGTGTGCGAGAAGATCGCCGAGGTGGCCCCCATCGCCGGCGACAAGAAGACGCTGCTGGTCACCACCGGGGCCGAGGCGGTGGAAAACGCGGTCAAGATCGCCCGCGCCCACACGGGCCGGTCGGACGTCATCGCCTTTCAGGGCGGCTTCCATGGCCGCACCCTTCTGGGCATGGCACTGACGGGCAAGACCGTGCCCTACAAGGTGAAGTTCGGCCCCATGCCGGCCGGCATCTGGCATGTGCCCTTCCCCGTGGCCCACAAGGGCGTCACGGTTGATGACACCCTCAATGCCATCGAGCAACTGTTCAAGTGCGATGTGGAGCCGTCGCGCGTCGCCGCCATCATCATCGAGCCGGTGCAGGGCGAAGGCGGCTTCTATGTCGCCCCCAGGGAATTGATGCAGCGGCTGCGCAAGCTGTGCGACGAACACGGCATCGTGTTCATCGCCGATGAAATCCAGACGGGCTTCGGCCGCACCGGCACCTGGTTTGCCATGGAGCAGATGGGCGTGGAGCCGGACCTGATGACCTGCGCCAAGTCGCTGGCGGGCGGCTTCCCGCTGGCCGCCGTCACCGGCAAGGCCAGGATCATGGACGCGCCGGAGGCGGGCGGGCTGGGCGGCACCTATGCCGGCAACCCCGTGTCCTGCGCGGCGGCCCTGGGCGTGTTCGAGGCCTTCCAGCAGGACGACCTGCTGGCCAAGGCCAAGGCGCAGGGCAAGACCATCATGAACCGCCTCAACGCCGTGAAGGCCAAGGCCAGGGGCATGGCCATCGGCGATGTGCGCGGGCTGGGGGCCATGTGCGCCTTCGACCTGGTGACCGAGCGCGGCGGCGCGGCGCCGGACGGCGCGGCGGCCAAGGCCCTCGTCACCAAGTGCTACGAGCGGGGCCTGCTCATCCTGTCCTGCGGCGTCTATGGCAATACCATCCGCCTACTCACGCCGCTGTCGGTCTCCGACAAGGTGCTGGACGAGGGGCTGGACATCCTTGAATCGGCGCTGCTTGGAAATTAAGCTCTTTTAACAGGACAGCCCTCGCCCCGAGCGCTATGCCGGGCGAGGGTTTTCATTTGGAGCAGCCCCAAAAGCAGAGAGACATGGATCCGAAACTTCTTCCCTTCGCCACGCAGGATGTGCCGCGCTACACGAGCTATCCCACGGCGGTGCAGTTCCAGAGCGAGTTTTCCCCGGCCATTGCGGATGGCTGGCTGGCGGCGCTGGCGCCGGAGGCGGTGCTGTCGCTCTATGTCCATATCCCCTTCTGCCAGCAATTGTGCTGGTATTGCGGCTGCCACACCTCGGTGCCCAATACCTATGACCGGGCCGAACGCTATACGGCAGCGCTGCTCAGGGACATCGCGCGGGGCGGCGGCCTGAAGGGCACCCGGCACGGGGCGGTGAAGCACTTCCACTTCGGCGGCGGCACGCCCACCTACCTCAAGAACGACGACCTCAGGAGCATCGTGGACGCGGTGGACCGGGCCTTCGGCATCGCGGCGGGCGCGGAGGTGGCGATCGAATCCGACCCGCGCGGCATGACGCCGGAGCGGGCCCGGGCGCTGACCGCCATGGGCTTCAACCGCATTTCCTTCGGCGTGCAGGATTTCGCCCAGCCGGTCATGGACAAGATCAACCGCCAGCAGCCCTATGACCTGGTGGCGCGGGCGACCGAAGACCTGCGTGCGGCGGGCTTTGTCTCGGTCAATTACGATCTCATGTATGGCCTGCCGGGCCAGACGGTGGCAAGCGTCATCGAGACGGCCACCCAGTCGGCGGCGCTGAAGCCCAACCGCATCTCGGTCTTCGGCTATGCCCATGTGCCGTGGTTCGCCAAGCACCAGAAGATGATCAGGGACGCCGACCTGCCGGATATTCCGCAGCGCTACGATCAGGCGGTGGCCATCAACGAGACCCTGACGGCGCAGGGCTATGCGGCCATCGGGCTTGACCACTATGCTCTGCTGGACGACGACTTGGCCAGGGCGGCGGAAGCGGGCACCATGCACCGCAATTTCCAGGGCTATACCACCGACACGGCGGATGCACTGGTGGCCTTCGGGGCCTCGGCCATCTCGGAATATCCGCAGGGCTTTGCCCAGGCGGCGCGCGACACGCTGGCCTGGTCCATGGCCATCGAGAAGGGCGAAAGTCCGGTTAACCGCGGGCTTGCCACCACGGCGGAGGACCGCATGCGGGCTGCGGTGATCGAGCGGCTGATGTGTGATTTCAGCGTGGACTATGCGGCGGTGGCGGCGCGCCACGGCTTTGATCCCGCGGTTCTGGAGCCGGGGCTTCACCGGCTGGAGCCGCTGCTGGCGGCGGGGCTGGCGGAGTGGCGCGGCACGGTCGTTTCCGTGCCGAAGACGCACCGACTGTTCCTGCGCTCGGCGGCCTGCGCCTTTGATGCGCATTACAAGGTCGTGGCCAACCGCCACGCCAAGGCGGTGTGATCAGCTATAGAGATAGGCAATGCCGGCAAACTGGCAGCCCGCCGCCGTGGCGACAAAGGCATGCCAGATGGCGTTCTGGAATTTCAGCCGCTCCCAGACATAGAAGATGACGCCCACGGTATAGAGCAGCCCGCCCACGGCGATGAGAATCTGCGTGGTCATGGGCAGCACCGCCATGAAGGAGCGGATGGAGAAGACGCCGGCCCAGCCCATGCCGAGGTAAACCGCGATGGCGAGCTTGTCGAAGCGACCGGGCAGCGCCACCTTCAGCACAATGCCGAGCGCTGCCACACTCCAGATGACCAGGCCCAGCACCACGGCCTCGGTGCGGCTCGTCAGGAAGGGCAAGAGCGCCGTATAGGTGCCCGCGATCAGGAGATAGATGGCGGAGTGATCGAAGCGGCGGAGAATCCATTTCACCGGCGTGGCGGGCCAGAGATTATAGGTGGCCGAAAAGCTCAGCATGGCGAGGAGGCCCAGCACATAGACCATGAGCGGCACCCAGGCCCCGCCCGTCAGCACCACGCGGGTGAGCAGGATGGCGGCGGCGATGACCCCCGCCGACAGGCCCAGCACATGCACCACCGCATCGGCCCTGATTTCTGACGGACTATAGGGACGCGAGCCGTGATAGCGTTTCATCTCATTCTCCTGCGGCGGCGGAACTCAAAGCCGCGCCAATGCCTGTTCGATGTCGGCGATGAGATCGGCGACATTCTCGATGCCCACCGAAATCCGCACCAGATGATCGGGCACGGGACTTGCCGGACCTTCCACCGTCTTGCGGTGTTCGGCCAGCGTCTCCACACCACCCAAAGATGTCGCGGGCACGACGGTCGTGAGCGACACACAGAATTTTTTTGCCGCATCAAAGCCGCCCCTGATGAGCAGGCTCATCATGCCGGAATAGCCGTCCACCATCTGGCGTTTGGCCACGGCATGACCGGCATGGCTTTCCAGACCGGGATAGAGAACGGCTTCCACCTTGGGGTGGTTTTCAAAGTGGCGGGCGAGGACCAGCGCATTGGCGCTGGCCTGGCGGTAGCGCACAAAGAGCGTGCGCAGTCCCCGCAGCAAAAGCCAGGCGTCATGGGGGGCAAGCGGATTGCCCTGCATGGTGCGAAGCTTTGCCACCTGTTGCCAGCGCGCATTGGTCTCGCGCGTCACCAGAACGCCCGCCAGCACATCGGAATGGCCGTTCAGATATTTCGTGGCGGAATGAAAGACCACATCCGCGCCCAAAGTGAGCGGCCGGGTGGTGACGGCGGCGGAAACCGTGGCGTCGACCGCGAGAATGGCACCGGCGTCATGGGCGGCCCTGGCCGCCGCCGCAATGTCGATCACCTCCCAGGTGGGGTTCAGGGGCGTTTCGATCCAGACGAGATCGGTGCCGTCCGTGATGCTGGCCTGAAGGTCGCCCTGTTTTCCGGGATCAAAGAGCGTGAGGCGGATGCGGCTCATGGCTTCCAGCCGCCGCAGCCAGTCGCGCGTGCCGTAATACATGACCTGCGGGGCCACCACATGGGCCCCCGGCGGAATGGTTTCAAAGAGCGTGGTGGAGGCCGCCATGCCGGAGGAGAAGGCGAGTGCTGCCGCCCCCTGCTCCAGCCGCGCCAGCGTGTCTTCCAGCTGCCACAGGTTGGGGCTGCCGCTGCGGATATAATTCTCGCGCAATCTGGGCAGATAGTTTTCGTCGCGGGCATAGGTGGTGGCAGCATGAAGCGGCGGCACCACCGCGCCCGTTTCCCGGTCCACTGCATGGCCGCCCTGGGCCGCGATGGTCTCATGACGCAGGTTCCGCTCAGACATGCTGGCCGCCGTTGATGTGCAGTTCCGAGCCCGTGACGTAGGAAGAACCTTCCGTGCACAGATAATAGATGGCGCGGGCCACCTCCTCCGGCTGGCCGAGGCGGCGCAGGGGAATCTGGGGGATGATCTTCTCGGTGCCGGGCGACAGGATGGAGGTTTCAATCTCGCCCGGCGAGATGGCGTTGACGCGCACGCCATGGGGGCCGAAGTCGGCGGCCATTTCGCGGGTCAGCGCGGCCAGCGCCGCCTTCGAGGTGGAATAGGCCGCACCGGCAAAGGGATGAACCCGCGACCCGGCGATGGAGGTGACATTGACCACCGCCCCCCTGGCCGCCGTCAATTCAGTGATCAGGCCGCGCGCCAGCATGATGGGAGCGAAGAAGTTCACCTGGAACACGGTCTTCCAATCCTGCTCGGAGGTGTCGAGGGTGTTGAGCCGCCCACCCGCCGGCTTCTTGGGGCTGATGGCGGCATTGTTGACCAGCGCATGCAGCCTGCCCCCTTGCGCCTTCAGCTTGTCGTGCATGATGGATATGGCGCGGGCCGTGTCTTCGGACGAGGCGAGGTCCACCTGAATGTGATCCTCCTCGCCCGCGTCCCAGGGGCAATCCTCCGGGAAAGGCTGGCGTGAACAGGTGATGACGCGCCAGCCGGCGGTGGAAAAGCGCTTCACCGTGGCGTGGCCAATGCCGCGAGAGGCACCGGTGAGGATGAGGGTCTTGCGTTCGGCATCGGGGGTCTGGGTCATGGGCATCTCACGGATAAAGCCTTGCCTTGGTCCAGGCGGACTCTGGCGTATCGCGGCGGAAGACCACGCGCTCATGCAGGCGGAAGGGCCGGTCGTGCCAGAACTCGATGGCAAGCGGCTTCACCCGGAAGCCCGACCAGTGGGGCGGGCGGGGCACTTCGCCGATGGCATATTTCGCCGCCCAGACGGCCACCGACTGCTCCAGCGCATAACGGTTTTCCAGCGGGCGCGATTGTTTCGATGCCCAGGCCCCGATGCGGCTGTCGCGGGCGCGCGAGGCGAAATAGGTGTCGGCCTCGCGGTCGCTCACCTGGTCCACCAGGCCGCGCACCCGGACCTGGCGGCGCAGCGACTTCCAGTGAAAGTTCAGCGCCGCCTTGCCGGTGGCCAGAATTTCCTGGCCCTTCTGGCTTTCAAAGTTGGTGTAAAAGACAAAGCCGCGATCATCCGCTCCCTTGAGCAGCACCATGCGCACATTGGGCAGGCCCGCCTCATCCACGGTGGCCAGCGCCATGGCGTTGGGGTCGTTGGGCTCGCTCTTCTCCGCCTCCTTCAGCCATTCGGCGAAGAGTTCATGGGGGTCATTGCGCTGGGTGAAACCCATTTGCGCGGTGAGGGTCGGGATGTCAGAAAGGTTCATGCCGCCCACTCTAGCGTGACTCGGCACGATGCGACAGGCCCAGAGGCCGCGCGTCGCATGGGGCAGCAGCAACGGCGGCACTGCGCCTGTTGGAAATGGTGACAAAAGTTGAACGGGCGGGGATGGACCGGCAACCGGCTTTGTGCCAATTAACCCACAACAGTCTGGCGATTTATCCGAAACAGGTGATATTCATGAGCGATAACAAAGGTTTGATGGCGGGCAAAAAAGGCCTCATCATGGGCGTGGCGAACAATCGCTCGATCGCCTGGGGCATTGCCAAGGCGTGCCACGACCAGGGTGCGGAACTCGCCTTCACCTATCAGGGCGATGCCCTGAAGAAGCGGGTGGAACCGCTGGCCGAGGGCATCGGCTCCACGATCGTGGTGCCCTGCGATGTCACCGACATGGCCTCCATCGACGCCACCTTTGCCGCCATCGAGAAGGAATGGGGCAAGCTCGACTTCGTGGTGCACGCCATTGCCTTCGCCGACAAGGACGAATTGACCGGGCGCTATGTCGACACCTCGCCCGACAACTTCAACAAGTCGCTCTACATCTCGTGCTATTCCTTCACGGCCATTGCCCAGCGCGCCGAAAAGCTGATGACGGAGGGCGGCGCGCTGCTGACGCTCACCTATTACGGGGCGGAAAAATGGATGCCGCACTATAACGTCATGGGCGTGGCCAAGGCGGCGCTGGAAGCCTCGGTGCGCTATCTCGCCGCCGACCTCGGCCCCAACAGCATCCGGGTCAACGCCATCTCCGCCGGGCCGATCAAGACGCTGGCGGCGTCGGGCATCGGCGACTTCCGCTACATCCTGCGCTGGAACGAATACAATTCGCCGCTGCGCCGCACCGTCACCATCGAGGAAGTGGGCCAGGCCGGCATGTTCCTGCTCTCGGACCTCTCCCGCGGCATGACCGGTGAAGTCATGCATGTGGACTCGGGCTATCACGTGGTGGGCATGAAAAACCCAACCGCCCCCGACATGTCGGTGGCCCAAGAGGGCGAGTAAGGCTGGATTTGACGGGTTTTGCGAAGCGGCTTAAGCAAATCCCATGTCACACAACACCTTCGGCCATCTGTTTCGGGTCACCACCTTCGGCGAGAGTCATGGCGCGGCCATCGGCTGCATCATTGACGGCTGCCCGCCCCGCCTTGGCATTTCAGTCAAGGACATCCAGAACTACCTCGACAAGCGCAAGCCCGGTCAGTCGCGCTTCACCACCCAGCGTCAGGAAGCCGACGAGGTGAAGCTGCTCTCCGGCGTGTTCGAGGATGAACGCACCGGCGGCCTCATCACCACCGGCACACCCATTGCCATGGTGATCGACAACACCGACCAGCGCTCAAAGGACTACGCGGAAATCCGCGACACCTTCCGTCCCGGCCATGCCGATTTCACCTATCAGGCCAAATACGGCATCCGCGACTATCGCGGCGGCGGCAGGTCGTCGGCGCGGGAAACGGCGGCCCGCGTGGCGGCTGGGGCGGTGGCCCGCCTGGTCATTCCGCATGTCACCATCCGGGCCGCCCTGGTGCAGATGGGGCCGCACAGGATCGACCGCGGCCGCTGGAGCTGGGCCGAGGTGGAGAACAATCCCTTCTTCTGCCCCGATGCCGTGGCGGCCAGGCAATGGGAGAGCTACCTCGACGGCGTGCGCAAGGCAGGCTCGTCGGTGGGGGCCGTCGTCGAGGTGGTGGCCGAGGATGTGCCCGCCGGCTGGGGGGCGCCCGTCTATGCCAAGCTCAGTCAGGATCTGGCCTCCGCCATGATGAGCATCAATGCGGTGAAGGGGGTGGAGATCGGCGACGGCTTTGCGGCGGCAGCGCTGACGGGCGAGGAGAATGCCGACGAGATCCGCGCCGGAACGGACGGCGCGCCGCAGTTCCTCACCAATCATGCGGGCGGCATTCTGGGCGGCATTTCCACCGGCCAGCCCATCGTCTGCCGGTTCGCGGTGAAGCCCACGTCATCGATCCTGACGCCGCGCAAGTCCATTACGGTTTCAGGCGAGGACACGGAGGTGCGCACCAAGGGGCGGCATGATCCCTGCGTGGGCATCCGCGCCGTGCCGGTGGGCGAGGCCATGATGGCCATGGTGCTGGCCGACCATTACCTTCGCCACCGCGCCCAGGTGGGGTGAGCCAGGCGACCCCTGCGCAGCGCCGGTGGCGCTTCGCCGCCTGGCGAACGCGGGGGAGCTGCCGGTGGCAGGGCGCACCGCCGGGCCATGCTTCCCGTGAGATCAGGACTTCCGGGCCGCGATGAGGAATTCCCGGTTGCCGTCGCCGCCCACAAGGGGCGAGTCGGTCAGCCCCAGAACCTCCCAGCCCTGGCTGTGCAGGAAGTCGGCGATCGCGTCGCAGGCGCGCTGGTGCTGAACGCGGCTGGTGACGATACCGCCCTTGCCGAGATGCGCGCGCCCGACTTCGAACTGCGGCTTCACCAGCGCCAGCAGGTGCGCGCCCGGTGCCGCCAGGGCGAGGGCGGGCGGCAGGCCGAGTTTCAGCGAAATGAAGGACAGGTCCGAGACAATGAATGCCGTATCCTCCGGCACCTGACCGCGGGTGAGGCTGCGGGCATTGACCCCTTCATAAACCGCCACACGCGGATCAGCGCGCAGGACTTCGGCCAACTGGCCATGGCCGACATCGATGGCGACGACCCGCATGGCTCCGCGCTCCAGCAGAACCTGGGTGAAGCCGCCGGTGGAGGCGCCGAGATCGACGCAGGCCTTGCCCGCGGGCGACAGGCCGAAATGATCCAGACCATGGCTGAGTTTCAGCGCGGCGCGCGAGACATAATTCCGGGCTTCATCGCTCACCTCGAAAACCGCCTCCGGCCCCACCATGCGGGCGGGCTTGGTTTCCACCCTGCCGTCGACCGACACCGTGCCGCGCAGCACCGCATCCCGCGCCCGGGCGCGCGCGGCGAACAGCCCCGCCGCCACCAGAGCTGCATCCAGCCGTGTGCGGCTCACTCGACGTCCAGCGGCGTGGTCCCCGTGGGCTTGCCGTCGGCCCCCAATGTGATCTTCTCGATGCGCGCCTCGGCCTCGGCCAGCTTGGCGGCGCAATGAGCCTTCAGCGCCTCGCCACGCTCATAGATCTTGATGGATTCCTCGAGATCGACCTTGCCCGCCTCAAGGCGCGCCACGATGTCCTCAAGCTGGGACAGGGCGGCCTCGAAGCTCATGGCCGTGATGTCGTCGGTCTTGGCAGCCATGGGTCAACTCCGGTTGGCGGTGGGGGCGGGATTGGCCGCGCCATGCATCAGGGCCTGCACGTGAATGCCTGCCGATGAGGCCAGTCCGCGCAGATCATAGCCGCCCTCCAGCAGCGAGACAACGCGCCCGCCCGCCTTGCGGTCGGCCACGTCCATCAGGTTCAGCGTCACCCAGGCGAAGTCCTCCTCGGTCAGTTCCAGCCCGCCGATGGGATCGCGGTGGTGGGCATCAAAGCCCGCCGAGATGATGAGCAGATCCGGCGAGAAGTCATCGAGGGCGGGCAGGATCACGGTGCGCATGGCCTCGCGGAAGGCGGCACTGCCGGTGCCTTCCGACAGGGGCGCATTGAAGATATTGCCGACGCCCTGTTCATGGGCCTCGCCGGTGAAGGGATAGAGCGGCGCCTGATGGGTCGAGCCATAGAACATGTCGGCGTCGGTCCAGAAAATATCCTGCGTGCCATTGCCGTGGTGAACATCGAAATCCATCACGGCCACGCGCGCGGCCCCGAAGGTCTTGCGGGCGTAATAGGCCGCCACCGCCGCCTGATTGAAATAGCAGAAGCCCATGGCGTAGTCGGCCCCGGCATGGTGGCCGGGGGGGCGCAGCGCGCAGAAGGCATTGTGGGCCTCGCCCTTCATCACCGCATCGACCGCCGCCACCGCGCCACCGACCGCATGGAAGGCGGCTTCCAGCGTGCCCGGACTCATGGTGGTGTCGGCGTCGATATACTCGAGGCCGGAGGCAGGCGAGAGCTGTTCGAGATGGCGGAGATGTCTCTCCGGGTGAACCAGCAGGATATCCTCCACCCGGGCGCGCGGGGCCTCGCGGCGGACGAGCTTGGCGAAGGGCGGGGCCGCGAGAATCTGTTCCACCGCGCGGATGCGGTCGGGGCGTTCGGGGTGGCCCTCGGGGGTGAGGTGATTGAGCGAGGCGGCGTGGGTGAAGAGCAGCGTTGTCATGATGGCCTGATGGTAGCCCGAAGGGCCTTTGCCTGCTATAGGCCTCGCGCATGGGTGCGACTTTTGAACCTGAAATGGCGGAAGTGGCGGCGGCAGCGGCGGCCCTGCGCCGGGGTGACCTCGTGGCCTTCCCGACCGAGACGGTCTATGGGCTGGGGGCGGACGCCACCAACGACCGGGCGGTGGCCGCCATTTTCGCCGCCAAGGACCGGCCCAGCTTCAATCCCCTCATCACCCATGTGGCAACGCCCGATGCCGCCTTCGCCCTGGGCGACTTTCCGGCGGAGGCCCGCAGCCTTGGCCGTGCCTTCTGGCCCGGCCCCCTGACGCTGGTGGTGCCGCGCGCCGCCCATTGCCCGGTGTCGCTGCTGGCCTCGGCGGGCCTGCCGTCGCTGGCCATCCGGGTGCCGGCCCATCCGCTGGCGCTGGCGCTGCTGGCCGCCGTGGGCGGGCCGGTGGTGGCCCCCAGCGCCAACCCTTCAGGCCGCATCTCGCCCACCACGGCGGAGCATGTGCGCCAGGGGCTTGGCGGCAGGGTGGCGGTCATTCTCGATGGCGGCCCGGCGCATGTGGGGCTTGAATCAACGGTGGTCAGTTTCATGGGGGCGCGGCCCACCCTGCTCCGCCCCGGCGGCCTGCCGCGCGAGGAAATCGAGGACCGGCTGGGCATCCGCCTCGGCATGAGCGAGGACGATGAGGACCAGCCCCATTCCCCCGGCCAGTTGCCCAGCCACTATGCGCCGCGCGCCGCGCTTCGCCTCAACGCCGAGGCCCCGCAGGCGGACGAAACCTACATCGGCTTCGGGCGCTATGGCGGCGGCGACTACACCCTGTCGGCCACCGGCGACCTGGCCGAGGCGGCGGCCAACCTGTTCCGGCTGCTGCATCTGGCGGATGCACAGGGCCGGCCCATCGCCGTTGCCCCCGTGCCGCAGTTCGGCCTGGGCGAGGCCATCAACGACCGGCTGGCCCGCGCCGCCGCCCCAAGGCCCACAGCATGACCCGCGCGCCGACGCCCGAAACCCTGGCCCGCCTTGCCGCCGTGGTGGGGGACAACAACGCCATCACCCATCCGGCGGACATGGCACGTTACCTCACGGAGTGGCGCGGCCTGTGGCAGGGCAAGGCCGCCATGGTGCTGCGCCCGGGCAGCACGGGCGAAGTGTCCCGTCTGCTTGCCATCGCCCATGAGACGGAGACCGCGGTGGTGCCGCAGGGTGGCAATACCGGGCTGGTGGGCGGGCAGATTCCCCTGGGAGAAGGTGACCAGATTGTGATCGCACTGGAGCGCCTGAACCGGGTGCTGGCGGTTGATCCCGACAATCTCACCATCACGGCCGAGGCGGGCGTCACCCTGCATGGGTTGCAACAGGCCGCCGCTGACGCCGACCGGCTTTTCCCCCTGAGCCTCGCAGCGGAGGGCACCTGCCAGATCGGCGGCAATCTCTCCAGCAATGCCGGCGGCCTCAACATGCTGGCCTATGGCAATGCGCGCGATCTCTGTCTTGGCCTCGAGGTGGTGCTGGCCGATGGCCGGGTGTGGAACGGTCTCTCCCACCTGCGCAAGGACAACACCGGCTATGACCTCAAGAACCTGTTCATCGGGGCGGAAGGCACGCTCGGCATCATCACCCGATGCGTGATGAAGCTTTACCCGCAGCCGCGGGTGCATGAGACCGGCTTTGCCGCCGTGGCCTCGGTTGCGGCGGCGGTGGAACTGCTGGCGCTGGCCCGCGACCGCTCCGGCAACCGCGTGGTGGGGTTTGAACTGCTCCATGCCAATGCGGTTGATTTTGCGGTGCGCCACATGGGCCAGCGCCAGCCCCTGTCGGCAGCGGCGGAATGGTCGGTGCTGGTGGAACTGGCGGACCCCGCGGCTGGCGCGCTCATGGACATCATGGAACAGGCGCTGGAGCGCGGGCTGGTGACGGATGCCATGGTGGCCCAGTCGGAAGCGCAACGCGGCGACCTCTGGGCCCTGCGCGAGGCCATTTCCGAGGCCCAGAAATTCGAGGGCGGCTCCATCAAGCACGATGTCTCGGTGCCGGTGTCGCACATCCCCGCCTTCCTCACCGAAGCCATGGCGGCGGTGGAACGCGTGGTGCCGGGAGCGCGGCCCGTGCCCTTCGGCCACATGGGTGACGGCAATATCCATTTCAACATCACCCAGCCCCAGGGCGCCGACAAGGATGAGTTCCTGGCGCAATGGCACCATATGAGCGCGGCGGTGTTCCAGGTGGTGCTGCTCCATGGCGGTTCCATCTCCGCTGAACATGGCATCGGCGTCTTGAAGCGCGAGGACATGCGGGCCATCAAATCGCCGGTGGCGCTGGACCTGATGCGCGGGATCAAGCAAGTGCTCGACCCCAAGGGCATCATGAATCCCGGCAAGGTGCTGCCGGAGCCATGAGCTTTGCCCCCGCCACGATGGACGACGCGGAAGCCCTTGCCGCTCTCTGGCAGGCCTGCGGCCTCAGCCGGCCATGGAATGATCCGCACAAGGACATTTCCTTTGCGCTCGCCGGGCCTGCCTCCACCATTCTGGTCGCCCGCGCCGAAGGCCGGATCATCGCCAGCGTCATGGCGGGGCATGATGGCCATCGCGGTATGCTCTACTATGTGGCGGTGGACCCCGCCCACCAGCGCCGGGGCCTGGGCAAGGCAGCGGTGCGCGCGGCAGAGGCGTGGCTGGCGCAGCACGGCGTGTGGAAGGTCAATCTTCTGGTGCGGGCCGAGAATGCTGCGGTGAAGGACTTTTACGGGGCCCTGGGCTATGAGGTGAACCCGGTCCTGTGCATGGCCCGGAAGATCACAGCAGACGCGGCGCCTCCGGTCGCGCCCGCTTCAGGCCCACCGGCTCGGCGGTAAAGACTTCATCATCCGGGGCGGCCAGCAGACGCAGGGCCTCGGTCTCAGCCACACGATCGACATCGAGCCAGCGGTCAAAATCCTTCTCGGCCACCAGCGCGGGATTGCGCTCGTGAATGGCGGCGAGATGGCCCAGCGCCGGCAGGGTGATGATGGCCGCCCCCTCGACCTCGCTGCCATCGGGGGCCATCCAGTGCTCCCACAGGCCCGC
This sequence comes from uncultured Alphaproteobacteria bacterium, assembly GCA_937872985.1. Lineage (GTDB taxonomy): Bacteria > Pseudomonadota > Alphaproteobacteria > Rhizobiales > Aestuariivirgaceae > Aestuariivirga. The sequence continues at coordinate 26,413 of CALMUW010000011.1, forward strand.
CATGGCGAAGAGACCGCCATCAAACCGCGCCATGAACCATGCCTGCCTGCGGCCCTTCTCGCCCTGCCACTCAAAGAAGCCATCGGCGGGAATGAGACAGCGGCGGCGCTTCAGCGCATGGCGGAAGGAGGGCTTCTCCGCGATGCCCTCGATGCGCGCATTGAGAAAGGGCCGCGCCGCCATCTCCACCTTGCCCCAGGAGGGAATGAAGCCCCAGCGCAGCAGCGCAAACTGACGTTCCCCGCGCGCGCCACGAATGACCGCGATGGGTTCCATGGGCCGGATTTCGGGCCGGGGCGGAAAGCCGTCGGCGCTGTGATGGCGAAACCGGGCGCGCAGTTCCGCCGGAGACTTGCGCAAACTGTAGAGGGTGCACATGGGGCGCAGTCTATGCCGCCTCCCCCCCATTGCAAGTATTTGAAGCAATAGTGCTTCCCGGCATTAACCTTTTCTTAAGGATGGACTCGAAGGCGGTTAACCGGCTGGCTAAGGTGCGGTTCAGGGATGGGGAGACGGCAGTTCAACACCGCCGCCTGCCTGAGTTTTGAAAGTTTCACATGCACCGCAATCCGCCCAAGGAACTGGCCGCGTCGGTAACTGACGAACATCGCCGCATGGAGGCGAAACACGCCGCGCTCCGCCATATCATGGATGCCTGGGAAGAGGCGGTTTACGAGGGGCTGGACCCCGACGCCATCGCCACGGCGGCAATTTTCGCCGCCCTCTCCGACATGATCGGCAGCTATGGCGAAGAGCCGGTGGCGGTGATGTGCGAGCGCCTGCCGGAGCGTATCCGCCACGGTGAATTCACCACCGTGAAGACACGGCAGTAGGCGCCACTCACTTCCTTACATCCACGACCACCCGGCCCCGCACCTTGCCCTGCACGATGTCGGCGGCAATGCGCGGCACGTCATCGAGCGTCACATGGGTGGCGAGGCTCGCCAGCCTGGCGCGGTCGAGGTCGCGGGCGATGCGCGCCCACGCGGCTCTCCGGCGCGGCATGGGGGTTGTCACCGAATTGACGCCGATGAGCTTTACCCCGCGCAGGATGAAGGGTGCTACAGTGGTGGGCAGGTCCATGCCCTGGGCATTACCGCAGGCCACCACGGTGCCGTCCTGCATGATCTGGGAAATGACATGGGCCAGCGTGGTTGACCCCACCGAGTCGATGGCCGCGGCCCAGCGCGCCTTGGCCAGGGCCTTCACCGGGCCGGAGAATTCCTCGCGGCCAATGACCGTTTGCGCACCCAGGCCCTTGAGAAATTCCGCCTCCTCCACCCGGCCCGTCACCGCCGCCACGCGATAGCCGAGCCTGGCCAGGATCGACACGGTGACTGAACCGACGCCGCCCGCCGCCCCGGTCACCAGCACCTCGCCCGCGCCGGGGGCAACACCCTGTTCCTCCAGCGCCATGACGTTGAGCATGGCGGTGTAGCCGGCCACCCCCACGGCCATGCAGTCGGAGGCCGTCCAGCCCTGGGGCACGGCCACCAGCCAGTCGCCCTTCACCCGCGCCACTTCGGCAAAGCCGCCGTCATAGTTCTCGCCATGGCCCCAGCCGTTCAGCACCACCTGATCGCCGGGCTGCCAGTCGGGGTGGTCCGAGGTCAGGACCGTGCCGGCGAAATCGACGCCGGGGTTGAGCGGATAGTGGCGGATGATGGGCGCCTTGTTCATCAGCGCCAGACCATCCTTGTAGTTGACCGAGGAATGGGAGACGGCAACCGTCACATCGCCCTCGGTCAGATCGTCCTCGGTGAGGGTGACGAAGCGGGCCTCCTGGCCATCGTCGGTCTTGAAAATCCTGAGTGCGCGAAACTGGGTCATGCGGTCCTCGTCAAGGCTTCGCCGAAGCGGATGGGCTGGCCTGCGGCCCGGCCCAGGATTTCACCCTGCCACATGGCGAGCCTGCCCCGCACCATGGTGCCCACCGGCCAGCCGGTGACCTTCTTGCCGTCATAGGGCGTCCAGCCGCAGCGGCTTTCAATCCAGCGGTCGGTGATGGTCTCCCGGCGCTTCAGATCGACGATGGTGAAGTCGGCATCATAGCCCAGCGCCACGCGGCCCTTGCTCGCGATGCCGAAGAGGCGCTGGACACCATGGGAGGTCAGATCGACGAAGCGTTCGAGTGTCAGGCGTCCGGCGTTCACGTGGTCGAGCATGATGGGCACCAGCGTCTGCACCCCGGTCATGCCGGAGGGCGAGGCCGGATAGGGCCTGGCCTTTTCCTCCAGCGTGTGGGGCGCATGGTCCGAGCCCAGCACATCGACCAGTCCATGGGCGAGAGCCGCCCACAGGGCGGCGCGATGCTCCGGCCCCCGCACCGGCGGGGTCATCTGCAATCTGGTGGCGAGGCGGGCGTAGTCATCGGCGGAGAGGGTCAGGTGATGCGGCGTCACCTCGACGCTGGCAAGATCGCGGTGCTCGGCCAAAAGCGGCAATTCCTCGGCAGTGGAGACATGGAGCACATGGATGCGCTTGCCCGCCGCCTTCGCCAGGCGCAGCAGGCGCTCGGTGCAGAGGCGCGCGGCCTCGGCATCACGCCACACGGGATGGCTGGCCGGATCGCCCGCCACCTGATGGGAGACCCGCGCCTTCAGGCGCGCCTCGTCCTCGGAATGGAAGGCGGCGCGGCGTGAGATATGGGCGAGAACGGTGGCCACGCCGTCATCGTCATCGACCAGAAGGTCGCCGGTGGACGAGCCCATGAAAACCTTGACCCCGGCGCAGCCTTCGCGTTTTTCCAGTTCTGCCAGTTCCGCCGCGTTGTCGCGGGTGCCCCCCATGTAGAAGGCGAAGTCGCAGTGCATGCGGTCGCGGGCGCGGGCCACCTTGTCGGCCAGGGCCGCCGCGCTGGCGGGGAGCGGCTTGGTGTTGGGCATCTCGAAAACCGCCGTCACCCCGCCCATGACGGCAGCCCGGCCCCCGCTCTCCAGATCCTCCTTGTGGGTCAGGCCCGGTTCGCGCAGGTGAACCTGGGTGTCGATGACGCCGGGCAGAATGTGCAGGCCCGCACAGTCCAGGGTTTCCCGCGCCGCCAGATTCGACACGTCACCGATGGCCACGATGCGGCCTCCGTTCACGGCGATGTCGCGCGCGCCCACGCCAGCGTGATTGACGAGGGTGCCGCCCTTCAGGATCAGGTCAATGTGACGGGCCATGGCAGTTCCTTGATTGTCGTCCCTGTCCTACGTAAATGGGGATGATGAGTGACGCAACCCGCCGCCCTGATTTTCCGCTGCAACATCTGCCCCGGCGTGCCGTTCTGGCCGTGTCCGGGGCGGAGGCCCTGCCCTTTCTGCAACGGCTGGTGACGGCGGATGTGGCCGCACTGGCCGAGGGGTCTGCGGCCCATGCCGCGCTGCTGACGCCGCAGGGCAAGATCCTGCACGACTTCTTCCTGCTGCGACGGGGCGAGGCGGTGCTGATCGACTGCGCCCTGAGCCAGCGCGAGGCACTGGCGAAACGGCTCACGCTCTACAAGCTGCGCAGCGCGGTGGACATCGCGGTGCGCGATGACCTCGATGTCGGCGTGGCCAGCGTGGCATCCGCCGGGGCCTATGCCGACCCCCGGCTGGCGGCGGCGGGGTTCCGGCTCTTCGCGCCGGCGGGCAGCCTGCCCCAGGGCGGGGCCTATGAGCCGGCGCGGCTGGCGCTGGCTCTGCCGGACAGTGACGCCGACATCGGTTCCGGCGTGCTCTTCCCGCATGAGGCCAATCTCGATCAGCTCAACGGCATCTCCTTCAGCAAGGGCTGTTATGTGGGTCAGGAGGTGGTGTCGCGCATGGAGCATCGCGGCACGGCCAAGGCGCGCATCGTGGCGCTGGGCTTCACCGGCCCTGCTCCCGGCGCGGCGGCGATCACCAGCGGCGACACGGCCATGGGCGAGCTTCTGTCGGTGGGCGATGGCCGGGCGCTGGCGCTGTTGCGCCTCGACCGGCTGGCAGAGGCAACGGCCCCGCTGATGGCAGGGGCCACGCGGCTGCACCCCGAGAAGCCCTTCTGGGCCCGCTTCGACATGACCATTCCTGAGGCAGCGGTATGACGGCGGTGACACATGAGGACGGCGTCTGCCGCTGCGGCTGGTGCGGCACGGACCCTCTCTACATGGCCTATCACGACACGGAATGGGGCGTGCCGGAGCGTGACGCGCGCGCGCTTTATGAGAAGCTCATCCTCGATGGCTTTCAGGCGGGCCTGTCGTGGATCACCATCCTGCGCAAGCGCGACAATTTCCGCCGCGCCTTCGATGACTTCGATCCGGAAAAAATCGCGCGCTACACGCCGAAGAAAGTCGAGCGCCTGATGCAGGATGCGGGCATCGTGCGCAACCGCGCCAAGATCGAGGCGGCGGTGACCAGCGCGCAGGCCTATCTCGCCCTGCCGGATTTTTCCGGCCACCTCTGGGGCTTTGTCGACGGCCAGCCGATCCAGAACCGCCATGCCCACCTGCATGAGGTGCCCGCCGCGACCCCGCTTGCCGAAAAAATCGCCAAGGACCTGAAGGGCCGCGGCTTCCGCTTCTGCGGCCCCACCATCGTCTATGCCTTCATGCAGGCTGTGGGCATGGTCAACGATCACCTGGTCACCTGCCACCGCCACGGGGCGGTGAGAGAGATCGCCCGGCCATGACCGCACCCCGCGCCTGGCAGCGCATGCTCTCGGGGCGGCGGCTCGACCTGCTCGATCCCTCGCCGCTCGACATCGAGATCGCGGATATTGCCCATGGTCTGGCGCGCGTGGCGCGGTGGAACGGCCAGACCAGAGGCGACCATGCCTTCTCGGTGGCGCAGCATTGCGTATTGGTGGAGGCGCTGGCGGCGCATGTCACGCCGGAGCTGACGCGCGAGGACCGGCTGCTGGCGCTGTTGCATGATGCGCCGGAATATGTGGTGGGCGACATGATCTCGCCCTTCAAGGCAGCACTCGGCCTTGACTACAAGGCCTTCGAGAACCGGCTGATGGAGGCGATCCACATGCGCTTCGGCCTGCCGCCCCGCCCCAGCGCTGAGGTCAGCACCCGGATCAAGCAGGCCGACAAGATGGCGGCCTTTCTGGAAGCAACGCAACTCGCGGGCTTTGCGGTGGTGGAGGCAGAGAAGTTCTTCGGCAGGCCCAGGGGACTTTCCGGCCCAGGCTCGCGCGCCTTCACCCGGCTTGTGCCGCTGGCCCCCCCTGAGGCCTCGGCCCTTTACCTTAAGCGGTTCAGTAAATTGCTGGGCTAAAGCTCATGCCCCGCCATGCTGCCGCATGGCCCGCTCAGCCTGGCAGCGGGTGGGCAAGCGCTACATGCCGAAGCGGCCATGGGCATAATCCCAATAGAGCTGGCGGGCCTTGGCATAGACGGGGCCGGGCTGAAGATGGCGCTGCTCAATGCGGGTGATGGGTGTCACCTTGGCGTAATTGCCGGTGGTGAAAATCTCGTCCGCCTCGAGAAAGTCGGCCCAGCGCAGGGTCTTTTCCTCGACCGGCACTCCGGCACCGCGCAACAGCTTGATGACGCGCTGGCGGGTGATGCCGTTGAGGAAACAGCCATTGGGCACCGAAGTCATGGCCACACCGTCCTTCACCATCCAGATGTTGGAGGTGGCGAGTTCGGCGACATTGCCGGCGGGGTCGAGCATCACGGCATTGTCGAAGCCGCGCGTCTTGGCCTCGCGCACGGCGCGGCCCGCATTGGGATAGTGACCCGCCGCCTTGGCACCGGTGACGGCACATTCCGGCGAGGGCCGGCGGAAGGGCGAGAGGGTAATGGACCCGCCTGCCTCGGGCCGGGGAATCGGGGAATGATGGACCACGGCGGCAAAGCGCGTGGTGGCGGGATCGGGGTCAACGCCGCCGCCCGCCGCCCAGAACATGGGCCGGAGGTAAAGCTCGGTGCCCTTGGCGAACTTGCCCACGCCCTCGCGCAGAATGGCTTCAATGGCCTGCGCCGTAAGTGGCGGCTCAAGGCCCATGGCCCGGGCCGAGGTGACGGCGCGCTGGCAATGCAAGTCGAGGTCCGGCATCACCCCCTCGAAGGCGCGGGCACCGTCAAAAATGAGAGCGCCAAGCCAGGGGGCCTGATCCATGGTGCCAAGAAAGGGCACATTGCCTTCGTGCCATTGGCCATCGAGCCAGGTGATGGAGTGGCCTTCGCCGTGCTGTGACATGATGATTCTCGCTTCTCTCGCGTCCATGCCAAAATAAAAAGGGCGCCGCAAGGGCGCCCAACATGGCTGACCGGTCCGGTTACGAGTCGGAATAGAAAATGTGGGTGCCGATCTTGACCAGGCGGCGCAGGCTCTTGGCCCAGCGCGGCTTGACGTAATCGGCGTGGTAGTTGGTGGCGCGGGCCAAGGCACCGTTGTTGCCGTGACCGGCGATGGCCTTCTGGGCCACGCGCTTGGCATTGGCCCAGGCCCCGGCCTGGCGCACGTCGTCCGGCAGGCCGTCACAGGCGAAGGAGAACTGGCAGGAGTTGCGGCGGTTGGTGCCCTGGTAGACGACGCCGCAAATGGTCTTGGGATAGTCCGGCGAGCGGGTGCGGTTCAGGATGACGCGGGCCACGGCAAGCTGACCCAGTTCGGATTCAGACCGGGCTTCGAAATAGATGGCGCGGGCCAGGCAGTTTTCTTCCGCCAGGCGAATGCGGCGCTGGGCCGTCACCCGCTTCTTCTCTTCCGGGTTGAGGCTGGCGAGTTGCACCGGCTTGGAGGCGGGCGGCGCGGCGACCAGCCGCTTGGCGGCAGGCGCCTGGGTGTCGGTCTTCAGGTTCACGGCGGCGGGCTCAATGTTCACCACCTTGAGCTTGGCCGGCTTGGGCCGCACCACGGCCACGGGCGCCACCGGCGGCTCGGGAATATCGAGGTTGCCCTTGCCCATGGCCACCACCTGCTGGGCTTCCAGAACCCGCAGGTTGACGATATCCATGGTCTCACCCTCGGGCAGAAGCGAGCCCTTGGTCAGGATCATGGAGCTGGGGGCCACCAGCACCGGCGCATCTTCCGGCGCGGCATTATGGGCGATGGCGTTCTGGCCCATGTAGTGACCGGCAAAGGCAAAGGCGGCAATGAGCATGACCCCGCCAAAGAGGAAGGGGCCATATTCGCTGGCGATATCCCGGCGGCGGGGAGAACTGCGGCGCATGGGTTGCGGGGGCAGGTCCAGCCAATCGTCGTCATAGGGATAGGGTGAATGCGTCAATGAACCGGTTTCCTGTCAAAGATCACAGAAGCGCCTGTTATGCGTGCGCCAGCATAGCTCTCAGGCGTTTAACATAGGTTAACCATGTCGGCAACCCAAGGCCGCCTGAAAACGGCCCGTTAACCACCACAATTGCGGCACGGTTAACGGGCCTCGCTCACGCCAATTTTTCCTTTGACTTTCTGATACTTGCCTGAGCCGCCGCGAGGCGGGCAACGGGCACGCGGAAGGGCGAGCAGGAGACATAATCCAGCCCCACGCTGTCGCAGAAGGCGATGGAGGCGGGATCGCCGCCATGTTCACCGCAGATGCCGAGTTTGAGTCCCTTGCGTGAAGCCCGGCCCCGTTCGGCGGCAATCTTCACCAGCTCGCCCACGCCATCAACGTCGAGGGAGATGAAGGGATCCTGCCGGAAGATGCCCTTGGCGGTGTATTCGCCGATGAAGCGGGCAGCATCGTCGCGGCTGATGCCGAATGTGGTCTGGGTCAGGTCGTTGGTGCCGAAGGAGAAGAATTCGGCGTGTTCGGCGATCTCGCCCGCACGCAGCGCGGCACGGGGCAGCTCGATCATGGTGCCCACGAGATAGGGCACGGTGACGCCCGTCTCCCTGGACACGGCCTCGGCCACGGCGACGATACGCTCCTTCACCAGGTCGAATTCAGCCCCGGTGGACACGAGCGGGATCATGACCTCGGCCACCGGCGGCTTGCCGCCAGTCTTGTGCGAGACTTCCACGGCGGCCTCGAAGATGGCGCGGGCCTGCATCTCGGCGATCTCGGGATAGGTGACGGCGAGCCTGACGCCGCGATGGCCGAGCATGGGGTTGAACTCATGGAGCTGCGACACGCGCGAGCGCACGACCTCGAAGTTCTTGTGCATGGCTTCCGCCACCTCTTCGATCTCGTGATCGGCGTGGGGCAGGAATTCATGGAGCGGCGGATCGGGCAGGCGGGTGGTGGCGGGCAGGCCCGCCATGATCTCGAACAGTTCAACGAAGTCGCCGCGCTGCATGGGGAGAATCTTGGCGAGCGCGGCCCGCCGGTCCTTCTCGCGGTCAGCCAGGATCATCTCGCGCATGGCAACGATGCGTTCGGCATCGAAGAACATGTGCTCGGTGCGGCACAGGCCGATGCCTTCCGCGCCGAATTCACGGGCGTGGCGCGCATCTTCCGGCGTTTCGGCATTGGCGCGCACATGCATGCGGCGGAACTTGTCGGCCCAGCCCATGAGGGTGGCGAAGTCGCCGGTGAGCGCCGGCTTCACGGTGGCCACGGCCCCCTTGAAGATCTGGCCGGTGGTGCCGTCGACGGTGATGAGGTCGCCCTTGTGAAGGGTGACATTGCCCGCCGTCAGCGTCTGTTCACGGTAGTTGACCTTGAGCGTGCCGGCGCCGGAAACGCAGGGCTTGCCCATGCCGCGCGCCACCACGGCGGCGTGGCTGGTCATGCCGCCACGGGTGGTCAGCACCCCTTCCGAGGCATGCATGCCGTGGATGTCTTCCGGCGTGGTTTCAATCCGCACCAGAATGACGTTGCGGTCCATGGCGCGCAGCCGCTCGGCCTCGGTGGCGTCAAAAACGATCTCGCCCGAGGCCGCCCCCGGCGAGGCCGGCAGACCGGCCCCCAGAAGTTCACGCGGGGCGCGCGGGTCGAGCGTGGGGTGGAGCAATTGATCGAGGTGCAGGGGATCGATCCGCATGACGGCGGTTTCCTCGTCGATCAGGCCCTCATGGGCCATGTCCACGGCGATCTTGAGGGCGGCGGCGGTGGTGCGCTTGCCGTTGCGGGTCTGGAGCATCCAGAGGCGGCCCTGCTGGATGGTGAACTCCATGTCCTGCATGTCGTGGAAGTGGTCCTCCAGCGTCTGGAAGGCCTGGCGCAGCTCGACAAAGCGTTCCGGCATCAGTTCCTCAAGGCTGGGCGCATCGGAACCGGAGTCGAGGCGGGCCTGGCGCGTCAGGTTCTGCGGGGTGCGGATGCCCGCCACCACGTCCTCGCCCTGGGCGTTGATCAGGAACTCGCCGAAGATCTGCCGGTCGCCATTGGCGGGGTTGCGGGTGAAGGCGACACCCGTGGCGGATTGATCGCCCATGTTGCCGAAGACCATGGCCTGGACGTTGACCGCCGTGCCCCATTCATGGGGAATGTTGTTGAGCTTGCGGTAGGTGTTGGCCCGGGCCGAATTCCACGATTTGAACACGGCACCGATGGCGCCCCAGAGCTGGTCCTCCACCTTCTGCGGGAAGGGCTCGTCCGTGTGCTTTTCCACCACGACCTTATATTTGCCGATGATGTGCTTCCAGTCCTCGGCCGTCATCTCGGTGTCGGAGGCATAGGCCTTGTCTTCCTTGTAGCCGCCGAGAATGTCCTCGAAGTCGGCATGGTCGAGATTCAGCACCACCGAGGAATACATCTGGATGAAGCGGCGATAGGAATCCTGGGCGAAACGGTCGTTCTGCGAATGGCGCGACAGGCCCTGCACCGTCTCGTCGTTGAGGCCGAGGTTCAGCACCGTGTCCATCATGCCGGGCATGGAGGCGCGGGCGCCGGAGCGGATGGAGACGAGGAGCGGATTATCCTTGTCGCCGAAGCGGGCGCCCACTTCGGCTTCCACCTGCTTCAGGGCGGCCATGACTTCCGGCTTCAACGCGTCGGGGATGCGATTGCCCGCGGCGTAGAAGCGGCTGCAGACCTCGGTGGTGATGGTGAAGCCCGGCGGCACCGGCAGGCCGAGATTGGCCATCTCCGCCAGGTTTGCGCCCTTGCCCCCCAGAAGATTCTTCATGGCGGCGGTGCCGTCGGTGATCTTCTGGCCAAATCGATAAACGAGCTTCTGTGCCATGACTCACTCCGTTGTTGCATCGCAGCAAAGACCCGGAAAGAGATGGGGTCAAGTGCCGATCCGGCACTTACGATGCGTTCATTAGCAACGGACTATATACCCGTCGCGTGAGTCCCGGAACGGGTGTGAATCAACCCTCGATTTTCGAGAAGTCGGCCACTTCCGCGGTGGCTTCCCGGATGCGGTTCAACAGCTTCAGCCGGTTTTCGCGGAAGGAGGGGTCGTCGGCGTTGACCGTCACCTGATCGAAAAAGGCATCGACCGCCGGCCTGAGCTTGGCCAGCGCCTTCATGGCGGCCTCGAAGTCTTCCGCCGCGATGGCCTTGTGGGTCTGGGCGGCGGCGGCGTTGATGGCCGTGAACAGCGTCTTCTCCTCGCCCTGGATGAGCAGGTTCTGCTGCGGCAGGCCGTTGTAGGTCTTGCCGTCCTTCTTTTCCTCGATGCGGAGAATGTTGGCGGCGCGCTTCACCCCGGCCAGCAGGTTCTTGCCATCGTCACTGGCGAGGAAGTTGGACAGGGCATCCACGCGCTTCACGATCATCAGCAGGTCATCCTGATTGCCGAGCGAGAACACGGCATCGATGAGATCGTGGCGCGCCCCCTGATCGCGCAGATAGACCTTCAGGCGGTCGGCGAAGAAGGCGAGGAGATCAGCAGCGGAGAAGCCGCCGGCGAAGTCCGCACCGCGCTGGGCGTCATGGAGTTTTGCCCCCTCCGTGAAGGTGGCCAACAACGGCAGGCGCAGATTGTTTTCGATGAGAATGCGGATGACGCCGAGGGCGGCACGGCGCAACGCGTAGGGATCCTTCGAGCCCGTGGGCTTTTCGTCAATGGCCCAGAAGCCCACCAGCGTGTCGAGTTTTTCAGCCAGCGCGGCGGCGATCGCCACGGGTTCGGACGGCACCCGGTCAGACGGGCCTTGCGGCTTATAATGATCCTGAAGCGCCTGGGCGACATCGGCGGCATAGCCTTCGGCGGCGGCGTAGTATCTGCCCATGAGGCCCTGAAGCTCGGGGAATTCCTCGACCACGCCGGTCTTGAGGTCGGCCTTGGCCAGGCGCGCGGCCAGCACCGCCGCCTTCTCGTCGGCCTTGACCGGCTTGGCCAGAAGCCTGGCCCAGTCCTGAAGCCGCGCCACGCGCTCCCCCTGTGATCCGAGCCTGGCATGGAAGGTCACGTTGTCCAGTTTCGGCAGCAGGTCTTCCAGCCTGGTCTTGCGGTCCTGGTCCCAGAAGAACTTGGCGTCCGACAGGCGCGCGGCGATGACCTTGTTGTTGCCGGCCACGATGGTCTTGCCGCCGTCCGCCGCCACCATGTTGGAGACGAGGAGATAGCGGTTCGCCAGCCTGCCGGTCTTGCCGTCGCGCAGGGCGAAACACTTCTGATGGTTCTTGATGGAGGTGATGATGACCTCCGGCGGCACGCCGAGGAAGGCCTCATCGAAGGACCCCATGAGCACGGTTGGCCATTCCACCAGCCCGGCGGTTTCCTTGAGCAGGGCCTCGTCCTCGATCAGTTCCAGCCCCTGTGCGAAGGCAAGGTTCCTGGCCTCGGTGCGGATCATCTCGGCGCGCGCATTGGCATCGACCATGACCTTGGCGGCATGAAGCTTCTGGGCATAGTCCTCGAAGCGGCGGGCGGTGATTTCACCGGCGCTGAGGAAACGGTGGCCGCGCGTGACATTGCCGCTTTCGATGCCGTCGACCGCGAAGGGCACCACCGCGCCATCGAAGGTGCAGAGAATGGAATGCAGGGGCCGCACCCAGCGCAAGGCGCCCGAGCCCCAGCGCATGGACTTGGGCCAGGGGAACTTGCGGATCACCTCCGGCACCAGTCCGGCGATGATGTCAGGGGCGGGGCGACCCGCCTTCCTGATGACCGCGATATAGACCTTGCCCTTCTTGTCGTCCTGCACGGCAAGGTCGGCGAGCGTGAGGCCCGTCGATTTCAGAAAGCCGTCGATGGCGGGCTGGGGCGCATCGACGCGCGGCCCCTTGCGCTCCTCGCGCACGTCGGCGGCCTTGTCGTTCAGGCCCTCGACCGAGAGGACGAGGCGGCGCGGCGTGGCGTGGACCTGCGCGCCCTCATAGGTGAGGCCTGCTTCCACCAGGCCATTGGTGATGAGGGCTTTGAGATCCTCCGCCGCCTTCACCTGCATGCGGGCGGGAATTTCCTCGGAGAAGAGTTCGAGCAGAAGTTCAGCCATCACACCGCTCCACCGCCTGCCGTCTTGCTCCAGGCCAGGCAACAGCCCTTGGCCAGTTCGCGCACGCGCAGGATATAGGCCTGGCGCTCGGTCACCGAGATGACGCCGCGCGCATCCAGGAGGTTGAAGGCGTGCGACGCCTTGATGCACTGGTCATAGGCGGGCAGGGCCAGGTGGTGACGGCCCTCCGTCTCGCCCGCCTGCAACAGGGCGGCACATTCCTTCTCGGCGTCCTTGAAGTGCTGAAACAGGATTCCGGTGTCGGCATGCTCGAAGTTGAAGCGGGAATATTCCTGTTCGGCCTGAAGGAAGACATCGCCATAGGTGATGCCGCCCTGCCCTTCCGGTCTGCCGTTGAAGTTCAAGTCATAGACATTGTCGACGCCCTGCACATACATGGCCAGCCGCTCCAGCCCATAGGTCAGCTCGCCGGAAACGGGATTGCAATCAAGCCCGCCGACCTGCTGGAAGTAGGTGAACTGCGACACTTCCATGCCGTCGCACCAGACTTCCCAGCCCAGGCCCCAGGCGCCCAAGGTGGGGCTTTCCCAGTCGTCCTCGACAAAGCGGATGTCGTGCAGCGTGTGGTCGATGCCGATGGCCGCGAGCGAACCGAGGTATAGCTCCTGCAGGTTGGGCGGCGACGGCTTGATGATGACCTGATACTGGTAATAGTGCTGCAGGCGGTTGGGGTTCTCGCCATAGCGCCCGTCCTTGGGGCGGCGCGAGGGCTGGACATAGGCGGCAGCCCAGGGCCTTGGCCCCACCGAGCGCAGCGTTGTGGCGGGGTGAAAGGTGCCCGCGCCCACTTCCATGTCATAGGGCTGAAGAATGACACAGCCCTTTTCACCCCAGTAATTGTGGAGCGTGAGGATCAGGTCCTGAAAGGATTTTGTCGGGTGCAGCGTCATGGTGCGGCGCACCCTAGAGCAAAACGGCGGGCGGTGGAATCGTCAATTTGGCGCGCGGCTTAGAGCGGTTTGAGGCCCGGTCAGAGGCCGAAACGGCTCCACAGGGCGCGCACCTCCAGGGCCTGCAGGGCAGCGTCCGCCACCTCGCCCGAGGCACCAAGGCCAAGGCGCCGCAGGCTCAGGCCCTGGGCCGGTTCGACGGGCTTCAGCGTCATGTCCTTGCCATAGCGGGCGCGCAGCACCTCCGCCATGTGGCCGAGGCCGTCGATGAGGCCCAGGTCCAGCGCGCGTTGCCCGGACCAGAAGGCCCCGGAGAAAAGTTCGGCCTCCTCGCCCTTGAGTTTGCCGGCCCGGCGCTCGCGCACATGGGCCTTGAACACGGCATGGGCGTCCTCCTGCAGGGCCGTCAGGCGCGCCACGTCCTCGGGCTTTTCGGGTTCGAAGGGATCGAGGATGGATTTTGCTTCGCCGGCGGTGTGGATGCGCCGTTCGATGCCCAGCTTGGCAATGGCCTCCTGAAAGCCGAAGCTGGCGGAGATGACGCCGATGGAACCGACGATGGACATGGAGTCGGCATGGATTTCATCCGCCGCCGAGGCCAGCCAATAGCCGCCGGAGGCCGCCACGTCCTCGCAGAAGGCATACACCCGCACGCCATGTTCGGCGGCAAGCTGCCGGATGCGCCGGGCGATCATGGCTGACTGCACCGCCGAGCCGCCGGGCGAATTGATGGCGAGGGCCACGGCGGGCACACCCTTTTTGAAGGCGCGGATGAGCAGAGGGTCCACCGCCTTGAAGGTGATGGCCGGGCGCAGGGGCGAGCCCACGCCGATGGCGCCATGCAGGCGGATCAGGGGAATGGTCGGCGCATTCTTGCGAAAGCGTGCGGGGAGAAGGGCCTTGAGTTTGCTCAGCATGATGGCTCCCTAGCGCAACGGACGATCAAATCGAAACGATTTGAGAGAAAAAAGTTGCGCCAACATATTGATTTTCGAGCAACTTGTCGGCGGCAGTTGATTCCAACTGACCGCCGGTTGCTCTAGATGGGAAGCCGGGCCGCCGGGCGCAAGGGGATCAGCGCAGCCGCCAGGCCATGCCGTCGCGCAGGACGGCGTTGGCGTCTGCCGTGAACTGGGCGTCATCGCCGTGGAGCATGAGGCCGGGCAGAAGCTGCAAGGGGGCCTTGGAGCCCTTGACGCCCTGGATGATGATGCGCGAGGCCGCCGTGCCGGAACGGGCATAAAGGGGCGCAATGCGGATGTCGCCGAAGCGGTCTTCCATGGAGGCCAGAAGCTTGCCCAGCGAATCGGGCCGGTGAATGAGGGTGACCGTGCCGCGCAGACCGACCATGGCGTGCATGACCTTGATCCAGAGGTCAAGATCATCTGGGCCGAAGGCATGGGCCTGGGCCTTCAGCAAAACCGGCGACGGCGTGACCTTGCCTTCCTCATAATAGGGCGGATTGGCGAAGGCGTGATTGAAGCTGCCGTGTTCCGGCATGTTGACGAGGTCGCGGCGCAGCGCGTCCTTCACATCGTGATGCATGACGCGCAACTGGGCGGCAAAGCCGTTGCGCTTGGCGTTTTCCTCGCACAGCATGGCATAGCGCGAGGTGATCTCCATGCCCAGAACCTGGATGGCGGGATTGCGCGCGATGAGGCAAAGGGAGGCCACGCCCGCGCCCACGCCCGCCTCAAACACGGTTTCGCCGGGCTGGGCCGGAATGGACGAGGCGAGGAAAACCGCATCGATGCCGGCGCGATAGCCCTTCTCCGGCTGCAAAATGCTCAGCCGCCCACCGAGGAAGGAATCCTCCGTGAGTGTTGCCGGAACGGCAGCAGGCGCGGGTTGCGGGACCGCTGCGCCTGGATTGGTCTGGGCCGCGAATTGCATCACAGGCTATCCTTAACCATCGATGGTTAGCGACACGTTACCAGCGGGGACAGCGGGTCCCAAGCGTTAACCGCCCTTTACCGGCCCAGGTTGCAGGCGCCCGGTGCGGGCCTTGCCGTTCACGGGCAAAAGCCTCTATCCTGTGGCAAAGTGTTAACGCCGGGTGTGATGATGGGTGTGGTGGTTCCCTTCGAGGGTGGTCAGGACAAGCCGGGAGCCAGCATCGACACGCTGGTGCGGCTGGTGACGGCCGACATGGCTCTGGTGAACGAGGCCATTTTGGAAAAGGCCCAGAGCCATGTGGAACTGATCCCCGAACTGGCCGGCCATCTCATCAATTCCGGCGGCAAGCGCATTCGCCCGATGCTGACGCTGGCGGCCGCGCGCATGTGCGGCTACGCCGGGCCGCACCACATCCGCCTCGCCACGGCGGTGGAATTCATGCACACGGCCACCCTGCTCCATGATGACGTGGTGGACGAAAGCGACCTCCGGCGCGGCAAGCAGGCGGCGCGGGTCATCTGGGGCAATCAGGCCTCGGTGCTGGTGGGTGACTATCTCCTGGGCCAGGCCTTCAAGATGATGGTGGACACGGGTTCGCTGGAATCGCTCCGCATTCTGGCCAATGCCGCCGCCGTCATCGCCGAAGGCGAGGTGTTGCAGCTTTCCGTGTCGCAGGATACCTCCACCACGGAAGATTCCTATCTCAAGGTGGTGGGCGCCAAGACGGCGGCCCTGTTCTCGGCGGCGGCGGAAGTGGGCGCGGTGGTGGCAAACCGGCCCAAGACCGAACAGGCGGCACTCGAGTCCTATGGCCGCAACCTCGGCATCGCCTTCCAGCTGGTCGATGATGCGCTCGATTATTCCGGCAAGCAGGCGCTGCTGGGCAAGGGCGTGGGCGATGATTTCCGCGAGCGCAAGATCACCCTGCCGGTGGTGCTGTCCTTCCGCCGCGGCAATGCCGATGAGCGGCTGTTCTGGAAGCGCACGCTGGAAGAGGGCAAGCAGGAGGACGGCGACCTTGCCCATGCCCAGAAGCTGATCGAGCGTCACCGCGCCATCGAGGACACCATCGACCGCGCCACCCACTATGGCGACATCGCGCGCGATGCCCTGGCCATCTTCCCGGACGGCGCATGGAAGGCCGCCCTGTCGGAGGCCGTCGATTTCTGCATTTCCCGGGCCTATTGAGCCTTCAGGCGAGGGTTGCGGCGGCGACCCACCACTGCGGGTGACTGTGGCGCAGGCGCGAGGCCGCCTGTTCCGCCGCAGCCAGAGACGGCGCGAGGCCGAAGCAGGTGGCGCCCGAACCCGACATGGCAACGCGGCTGAAATCCCCGGCCTGACGCAGGGAGGCCAGCACTTCAGCGATGACCGGAACCACGGTGCAGGCGGGTGCTTCCAGATCATTGCGCCAGTGCGCGGGATCCTCCGCGGCAATGGCGCCGGCACCGGTCTGGCCGGGGGCAAGGCCCAGGGCCTGGAACACCGCCGCCGTGGCCAGGGGCTGCATGGGATTGGCGAGAACGATGGCCGGCGGCAGAGACATCGTCAGTGGGCTGATGGTTTCGCCAATGCCGGTCATGCGGCAGGCCCGATCCCGGAGGCAGACCGGCACATCGGCCCCCAGCGCCAGGGCGGCGCGGGCCACATCTTCCCGCAGCGCCGGATGATCGGCAGCCAGCCCGGCGAGATGCAGAAAACCGCGCAGCGCCGCTGCCGCATCGCCGGAACCACCGCCGATGCCGGAGGCCACCGGCAGGTTCTTGGTGAGAGCCACAGCCACGCCGGGAAGCTTGCGGCCGTGGCGCGCCGTCAGATCACGCGCGGCGTCATGGGCCCTGGCGATGATGTTGTCGATGATGTTGTCATGGCCCGACAGACCGGCGGCGAAGGGTCCCTGCACCGACAAGGTGAAGTCGCGCGCCAGGGTAAAATCGAGGCGATCCCCCACCGCGGCAAAGGCGACGATGGAATCCAGTTCATGGTAGCCATCGGCCCGGCGGCCCAGCACCTGCAGCGCCAGGTTGACCTTGGCGCGCGTGGTCAGGCTGAGGGGTGCGACCATCAGGGACCGGGCGGCACCTGACCCGGTGCGGGCGTGATGGGCGGTGGCGGCACGGCGCCCGCGCCTCCGGGCGTTTCCTTGGCCTGCATGGAAGACGGCGTATCGGCCTGGGCGGTGGGCGGCACGGCATCCAGCCCGCCGGCAATCTTGGCCTCGACGCGGGCGAGGTCGGCAGGCTCCGGCTTGTTGTCCTTGGCGTGCTGCCACTGGAACTTCGCTTCCAGCTTGCGGCCCACCTGCCAATAGACATCGCCCAAGTGCTCGGCGATGGTGGGATCGGCAGAGGCCAGTTCCACCGCGCGCTCGAGATGCGGCAAAGCCTCGTCATATTTGCCGAGCTGGTAATAGGCCCAGCCCAGACTGTCGACGATGTAGCCATCGTTGGGCCTGACGTCGACCGCCTTCTTCACCATGGCCATGGCCTCGTCGAGATTGATCTTCTTCTCGATCATGGAATAGCCGAGATAGTTCAGCACCGGCGGTTCGTCCGGCGAGAGTTCCAGGGCCTTGCGGAAATCGGCCTCGGCCTCGGGCCAGCGCTTCAGGCGCTCGCGGGCGATGCCGCGATAATAGAACAGGCGCCAGTTGGCCTTGCCGGGCTTGGCCACCTGGGCCACGGCGCGGTCATAGACGGCGGCGGCCTTGTCGAAATTCTCATTGTTGCGATAGACATTGCCCAGGGTCATCAGGGCCGTCAGGTCATCGGGACTGCGCCCGAGAACCTGGTTCAACTGTTTTTCGGCCGCTTCCGTCTTGTCCATGCGTTCATAGTTGGTGGCGATTTCAATGTCGGCATTGTTGCGCAGGACCGAGGCGGCGGGCACGCGGTCGTAGGCGGCATTGGCTTCGTCATAGATTTTCAACTCGCCGAAAATGTCGCCGAGCAGGGTGTTGGTCACCGGCTCATCGCCGCCGAAGCTCAGGGCAAGCTGACCATACATGAGGGCGATGTCGGTGGTCTGGTCGCCGTTGGTGGCGGCGGCGAGCGAGAACAGGGCCTCGGCCACGCCTGCCGCAACATCGGGAATGAAGCGCCTGGGCTTCACGCCCGCCCTGGCATTTTTCAGGTTCTCCGCCACCAGCACATTCTCTTCGTTGCCGCTGGCGAGGAAGCCGGCGTAAACCGCTTCGGCCTGATCCCGGCGGCCCTGGCGCTCCAGAAAATTGCCATAGGCCTGGGCCACGCGCAGCGAGGTGCCCGCCTGTTCATTGGCCTTGCGGTAAAGCGCATCGGCACGCATGGAATTTTTCAGGAAATCGGCAATGAGCGCGCCGTGGAAGGATTTGAAGTTCGCAAAACTGTCGGTCTTGTCGAGTTTGTCCAGCTCCTTCAGCGCCGCATCAAGCTTGCCGTCGCCCGCCCAGGCCCAGGCCGAAAGCAATGCCGCCGTCAGTTCACCGATGGGCGAATAGGCGGACTCGGCAAAGTGCGCCCTGGCCCTTTCGAAACGATGATTGCGCAGGGCATCAAGCCCCGCCAGGGTCCGGGCCAGGCGCTGCTGGCTGTCGAAGCGCAGGACCGACTTGGCCAGAACCGTCGCCTCGGCAATCTGGCCGGCCTGCACCCGATACTGCATCAGGCGCTCGGTCATGGTCTGGTTGCCGGGGTCCAGTTCCAGCGCCCGGGCCAGGGCATCGGCGGCGGTGCGGGCATCGCGGTCGGCGGCGGCGGAACGCGCCACCAGATAGGCACCGGAAAGTGATTCCGCCCCGGTGGACAATGCGGCGGCGGGCGTGGCCGACAGAAGAAGCAACAGGACAAGCGAAGCGATGGGCCGGTTCATGAAAACTCACCTGAAATGGGATCTGCGGCGGGGCCGCGATTCATCGCCGGAAAATGCGGCCTTTTTCGGCAGGCCGCAATGAAAAAGGCGGGAGCCCTGCGGCCCCCGCCTGTCGCCGTTTGGAATGCGCTATCAGCGCGCCACGTAAAGCACGGTTTCGCGCAATTTGGCGCCAATGGCCGAGAAGGCGGTATCAAGGGCCGTGGTGTTGGCCGCGTCATAATAGTTGGTCGAGGCATTGGACGAGCAGTTCTGCAGCAAGGTCTTGGTGGTGCTGCTGCCCGACGACATGTTGAAGGCCACGGTGTAGATCTGCACACCCTTGTCCTTGATGGCCTTGCACAGGCCGGGCATGGCCTCGTCGGTGCGGCTCATGTTGCTGTTCATGGTGGCGGTCCAGCCCGCCTCATTCCAGTGATCGCCGGACGACATGGGATCATCGGACACGCCGCTGCGGTTATATTCGGCCGGATCGAGGGCATAGCCGTTGGCATTGTACTTGGAGCCAACATAGGAGAAGCCTTTGCCGGTGGTGCTGTCGCCGTCGGTCATCAGCACGATGACCTTGTTCCACTGCCGGTCATTGTAATTGGCAATGGTGCCTTCGCCGATGGTGCCGACGCCCGCCACCTTGGTGAAGGGTTCGCCCGGCGAAATGGCGCGCCAGCCCCAGGCCAGGCCCTCGGGAATATTGGTGTTGCCACCGGACGCCAAGGCATCGATGGCCGTTTCAGCGGCGGTGCGCGAATAGGTCATGGGCGTGATGACTGATTTCGCCGCCGGGCAGTTGGTCTCCACATCCGACAAATCAACAGAGCCGGAAGCCGTGGTATATTTCTTGTAGTTGTTGGCGAGCTTGCCCCAATAGGTGAACCATTTGGCCTTATCCGCCGCCGTTACTGAAGGCCAGGAATCGGAACTGAAAGCGACGTCCACCATATTATACCTGCTACAGCTCCAATTAAGACACTGTTTCTCCTGGGGCGGCGTTGGTTTGGCAAACGTCACGCTCGTGGTGTCGCCGCCGATATAGTTGGAGGGCCAGGACCCCCAATTGGAGCTGGAACTGGGCGAATCGGGCACGAAATAGGCTGGGAACAGGGAAGCCCCCGTGCCGGGCAGCGGCGGCTCGTCGCTGTTCTTATAATCCGTGCTGTTGATGGAGGTGACCGGCGAGCGGGCTTCGACACAGCCGCTCCAGCTCAGCCCGAGTTTCTTGTAGGCCTCGTAATTGCTCCAGCCGGTCACGGCAGCATCAGTGACAGGGTCGCGGAAATGCAGCGTGGACAGGGGGTTGCTGGCGCTGGTGTCGATCCAGTCGAGATTGAAGTCATTGGCATAGGTGATGTTGCCGTTCGCATCCTTCACCACATTGCCGGTGGAATCCTTCTTCGGCGCCACGTTCAGGCGGACAGAGCCGGAGAAGGGCACCACGGAAACGCGGATTTTCACATCGCTCGTGGTGGTTTTGTCGCCATAGAGATTCTTCAGCAGATTCTTGGCCGCCGTTTTGGCGGAACTCATGTAATCCTTCATGGAGCCGGTCACGTCCATGACCAGCACCAATTCGATCTTGGAACCGCCCTTGGTGATCTGGGTGCTGGCGGTCATGGGAATGGTGGAATTGCCCAGGAAGCCGGAGAAGATGTTGCTGTGGTTGTGGGTGACGCCCAGGGTGACATCGGTGCTGGTCACCGTCAGTTCGATATTTTCCTTGGTGATGTCCGTGGCACCGGGGAAATTGGTCTTGATATAGTTATGAGCAACGGTCTTCAGGGCGTCGTAGTCCACCTTGCTGGCATCGGCGCCGGGGTCGCGCGCAACCGCCAGGGCGGCCGTGTCCACGGCAACCTGGAAGTGGGCCTTGTCGGAGTTGTAGCGTTCCATCTCGATGGCGGCGGCACCCATCATGAAGAGGGGGACAGCGGCAAGGCCGGTGGTCAGGGCGACCTGCCCGGACTGGTTCGAGAAATAGTGGCGCAGCTTGTGCACCAGAGACTGTGACGCAACCCCGAAACGCTTGGACATGGTATTCCCCTGTTTGTTTGGGGAACACTTAGGCCAGCCTCATAAAGGGGGGCTTTCGGCAATCGGTGCAATTTTAGCAATCCCGGCCCGCAGCCAGAAATGGGCAGAAAGCCTGCGGAGATGGTGAACAAAAGCCTGCCAGAACCCATGGGCTTTGACAGGCTTAAATTTGCGTGAAAATCTCACATGTTGGGATAGTTCGGGCCCTCGCCGCCCTGCGGCACCACCCAGGTGATGTTCTGCGACGGATCCTTGATGTCGCAGGTCTTGCAGTGGACGCAGTTCTGGGCGTTGATCTGGAAGCGTTTCTCGCCCTTGTCGGTGGTCACGATCTCGTAAACCCCTGCCGGGCAATAGCGCTGGGCCGGTTCATCCCATTTCGGCAGGTTGACAGCAACAGGGATTGACGGGTCGGCCAGAACCAGATGGCAAGGCTCGTCCTCCTCGTGATTGGTGGCGGAGAAGGCCACGTTGGTCAGGCGGTCGAAGGACAGGACGCCATCGGGCTTGGGGTAGTCGATCTTCGGACATTCAGAGGCGGGCTTCAGCGTGGCCCAGTCCGCCTTGCCATGTTTCCAGGTGCCCAGGCCGAAGCCGAAGAGGCTTTGCAGCCACATGTCCAGCCCGCCCAGCGACAGGCCGCCCCAGAGTCCCAGTCTGGACCACATGGGCTTCACGTTCTTCACCTTGCGCAGGTCGTCATAAATCCACGAGTGCTCATAGGCCGCCTGATAGGACGACAGTTCGTCGCCTTCGCGGCCCGCCTGCAGGGCCGCGTGCGCCGCCTCGGCCGCCAGCATGCCGCTCTTCATGGCGTTGTGCGATCCCTTGATGCGCGGCACATTCATGAAGCCCGCCGCGCAGCCCAGCAGTGCGCCGCCGGGGAAGGGCAGCTTCGGCACCGACTGAAGCCCGCCTTCGGTGAGGGCGCGGGCGCCATAGGCGACCCGGCGGCCACCCTCCAGCACCTCGGCGATGAGCGGGTGGTGCTTGAAGCGCTGGAACTCCATGTAGGGAAAGAGGTGAGGGTTCTCGTAGTTCAAGTGGACCACGAAGCCCACGGAGACGAGATTGTCCTCGAGATGGTACATGAAGGAGCCGCCGCCGGTCCTGCCGTCGAGCGGCCAGCCCATGGTGTGGGTGACCTGGCCGGGCTTGTGCTTCTCCGGTTTCACTTCCCACAGTTCCTTCATGCCGAGGCCGAACTTCTGCGGCTCGCGGCCCTCGGACAGGTTGAAGCGCTGGATGACCTGCCTGGACAGCGAGCCGCGCGCGCCTTCGGCCAGCAGGACATATTTGCCGCGCAACTCCATGCCGGGCTGATAGTCGGCCTTGTGCGAACCGTCGCGCGCCAGGCCCATGACGCCCGCCACCACGCCGCGGATGGAGCCATCGGCGCGGGTCAGCAATTCCGAGGCGGCGAAGCCCGGATAGATTTCAACGCCCACTGCTTCCGCCTGGGTAGCAAGCCAGCGGCAGACATTGCCCAGCGACACGGCATATTTGCCGTGATTGTCCATGAAGCGCGGCATGGTCCAGTTGGGCAGCCTGATCTTCCAGTTCTTGCCGAGGAGAAAGAAGCGGTCCTCCTTCACCGCGGTCTTGAGCGGCGCATCCTTTTCCTTCCAGTCGGGGATCAGCTCCGTGAGCGCGATGGGATCGATCACGGCACCGGAGAGAATGTGGGCACCGACCTCGGAGCCCTTTTCCAGCACGCAGACGGTGGTGTCGGGCGAGAGTTGCTTGAGGCGGATGGCAGCGGCGAGGCCAGAGGGGCCGGCCCCCACGATCACCACATCATAATCCATGCCTTCGCGTTCAACCTGTTCCACAGCCTGCTCCATGGGATGCCGTCGTTTCGGAAACCTGTTATAGGGGGTGGAACCCGCTTTCAAGGCAACAATTGACGCGCATTTCCGTGACCTCGAGTGAACCATCCCTGTCTGCCGCCGCTGCGGCCCGCGCCCTGCTCTGGCTTGCCGAGGCGGGGGCGGACGAAAACATTCTGGACGCCGGGCAAAATCGCTTTGAGGTGGCGACGGAAGCTGCCAGGCCCGCATCTCCACCGGCAAAAGCTGCGGTAGTTTCCTTCCCTGCCTCGGGCACGCTGGCCGAACGGGCGAGCGCTCTGGCCCGGGGCTGCGCCACCCTTGCCGAACTGCAGGATGCCCTGCGCGGTTTCGCCGAACTGGGTCTTTCCAAAAGCGCCAGCAACCTGTGTTTCTGCGCCGGGGCGATGCGGCCCAGGGTTCTGGTGCTGGGCGCACAGCCGGGCCGGGACGAGGACCTGGCGGGCCTGCCCTTCGCCGACAAGCGGGCCCTGTTGCTGGAGCGCATGCTGGCCGCCATCGGGCTGTCGGCGGCGGAGACGGGCGATGCCCTGCTGGCCAATGTCGTTCCCTTCCGGCCGCCGGGCGACCGCAAGCCCTCGGACATCGAGATGTCCCTGTGCCTGCCCTTCGTCACGCGGCTCATTGCCCTGACCCGGCCGCGCTTCATTCTCTCGCTGGGGGCGCTGCCGGCGCGCCATCTGGCGGCGGGCGACGAGGCCGTGACCCGGCAGCGCGGCAGATGGCTTGCGCTTCAGCCGGAAGGGGCCCCCCCCATCCGGGTCATGACCACCTTCGCGCCCGACTATCTGCTGCGCCAGCCGCAACACAAGCGCCTGGCCTGGGCTGACCTGCTGGCGCTGCGCGAGGCCATGGATGGTGATTGAGCCCGGCGATCTCGCACTCTTCTATATGGCGGCGCTGGCGCTGAACCTGACGCCCGGCAATGACATGATGTATGTGCTGGGCCAGAGCCTGAAGGCAGGCGCGCGCGCGGGGCTGGCGGGGGCGCTGGGCGTGGGCGCGGGCGGATTGGTGCATCTGGCGCTGGTGGCGCTGGGGGTGGCCGTGGTGCTGGCCGAGCACCCGATGGCCTTCGACCTGTTGCGCTATGGCGGGGCGGCCTATCTTCTCTGGCTGGCCGTCAAGACCCTGCGCCAGCGCCCCGACTTCGCGCCGGCGGCGGCAGCGGGCGGCAGCCTGTTCAAGGCTTTCCGCGACGGGCTGGTGGTCAATGTCCTGAACCCCAAGGTCATCCTGTTCATGTTTGCCTTCCTGCCGCCCTTCGTGAAACCGGCCAACGGTGCTCCCCTGCTGCAACTCATTGGTCTCGGGCTGATCTTCACGCTGAATGGCACAGTGGTGAACGGACTGGTGGCGCTGGCGGCAGGCCGCATCGGCGACCGGCTGGCCCGCGATCAATCCCTGGCCCGCTGGTTTCAACGCGCCTCGGCCGGGGTCTTCGGCCTGTTGGCGCTGCGTCTTGTGATGGAGAGAAAATGACGGCCAATCCCGCCCCCCGCCCCTTCATTCCCGTGGGCTTTGCCGTGCTCACCATTTCCGACACGCGCGCAGCCGGGAACGATGTCTCCGGCGATACGCTGGCCAGGCGCATCGAAGCCTCCGGCCACCGGCTGGTGGCACGCGCCATCGTGAGGGACGAGGTGCGCTCGATCCGCGCGGCGGTGAAAGGCTTTGCCGCGCGCCAGGAGGTTCAGGCCATCATCACCACCGGCGGCACGGGGCTGACCGGCCGCGATGTCACCATCGAAGCGGTGAAGCCGCTGTTCGACAAGGAGATGGACGGCTTCTCCGCCATGTTTCATCAGGTGAGCTTCGGCAAGATCGGCATGACCACCATGCAGTCACGGGTCAGCGCCGGGCTGATCAACTGCACATATGTCTTCTGCCTGCCGGGTTCGCCCGGCGCCTGCAAGGATGGCTGGGACGAGATTCTGGTGAAGCAGTTTGACAACCGCACCCTGCCGTCAAACTTCGTGGACATCATGCCCCGGCTGGATGAACACCGGCGGCGGAACCCCTCTCAGACGCGGCGCGCAAAGGGCAAGCGCACCACATCGTAAACCACCGCCAGACCAAAGAGCAGGATGAGGCCGCCCATGACCTGGACCCTGTTGATCTCTTCACCGAGCACCAGGGCGGCGGTGGCGATGCCGATGGGTGTCATCAGCAGGATGAAGGGCATGGCTTCATCCACCCGCACCCGGCGCAACAGCGAAAACCAGGCCTGATAGGCAAGATAGAAACCAAAGACCGCGACAAAGGCCAGGGCCGCCCATTGCACCACATTGGCGCTGGTGAGCGATTGCCACTGGCCCTGTTCCAGCAGGAAGGTTGCCAGGATCAGTTGCGGGGTGCCCGCCAGTGCATTGGCGCGCAACATGGTCAGGCCATCATCGCGGCCGTGCATGCGGGTCAGCACCTGACCCATGGCCCAGAACACGCCGCTGGCAATGACGGCAAGAGTCGGCAGGAGCGGCGGCTTCTCCACCGGCAGGCCAATGACGATGACCACGCCGAGCAGGGCAATGAGCGTGCCGATCAGCTTGCGGGCATTCAGGGCCTCGCCCGCCAGGAGCCAGCCCATGAAGACCGCCGCCGGCACCTGAGCCTGCAACAGCAGATTGGCCGTGGCGGCGTTGAGGGTTTTCAAGCCCCAGAGCGCGAGCGCCCCCTGAATGGTCACGGCGAAGGCCGAGATGATCACGACATGACGCCAGGGCGTCTTGATCGCGGTGCGGCTGGTCAGGGTGGTGGCCAGGGCAATGAAGCCATAGATCAAGAGCATCATGAAGAGTGGCGGAAAGTGCTGGGCCGCCGGTTTGGCCAGCGTAAAGCCCGCGCCCCAGCACACGGGCGGCAGGAGAGCAAGCAGCAAGGTCCGGGGCGGCAACATGAATGATGGCCCTTGCAGGAGTTTTCATGTTCACGCAAGTTTGTTCTTGCTTTGTTCTCATGGATGCGGCAGTATTTCGCCATGGCAAAACCACAGAACCAGCCCCGCTTTGAGCAAAATTTCCCTACCCGCCTGCCCCAGCAGACGCGTGGCCGGGGGGCAGGCTACAATCCGGCGGCGCGATTCGAGCGCCATCACGGGCAATATGTCGATGACGGCTGGGAGTCGCTGGCCGAGCTGCCGCGCCTTCTGACCACGGTGACGCTGGAAACGCCGCGCCAGATCATCACCACCAACCAGTCGCCCGATGTGGGCTTTGACCGCTCCATCAATCCCTATCGCGGCTGCGAGCATGGCTGCATCTATTGCTATGCCAGGCCCTCTCACGCCCACATGGGCCTGTCGCCCGGCCTCGACTTCGAAAGTAAGCTCTTCGCCAAGCCCGAGGCGGCGGAGCGGCTGCGGGCGGAACTGTCCGCCCCCGGCTATCGCCCGCGCACCATCATGATCGGCGTCAACACCGATGCCTATCAGCCCATCGAGCGGCGCTATCGCATCACCCGGTCGCTGCTGGAGGTCATGCTGGAATTCCGCCATCCGGTGGGCCTCATCACCAAGTCGGCGCTCATCACCCGCGACATCGATATTCTGAAACAATTGGCGGCGCAGGGGCTGGTCAAGGCGGCGGTTTCGCTGACCACGCTCGATCCCCCGCCCGCCCGCGCCATGGAGCCGCGC
>CALMUW010000012.1 GCA_937872985.1 uncultured Alphaproteobacteria bacterium
GTTTGAATCACACAAATACTGATTTGTGAATCCGTTTAAATCAGACGGACTCTAGCGCAACGGACGATCAAATCGGAACGATTTGAGCGAGAAAAGTTGCGCCAACATATTGATTTTCGAGCAACTTATCGGCGGCAGTTGAGTCCAACTGACCGCCGGTTGCTCTAGGAGCCGGGGCGCAACTGGCGGATGAGGCTGGCCAGACCCTGGGTATTGATGCTTGGCGCTGGCTGCACCGGCGGGGCGGGGTGCGGCGCAGGGCTGGGTGCGGCGGCGTGTGGCGTGGCGGCAGCAAAGCCCTGGCCACCGGCGCCGGGTGCGGGCTGCACCGGCGGCGGGGTGCGGCGCAGGCCATTGGCCATGGCCTGCATTTGCGCCTGGTGGGCATGGGCCTGGGCTGCGGCGGCCTGCTGGGCCGCAAGGTGGGCGGCCTCGGCTTCCGCCTCGGCGGCGGCTCCTTCGGGATTGTAGGTCTGGGCGCGCCAGCGGCTGACGATCTCGTTGAGGAAGCCATCATCCGGCAGGTCACGGGCCCAGCCCTGGGTGAAGGAGGCCGTGGTGGAGCGCGGCAGGATGTTGGCGGGCAGCATGTCGAAGCTGATGCGGGTGGGCAGCGCCATGCCTTCGCCGAAGGCCACGGCTTCGCCGGTGCCCATAGTGGTCATGAATTCCATCAGGCTTGCCGCCGTGTCGGAAATGCCGGCGCGCAGGATCTCCTGGTCGCGCTCATTGGTCAGGCGCATGGAGAAGATGGTGTTGCACTGGGACAGGATGGTGGGATCGAGTTCGGCCGGGCGCTGGGTCACGATGCACAGGGAGACGCCGTATTTGCGGCCTTCCTTGGCGATGCGGGAAATGGCGCGCTTGGTCGGCTCGAAGCCCAGGGTCTTGTCGATGGGCACGTAGCGGTGGGCTTCCTCGCAGATGAAGGTGATGGGAATGCGGCCCTGGCTCCAGACGGCGAAGTCGAAGGCGAGGCGGGCGAGAACCGACACCACCACATTGATGATTTCCGAGGGCAGGCCGCCAAGCTCGATGATGGCGATGGGCTTGCCGTTGACCGGAATGCGGAACAGGCGCGAGAGCACCTGGGCCATGTTGTCCTGCACCGTCAGGCTGCCGAACATGAAGGCATAGCGCGGGTCACGCGAGATTGATTCAAGCCGCGCCTTGAGGCGCTTGTAGGGGGCGAGTTCGTTTCTGAGGTCGAGCTTGCCGATGTGCTCGTCGAGAATGCCGACGAGGTCGGAGGTGCGGAAGGGCAGCGGCGTGTCAACGCCGATATTGCTGGCATCAAAGGCTTCGCGGGTGCGGGACAGCGGGCTGCGGTCACGGCGCTGGTTGGCCATGTAGCGCGCCTTGGCCTGGGGAATGAGTTCGCGGAGGATTTCCACGTCCACTTCGCGGTGGTTCTGCTGGCCGATGAGGATTTCCACCGCTTCATCGAAGTTCAGCAGCCAGAAGGGCAGGGTCATGTTGTCGGGGTTGACCACTTCGGCCATGCCCTGGAAGGAGCGGGCATATTCGCGGTGCACATCGAGCAGCAGGATGTGGGCCTGCGGGTTCTTTTCGAGAATGCGGCGCAGGATGAGCGCCACGGTGCATGACTTGCCGGTGCCGGTGGTGCCGAGGATGGCGAAATGCTTGCCCAGCATTTCGTCGACCTTGATCATGGCGGGAATGCTGCGGTCCTGCTGGATATGGCCGACGCGCACGGCAGACTCGGAATCAAAGCTGTAGGCCAGCGACAGTTCATGGCGGTTGGCGCGATAGACCACATCACCCAAGGCCGGATAGCTGGAGATGCCGCGGCGGAAGGGGCGCAGCTTGCCGGTGGAATCCTTCGGCAATTCGCCGATGAATTCCGCCTCGATGATGCGCACCTCGCGTTCGCTGCGATTGTTGCTGGGGGTGGGCGAGGACAGGGCCGAGACCAGCGCCAGCGACACGGCATTATGGGTGTCGACCTTGAGCAGGGTGCCGATTTCGGGACTTTTTTCCTCGTTGCCCAGGGCGCGGTCGTCGACATCCATGAGGATGATGGCCTGAGCGCCGGTGACGGCGACAATGCGCCCCATGCGCTCAACGGTGTCAGACATGGTGCCGGGGGTCGGAGGGGTGGGGGAGGCAATCATGGAGCAGGGCTCTTCTTTTGCGGGGCTGGGACAGATTCGGTGCCGGCAGGCGGTTGCACCGGCAGGATGATGTTGACGCGTGTGCCGACGTTGGGGGCGGACTGGATTTTCATGTCGCCGCCATGCATGCGGGCCAGGGCATAGGCGATGGGCAGGCCCAGACCGGTGCCCTCGTGACGGCGGTTGAAGCCGGAGTCGACCTGACCGAAGGGGCTCATGGCGGTCTGGATATCCTTGTCGGACATGCCAATGCCGTTGTCGCTGATGCTGATGGTGACAAAGCCATGGGGCTGGGCCATGGCGTCGATGCGGATGCGGCCACGGTCGGGGGTGAACTTCACGGCGTTGCTGAGGATGTTGATGATGATCTGCTTGACGCGCAGCGGATCGGCATGGAGAAGCGGCAGTTGCGGGGCCACGGCGGTGTCGATGGTGATGCTCTTTTCCTTGGCCTTGACCTCGGCAATGAGCAGGCAGGCACCGAGCACGGGGCCGAAATCCACCGCCTCGGGTTCGACGCTGAGCTTCCCGGCCTGAATCTTGGAAACGTCGAGAATGCCGTTGATGAGCGCCAGCAGGTGTTCGGCGGCCTAGCGGACATAGGTGGCGTATTCGGTGACCTTTTCCGGCGCGGTCACGGTCTGGCTGGCCAGCATGTCGGAAAAGCCGATGATGGCGTTCAGGGGCGTGCGCAATTCATGGCTCATGTTGGCGATGAATTCCGACTTGGCCTTGGAGGCCAGTTCGGCATCGACCTTGGCGGCCTCGAGGGCGAGCGCCTGCTTATGCTGGGTGGCGGATTGGCCATAGTGTTCCGCATAGTCCGCCATGAGCGAACCTTGCCGGAACCAGCTGGAACCAAATTTGCGCATTGAGCCGTCACCCCCAACTGGCCATGGTTAATGCCCAACCTCTCAACACCGGGTTAATCCCCTCACTCAACTTCAGGTTTTTTAACCGGCAGGCTTTACCTCCTCGGGCGACCTGTTACAGTGGCGCCAACGCAATGGTTTGGTGGTGATCCGCTCCGGCCCCTGGCTGTCGAGAGGCGCTGCCTGGAAGGTCAAACGTGGACGCGATGCAGCCTGCGGGCACATCCCGCAGCAGGCGCAAGGACCGGGCAGACACGGTCCGGCCTCGCCGCCGGCGGGAGGGCAAGGGGCAGCGCGGCGGCAATGCCGAGGCCGGCCCGGTCTATGGCGCGCTCGATCTTGGCACCAATAATTGCCGCCTGCTCATCGCCCGGCCCAAGGGCAGGGGTTTTGCCGTCATCGATGCCTTTTCACGCATCGTCCGCCTGGGCGAGGGCATCAGCCACACAGGCCGCATCGGTGATGCGGCCATGGTGCGCACCATCGAGGCGCTCCGGGTCTGTGCCAACAAGCTGAAATGGCACGGGGTGGCGCGGCAGCGGCTGATCGCCACCGAAGCCTGCCGCCTGGCCGAAAATGGTCCTGGCTTCATCAGCCGGGTGCAGACAGAGACCGGACTTGCCCTGGAAATCATCGACCGCGAGACGGAGGCCAGGCTGGCCGCTGCCGGGGCGGAGCCGCTGATCGACCACGAGGCCGAGACGGCGGTGATCTTCGACATCGGCGGCGGCTCCACCGAGATCATGTGGGTGAAGCGGGCGGAGGGACGGCGCTTCGCCATCCTGCGCTGGACCTCGCTGCCGGCGGGGGGGGGGAGGGGGGCGGAAAAAATCGGCGGCGGGCGCGGCGCATCCAATGACGCCCTCAGCGCCACGCGGGAACATGTCCGCGGCCTGCTGGCCCCCTTCGTGGCCGAGGTGAAACGGGCGACGGGGGGCGATGGCCTGCCCAGCCACCTGCTTGGCACATCGGGCACGGTCACCACCATTGCCGGGGTGTCCCTTGGGCTCCGGCGCTATGACCGCTCGCGGGTCGATGGCTGCTGGCTCGACAGCGCGGCGGTGGGGCGGGTCACGGGCGAGCTTCTGGCCATGCCCTACGAGGAACGGAGCCGCAATGCCTGCATCGGGCAGGAACGGGCCGACCTGGTGCTCTCGGGCTGCGCCATTCTGGAGGAAATTCGCGAGGCCTTTCCGGTGCCGCGCATACGGGTGGCGGACCGGGGCCTGCGCGAGGGCATTCTGGCCGAGCTGATGCGGGCCGATGGCACGTTGGGAGAGCGCACATGAGCCGCCCCGGTGATCGCAACAAGGTGTCGGGCCGCCAGCTCAAGGTGCGGGTGAAAACCGGCAAGGGCCGCACCGTGGCCCAGAAGCAGTGGCTGGAGCGCCAGTTGAACGATCCCTACGTGCACGAGGCACGCAAGCTGGGCTATCGCTCACGCGCTGCCTTCAAGCTCAGCGAGATCGACGACAAGTACAAGTTCCTGAAACCCGGCGGCAGGATTGTCGATCTGGGTGCGGCTCCCGGCGGCTGGAGCCAGGTGGCGGCCCAGCGCGTCAAGGCCGAGGAGGGGCGGGGCAAGGTCATTGCCATCGACATGCATGGCATGGATCCGCTGGCCGCCGTCACCATCTTCAAGAAGGATTTTCTGGAGGATGATGCGCCCGCCCTGCTGATCGCAGCACTGGGCGGCGAGAAGGCCGATTGCGTGCTCTCCGACATGGCAGCCCATGCCACCGGCCACCGCCAGACCGACCACATCCAGATCATGGCACTGGCCGAGGCGGGCTATGAGTTTGCCCGCGAGGTTTTGAAGCCCGGCGGCACCTATCTGGCCAAGGTGCTGCGCGGCGGCACCGAGGGCGAGATGCTGAAACTGATGAAGAAGGACTTCGCCAGCGTGCGCCATGTGAAACCCATGGCGAGCCGTGACGACTCGGCGGAACTCTTCGTGCTGGCCATGGGTTTTCGGGGCGGCAAGGATGGCTGAGGGATCGGTGGAGCGGGTGCGGGCAGCCCTGCTGGCGCTGGGCCACGCCGACACCATCACCGAATTTCCCGACGGCACGCGCACGGCGGAGGATGCGGCGCGCGCCGTGGGCTGCACGGTGGCGCAAATCGCCAAGACCATCGTGTTCCGCGCCGGGGACAGGCCGGTCATCGTCATTGCCTCCGGCCCCAACCGGGTGGACCGGGCCAAGGTGGCGGCACTTTTGGGCGTGGACGTGAAGCAGGCGGACGCGCGCTGGGTGCGCGATGTCACGGGCTTCGCCATCGGCGGAGTGGCGCCCGTGGGCCACCAGGCGCCCGCCCATTTCCTGGTCGATCAGGACCTGCTGCAACTGGACCCCGTGTGGGCGGCGGCAGGCTCGGCGGCCCATGTGTTTCGCACCACGGCGGCGGAACTCGCGCGCATGTCGGGCGGCAGGGTCGCCGACATCCGGCAGGAATAGACCCGCACCGCTTTCGTGTTATGGTCGCCATGCCAGCGAAGGGGAGGACGCCCATGGCCCAGGATCTCGTGTTCTACACCAACCCCATGTCGCGCGGGCGCATTGTGCGCTGGATGCTGGAAGAGATCGGTGCGCCCTATGAGACGAAAAACCTGAATTACGGGGCCGAGATGAAAAGCGCCGCCTATCGGGCCATCAACCCCATGGGCAAGGTGCCGGCCATTGTTCACCATGGCGTGGTGGTCACGGAGCAGGCGGCCATCTGCACCTATCTGGCCGACGCCTTCCCGGCGGCGGGACTGGCACCTGCCCCCGGTGATCCGGCGCGGGGCGACTATTATCGCTGGCTGTTTTTCACCGCTGGGCCCATCGAGCAGGCGGTGGTCAACCATTCCCTTGGGGTTGCCATTCCCGACGACAAGCGCGGCATGGTGGGTTATGGCAGCTATGACCTGGCGCTGAAAACGCTGGAGCAGGCGCTGGCGGGCCGGAGCCATCTGGCAGGGAGCCGATTCAGCGCCGCCGATCTTTATCTCGCATCGCATATCCAATGGGGCCTCATGACCGGCACCATGCCGGATCGGCCCGCGTTCCGCGCCTATTCGGAGCCATTGCTGGCGCGACCCGCAAAGGTGCGGGCCGATGGGCTGGACAATGCCCTCGTGGCCCAGGCCCCCTGAGAGGCAGGCAAAGCGCTGCTTGCCCCCATGGCATGGGCAGTGTTAAGAGCAGCCGCCAACCCATCAGAATCGCTTGTCCGCCGAGGTTGGCCCATGACATCCCGCAAGATCGCTGAATATCTCACCTTTGACGACGTGCTGATGAAGCCCGGCGCCTCGAAGGTTCTGCCCGCTGAAGTCGCCACCGCCACGCGCCTCACGCGCTCCATCAATCTGGCCATTCCCATCATCTCCGCCGCCATGGATACGGTGACGGAAACGCGGCTGGCCATTGCCATGGCGCAGGCGGGCGGTCTTGGCGTCATTCACAAAAATCTCGAGCCGGAGGCCCAGGCCGAACAGGTGCGTCAGGTGAAGCGCTTTGAAAGCGGCATGGTGGTGAACCCCATCACCATTCACCCGGATGCAACCCTCGCCGAACTCATGGCGCTGAAGGAGCGCCACCGCATCTCCGGCATTCCGGTGGTGGACCAGAAGGGCAAGCTGGTGGGCATCATCACCAACCGCGACGTCCGCTTTGCCACCGACCCCGCCATGAAGGTGGCCGACCTGATGACGAAAAACCTGGTGACGGTGAAGGCGGGGGTGGAGCGCAGCGAGGCGCAGCGCCTGTTGCACAAGCACCGCATCGAAAAGCTCATCGTGGTGGACGAGGATAATCTCTGCACCGGCCTCATCACGGTCAACGACATGCAGAAGGCTGCCGAACATCCCCATGCCTCCAAGGACGAGCATGAGCGGCTTCTGGCCGCCGCCGCCACCGGCACGGGCGACAAGGGCTTCCACCGCGCCGAACTGCTGGTGGATGCGGGCGTGGATGTGATCGTGGTCGATACGGCGCATGGCCATTCCATCCATGTCGCCGAGCAGGTGACGCGGATCAAGAAGCTGTCGAACCGGGTGCAGGTCATCGCCGGCAATGTGGCGACGAAGGAGGCGACGCGCGCCCTCATCGACGCCGGTGCGGACGCAGTGAAGGTGGGCATCGGCCCCGGCTCCATCTGCACCACGCGGGTGGTGGCGGGCGTGGGGGTGCCGCAGTTGTCGGCCATCATGGAATGCGCCGAGGAGGGCTGGAAGTCGGATGTCCCGGTGATTGCCGACGGCGGCATCAAGCTGTCGGGTGATCTCGCCAAGGCGCTGGCCGCGGGGGCAGGCGTCGCCATGATCGGCTCGCTGCTGGCGGGCACGGATGAAACGCCGGGCGAGGTCTATCTCTACAATGGCCGCTCCTACAAATCCTATCGCGGCATGGGCTCGGTGGGCGCCATGGCGCGCGGTTCCGCCGACCGCTACTTCCAGCAGGACGTGAACGACAATCTGAAACTGGTGCCCGAGGGCATCGAGGGGCAGGTGCCCTACAAGGGGCCGGTGTCGGCGGTGCTGCACCAGCTCACCGGCGGGTTGCGCGCCGCCATGGGCTATGTCGGCGCTGGCTCGCTGCCGGAGTTCCAGAAGAAGGTGGAGTTCATCCGCATCACCTCGGCGGGCATGCGCGAAAGCCATGTGCATGACGTGATGATCACGCGCGAGGCGCCGAACTATCAGCGCCAGGGCGGGTAAGGGTCGCACCGATGCGTCGTGCAGGCCGCATCCAGGCCGCCATTGATGTTCTGACCGAGGTGACCACGCGCCACCGTCCGGCGGCGGAGGCGCTGAAGGATTGGGGCCGGGCGCACCGCTTCGCCGGGTCGGCCGACCGCCATGCCATCGGCACGCTGGTCTATGACGCGCTGCGCCACAAATTGTCGGCGGCGGCGCGCATGGGCGATGGCAGGCCGCGCGCGCTGGTTCTGGCGGTGCTGCGCGACCACTGGGGCATGACGGCGGCGGCCATTGCCGCAGCGGTGACGGAACCGCATGGGCCGGGTGCCTTGAGCGAGGCCGAAGCGGCGGCTCTGGCGCGCGACATGCGGGCCGATCTGCCGGAGCATGTGGCGGGTGATTTCCCGGAATGGCTGATGCCGGAGATGGTGCGCGCCTTTGGCGAGAGGGCCGGGGCGGAGGGGGCGGCGCTGTCCAGCCGTGCGCCCATTGATCTCCGCGTCAACACGTTGAAGGCCACGCGGGACAAGGCGCTGGCGGCGCTGGCCAGGTTCGGGGCAGTGGCGGGGCCCGTTTCGCCGCTGGCCCTCCCCGTCGCCCCACCCGGGCCGGGGCAGAAACAAAACAATTTGGAGGCGGGCCCCGCCCATGGGCTTGGCTGGTTCGAGGTGCAGGATGCCGGTTCGCAGGTCGCCGCGCTGATGAGCGGGGCCAAGGCCGGAGAGGCGGTGGCCGACATCTGCGCGGGCGCGGGTGGCAAGACCCTGGCGCTGGCCGCGCTGATGGACAACACGGGCAGGCTTGTCGCCACCGATGCGGACCGCTTTCGGCTCAGGCCCATCTTCGAGCGGCTGACGCGCAGCGGGGCGAGTGTGGTGGACGTGGTGGCGGCGGAGGATGCATCGCGTCTTGCCGCCATGGGCGGCTTCGACCGCGTGGTGGTGGATGCGCCCTGTTCCGGCTCCGGTTCGTGGCGGCGCAAGCCCGATGCCAAGTGGCGGCTGTCGCCCAAACAATTGGAAGAACGCCAGAAGGCGCAGCGCGCGGTGCTGGCGCAGGGGGCGGGGCTGGTGAAGCCGGGCGGCACCCTCACCTATATCACTTGCTCGGTGCTGCCATCCGAGAACACGGATCAGGTGGCGGCCTTCCTGTCGGCGCATGAGGATTTCAATATCATTCCGTATGCGGAGCAATGGCGCGTCACGCTGGGTGGGGAGGCGCCGGCCTCGGCCGATGGGCGCAGCGACACACTGCTGCTCACGCCCGTCCGGCACGGGACGGACGGCTTCTTCATCGCAACCTTGCAGCGCAAGCGATAGAGCAACCAGACTTTTGCCGGACTGAGCAAAAGTCAGATGGGTTGCTCGCCATCAATAAGTTGAAGCGGTGGCGTTGATCCAGCAAAGCGCATTCCGGTCAGAGATTGCCGGGGCCGTCCTTCAGGCAGGTGGCATAGACGGTGTAGCTGGCAAAGCCGGAGTCACCGGAATAGTCCCTGGCTTCCTTCTCGCACTGGGTCTTGCGCTCAGCCGTGGCGCTTTTCTCAAGGTCGGCGACGGTGGCCTGCGCCTCACCCTCCATCCTGGTGCATTCGTCCAGCGGCATGGAATTGTTGTCCAACTGCCACTGGCAGAGCTTGCCCGTGTCGAAGGTGAGGCCCGCGGGATCGGCCAGGGCAGGAGTGGTGAGCAGGGCAAGCACGACGAGGGCAAGACGCATGGGCGGAACTCCGTTTGCGCGCCTCATAATCTAATTTCGTGTCAGGAATTTGGCCATGGCCGACAGCGTCTCGCGGCTGACATGGTGCTCGATGCCCTCGGAATCGATGCGCGCCGTCTCCGCCGACACGCCCAGCGCGAGCAGGAAACGTTCGACGGTCCTGTGGCGGCGGCGGCCATCCTCGGCCATTTTCCAGCCGTCGCCGGTGAGGAAAATGGCGCGATAGGGCTCCTGACTGACCAGGCCCTGATCCTGTAGCCGCTTCAACGCCTTGACCACGGTGGCATTGGCCACGCCAAGGCGCAGCGCCACATCGGTGCCGCGCGCCTCGCCGCGTTCGTCGATCAGGTCGGCGATCAGCTCCACATAATCCTGCGCCAGCTCGCTCTGGTGGTCGGCGCGCACCCGGCGGAAGGCGGCGGAGCGCAGCTTGGCCGAGGCGAGTTTGCGGGGGCGAGGCTTGGCGGCGGGCATGACCATAAATTAGCTGATTGCAATTCTTTTAGCCAGTGCTAATCTTCTTTAGCCATGGCTAAACTTAGGCATTCCCGTGTCCGGGCGCGGAGGCGTTGGTGAGAAACGTCTTCGGCACCATTCATGTCGACCCCTCGCAGGGCCGCTTGCGCCGGGCGCTGTCCTTTGTCGGGCCGGGCTATCTCGTGGCCGTGGGCTACATGGATCCCGGCAACTGGGCCACCTCCATTACCGGTGGCGCACAATTCGGCTACACGCTTCTGTCCGTGGTCATGCTGTCCAGCATCATGGCCATCATCCTGCAGGCGCTGGCGGCGCGACTTGCCATCGCCACGGGTCAGGATCTGGCGGTGGCCAGCGCGGTCGGTGTGTCGCGGCCCGCCGCCATGGTCCTGTGGCTTCTTGCCGAAATCGCCATCATCGCCACCGATATTGCCGAAGTGGTGGGCACGGCCATCGGGCTCAATCTGTTGTTCGGCCTGCCGCTGGTCCCCGGCATCCTCATCACGGCGCTCGACGTGTTTCTGGTGCTGTGGCTGCAAAAACAGGGCATGCGCTGGGTGGAGGCCTTCGTGGTGTCGCTGCTCGGCGTCATCTTCGTGTCCTTCACCATCCAGATGGTGTTGGCCAAGCCGGAACTCGCGGCGGTGGTGCACGGTTTTGTGCCGGATGTGCAGGTCATTCACAACCCGCAGTTGCTTTACCTGGCGCTGGGCATCATCGGCGCCACGGTGATGCCGCATAATCTTTATCTCCATTCCGGCATCGTGCTCACGCGCAAGACCGGCGATGACCTCATTCACAAGCGCGAGGCGCTGACCTTCGCCACGCTCGACTCCACCGCTGCCCTGCTGTTTGCCTTTGCCATCAATGCTTCGATCCTGATCCTCGCCGCCGCTACGTTCCACGCCAGCGGGCGGACCAATGTGGGCGACCTTGGCCATGCCCATGATATGCTGGCGCCGCTGGTGGGGTCGCTGCTGGCGCCCAAGCTTTTTGCCATCGCCCTTCTGGCCTGCGGCCTCAACTCCACCGTCACGGCCACCATGGCGGGCCAGATCGTCATGGAGGGTTTCACCCAAATCAGGCTGGCGGCCTGGCTTCGACGGCTCATCACGCGCATTGCCGCCATCATCCCCTCGGTGTGGATTACCATGAGCCATGGCGCGTCGGGGGCGGGGCTGTTGCTGATCCTGTCGCAGGTGGTGCTGGCCTTCCAACTGCCCTTTGCCATCGTGCCGCTGGTGCGCATCACCGCCAACCGGGGCCGCATGGGAGCGCTCGCCGCGCCGCGCTGGCTCACGGCGCTGTCGTGGGTCATCGCGGCGCTGATCATCGCGCTCAATGTCAAGCTCTTGTCCGATCTGGCGCTGGGGCGGGGCATGTAGTCTCCCCCACGTCTTGCAGACTCCGCGCCTTTGGCTTAAGCGCCCGCCATGCAGCACGATCACATTCTCATCATCGATTTCGGCTCCCAGGTCACCCAACTCATTGCGCGCCGGGTGCGCGAAATGGGCGTCCATTCCGAGATCGTTCCCTATCAGAGCGCCGAGAAGGCCTTCCGCGCATTGCGGCCCAGGGCGGTCATCCTGTCCGGCGGGCCGGACTCGGTGACGCGCGAGGGTAGCCCGCGCGCGCCTCAGGCGGTGTTTGACGCGGGGCTTCCCATTCTCTCCATCTGCTACGGCCAGCAGACCACGGCCGTGCAACTGGGCGGGCGGGTGGAGGGCGGACATGCGGCGGAGTTCGGTCGCGCCGATGTGGAGGTGAAGGAGGCGAGCGCGCTGTTCGACGGCGTATGGGAGGTGGGGGGGCGCTATCCCGTGTGGATGAGCCATGGCGACCGCGTGACCCGCATGCCCGATGGCATCACGGTGAAGGCGACCTCGGAAAACGCACCCTTCGCGGTGGCCACCGACGAGGCGCGGCGCATCTACACCACCATGTTCCACCCGGAAGTGGTGCACACGCCGGATGGTGCGCAATTGCTTCGCAACTTCGTCCTGAAGATTGCCGGCTGCAAGGGCGACTGGACCATGGCCTCCTTCAGACAGGAGGCAATCGAGCGTATCCGCAAGCAGGTGGGCAAGGGCCGGGTGCTGTGCGGGCTTTCCGGCGGCGTTGATTCCTCGGTGGCGGCGGTCTTGATTCACGAGGCCATCGGCGATCAACTGACCTGCGTGCTGGTGGACCACGGGCTGATGCGCCAGAACGAGGCGGCGGACGTGGTGCAGATGTTCCGCGACCACTACAACATGCCGCTCACGCTGGTGGATGCGGCGGATGAATTCATCACCGCGCTGGAGGGTGAGGAAGACCCGGAGAAGAAGCGCAAGACCATCGGCCGCCTGTTCATCGAGGTGTTCGAACGCGAGGCGAAGAAACTGGGCGGGGCCGACTTCCTGGCCCAGGGCACGCTCTATCCCGACGTGATCGAGAGCGTGTCCTTCTCGGGCGGGCCTTCGGTCACCATCAAGTCACATCACAATGTCGGCGGCCTGCCGGAACGGATGAACATGAAGCTGGTCGAGCCCTTGCGCGAATTGTTCAAGGACGAGGTGCGCGCGCTGGGCCGCGAGCTTGGCCTGCCGGAGCAGTTCATCGGGCGCCATCCCTTCCCGGGGCCGGGCCTGGCCATCCGTCTGCCGGGCGGGGTCACGCGCGAGAAGCTGGACACGCTGCGCAAGGCCGACGCCATCTATCTCGATGAGATCCGCAAGGCGGGACTCTATGACAAGATCTGGCAGGCCTTCTCGGTGCTGCTGCCGGTGCATACGGTGGGGGTGATGGGCGATGGCCGCACCTATGACCGGGTGCTGGCGCTGCGGGCGGTCACCTCGGTCGATGGCATGACGGCGGATTTCTATCCCTTCGACATGGGCTTTCTGGGGCGCACCGCCACGCGCATCATCAACGAGGTGAAGGGCGTGTCGAGGGTGGTCTATGACGTGACATCGAAACCCCCCGGCACCATCGAGTGGGAGTGATCTAAGGTCGTTTCAGACCATCTCACTCCGTGCCAGAAATCGCGCGAACTCTTTGACTGACAAGGATTATTTTTCCCACCCCGTATCGCTGCATGTCACCCCAGCCCGGCCACTTTGTTGGTAGCGACGTTGGTATGGCGCAGGATGGTCGAGAAACGGGCCTTCGCTACCAACAACTCCCTTGTTGGTATCCGTTTGCCCCCAGACCGGATGCGGATTTATGGGCGATCTCACTGACAAAGAACTGAAAAATCTGAAGCCAAGGGCCAAGCTCTACAAGGTGACGGACCGCGACGGGATGCACGCGGCCGTCACGCCGACTGGGGTTATATCGTTCCGGTATCAGTACCGGGTGAACGGTCGGCAGGAGGTCTTGACCATCGGCCGCTATAGCGCCGAGGCGGCGCGCAAGCTGACACGAGCGCCGGACGCGCTGGAATACGGAATGGACGTGTCGCTTGCGGAGGCGAGGACGCTTCTGGCGCGTGCCCGGCGCCAGGTCGAGCAGGGCGAGTCGCCGTCGAAAGCTAAGGTGGAGAAGCGCACCGCGTCAGCCGAGGCGCTAACATTCGGCGGATGGGCGGAAGCCTACTTCAAGCACAAAGCCGATCCCAAGTCGGGGGCCGAGAAACTGGCTGACAGCACCTTGGCTATGCGCCGATCAGTCTATGATCGCGCCATTGCGGGCGACTTGTCGAAACTCAAGCTGGGAGAGGTGACGCCGCAGCGCCTCAAACGTCTATGCGACGAGGTTAAGGAGAAGCGCGGGCCAGCCGTTGCCGTGCATGTCCGCGAGGTCGTGTTGCTGGTATTCCGCCATGCTCAGGGAAGCGGGCTGGACGTGAGTAACCCGGCCGAGTCTATCCGCGCCAGCGCCATCGCCACCTTCGAGCCGCGCGACCGTGCCTTGTCGCCGTCCGAGGTACGCGCGGTCCTGGCGGCGTTGGATCATGTGGCGGCGGCACCCACGCTGCGCTCAGCGGTGAAGTTTGTTCTGCTAACCGGCGTTCGTAAGTCGGAGTTCATCGACGCCACATGGAAGGAAATAGATTTCGCCGCCGCGCGCTGGACGATTCCGGCCGAGCGCATGAAGGCCAGCAAGGCGCATGTCGTCCCGCTGAGCGATCAGGCGCTCGACATTCTGACGGCGTTCCGCACCATGTTCGGCGCTAGCCGATATCTGCATCCTGGCCGGTACGATGGCGACACGCCCATCAGCAACGCCACGCTCAACCGCGTAATCGATACGGTGGTAGAGCGTATCCGGCAGGATGATCCTGATTTTCAGAGCTTCGGCGTTCACGATCTGCGCCGCACGTTCTCGACCGGCCTGAACCGCGCCAAGTTTGATGATCGCTGGATCGAGATGAGCTTGGCCCACGCGCCCCGGAACCGGATCGCGGCCGTCTACAACGTGAACCGCTACTTCACCGAGCGGAAAATTATGCTTCAGTGCTGGGCTGACATGCTCGACGCTTGGGTGAAGGGCGAATCCGCAAAAGAGTTGATCGCCGATGCGAAGCGACGTGCCGCCGATGTCCACGACGACGAACTGGACGACGATCTCTGAACTACGTGCGGCTGCCGTCCATTCTATCATCCTCATTCCGCTCCTTTGCCGTTGTCATTCGCAGTGGCGAGGTGGGCGAAGCCCTCGCGGGCCATGCGGCAGCCGATTAGGCTGGTAAGCTGGAATACGGCCTCGTTGATCTCGCGAAGCACTTCGGGGGCGGGAGCGCCCGCATCATCGTTATCGTTGGCTGCCACAGGATGTCTGCAGGGATCGGGTGTGTCAGCCGGCGTCATGGCCGACCGCCTTTCCGCCGGAGGCATCGTTGTCGTTGGTGGGGCGCCATCCGGCGGGATCGGCGACCCATCGGTTGATGTCGGATTCTTTCCAGCCCGTGCCGTTGATGCTGATCTTGTGTCGGGCGGGGAACGTGCCCTCGGCCACCTTGCGGTAGATGGTGGAGCGGGACAGTCCGGTTCGGGCCTGGACGGTCTTCATACGGATGATACGGTCGGGTTCGCGCATGGTTTTTCTGCCTCCTGCTGGCTGTTTCTGATCGCTGCTGGACCAGACAGGAGAGACGGCCGCGAGCGCGCAAGACGCAAACTGCGTGCGTGCGGGGAACGGCGGCTGTGGGCTACAAATCGGACGGTTCAGATGCCGATGCCCCGGCCTCTGCCAAGGTCGAGTCCGTGGCTAAAAGCCAGCGCCCGACCAAGGCTGCGGCCTGAGTCGATGTCACCGCCGATGCCGAGTTCCTTCTTTCGGATGGCGAGCATGGATTCCAGTTGCGGGTCGCGTTGCAGGCTGTTCGCCATGTCGCCCATCTCACGCTTCGTGGCCTTGAAGCCGGACATGTCGCCAGCCTCATATTGGCGCTGGCGCGTTTGGTCGAGCTTCTTCCAGCGTTCCACGAAACGGTCGGCGCGCTGGCCCGGATCGGCACCAGGGCCACGATCCCGGCCGGTGCGGATTTCGGTTTCGAGCTGGAGGGCGCGAATAGCGCGCCCGAGCTTGCCGCCTGCCGCCTCGCGCACAAGCTCCGGGCTTTTGACGTACGCTGCTTCGGCATCGCGCCAGCCATGCGGGCGGACTTCCTCGAAGGCTTTGCGGGCATCACTGAGGTCTCGCCTCAATTCCGGGGTGGCGTGTATCTTCCCGTCCGCGTCCCCTGTGTTCATGAGTGCGTCGAAGGCGCGGGCATGGCGCACCAACGCCCGCGATTTTGCCTGCCGCATCTCCGCTTCCGGGTCGATCGCAATCTTCCGTTCCGGCGCATCGACTTCGCGCCGCACGGTTTGCGGGCCGCTATCCCGTTCCGGCCTCTGTCCGCCATCGCGATCATCGGCAGGCAGGCGCATCCCCTCGAACATGCCGCGCACCTTCTCCGGCACGATCTTCCTGACGATCTCCACCACACGCTCGTGGAAGGTGATGCCGCGCCGCTCGGCATAACGCTGCGCCGGATCGGCCCGTTCGTAGTCGGTCGCCATGTCCTTCGACCGATCGCGCGACAGGGTACGGACAAGCCGATTCTGATTGGCAAAGTCGTCACGACCATAATGCAGGTCCATGCTGTCGCGATGGCGCGACAGCGCAACATA
This sequence comes from uncultured Alphaproteobacteria bacterium, assembly GCA_937872985.1. Taxonomy (GTDB): domain Bacteria; phylum Pseudomonadota; class Alphaproteobacteria; order Rhizobiales; family Aestuariivirgaceae; genus Aestuariivirga. The sequence continues at coordinate 15,983 of CALMUW010000012.1, forward strand.
GCTGCCATGGGCGTCCACGCCGGGTGTCGCCAGAACATGGGTGCGGTCCACCGTCATGCCCTGCGCCTTGTGGATCGTCGCGGCATAGCCATGGTCGATCCTGTTGTAGTCCTTCAGGTCGAAGGCGACGGAGCGGCCATCGTCGGTGCGCACGGTCATGCTCTGTGCGCTGACCTCCTGAATCGTGCCGAGCGTGCCGTTCTTCACGCCAAGCCCGCGCTCGTTTTGCAGGAAGATGATGCGATCTCCGGCGGCGAAGGTCCGCGCGCCACGCTCGACGGTGACGCGCACCTCGTGGTCAAGGTCGCCAGCGTCCCGCATCCTGTCGCGCGCCGCTTCGTTCAAGGCGCGCACCTCGTCATTGGTGTGGGTGAGGATGATGCGGCTGGCGTCGGGACTGGCCCGCCGTTCGCGGTCCCAGCGCTGGATCAATTCGCCGCGCGCCTGCTCGCGGGTCTCGGCGACATGCACCATACCGTGGCGGTCATAAGCATGGATCGCATGGCCGGTCTTGCCGGTCGCCAGATCGCACGTGGCGTCCCGCTGCCAGTCCTCGCGCTGGCGGCGCACCTCGCCGATTTCCGTGCCGCCGTGGCGCTCATGGATCGAACGGAACGCCGCACCCGCCTCTATTGCTTGCAACTGCTGCGGATCGCCGACCAAAACGACTTTCGCGCCGGCCTCGGCGGCATGGGACAGTACCCGCTCCAACTGCTGCGTGCCGACCATGCCCGCCTCGTCGATGACCAACACGTCGCGGCTCGAGAGCATGTCGCGGCCCTGTCCCCAGCCATGTTCCATGCTGGCGATGGTGCGCGACGCGATGCCCGATCCGCCTTCCAGATTCTCAGCAGCAATGCCGGACAACGCAGCACCCCGAACCTGATAGCCCGCCGCTTCCCATGCCTCGCGCGCAACGCCGAGCATCGCGCTTTTGCCCGTCCCGGCATAGCCGACGACAACACCAAGATCGCGCCCGTCCGTGACATGCGCCAGCGCGTCCGCCTGCTCGCCGGAAAGGACAAGGCCGCGCTGTTCGGCACGGGCCAATGCAGCATCGCGATCCGCATCACCAACTGCATGACGTTCGCGCTCGGCCATAAATTGCGCCGAGCGATGCAAGCGCTGTTCGGCCTCGATCATGTCGCGCGTGGTGAAACGATCCTCGCCGCGTCCGTCCTTACCCAATTCGACAAGATCGGGCGCGTTCCGCATTGCTCCCATCACCTCGTTGAACTGCTCGATGCCGTCGCTGTGCCGGTGCGCGAACTTCGCCATATCGCGCTTCGTGAAGGTCGATTGCTGCTGTGTGATCGCATCCAGCGCAATCGAAGGATCAGCGATGATCCTGTCGCCGTTGTTGCGGGCGATCTCGCGATGCAGATCGGCGCGGTCGGCGGCCTCGATCCCTTCGCCTTCGATCCGCTGTGCGGGCGCGCCGATCTGGCTTTGCGGTTCGAGCGGGATGCCCTGCGCCTCAAAGCTGCGATGGTCGATGCGGGCGTCGATATCGAGTTCGGCCAGGCGTTCGTTGGCAAGCTCGGCCCAGCGTTCGCGCCAGCGCTCGACCATCTCGGCACGGTTCCAGTCCCGCACCTTCTGCCCGAAACCGTTCTCGTCCACCGAGCGCATGGTCAGCATGACATGGGCATGGGGCTTCGGCATTCCGTCCTCGCCCATATCCCAATGCACGTTCACATCGGCGATCATGCCGTGATCGACAAATTCGGCCTGCGCGAAGTCGCGGGCGAGTTCGACGCCCTGCGCCTGCGTCAGCTCGCGCGGCAGGGCGAATTCAACCTCGCGGGCAAGCTGGGCGTCCTTGCGGACCTCGCCAGCCTCAACCTCGTTCCAGAGCCGTTCGCGGTCGCCAAGATGCTCCGGCGCTCCCTCCGGCAGCATGATCTCGGAATGGACGACGCCGCGCTTGGCGGAGAAATCATGGCTGCGGTCGAGCCGCTCATCGCGCAGCCGCGAGGCCGAGCGGTAGGCGGCGGACGCCACCGCACTCGACCCGGCCTTGCGGCCGATGACCTTGACGTGAAGATGATAGATCGCCATCGCGATCAGGAAATGGCACGGTCAAGCGCACGTCGGAACGACGTATAAGCGCGCCCTCGAAACAAATTTCTCGGGACGAACCGCCGCGTCTCACGCTGTCCCGGCAACATTACAGCATTCTGCGCCGCGCTCAATTATCCTCATCGCATCGGCAACTAACAACGATGACGGAGGCGACACATGCGCAAACCACGCGACTACGATTCCGAACTGAAAGCGCTGGAGGACAAGGCCAGAGAACTCAAGACGCGCAAGGTTCAACAGCTTGGCGAACTGGTGATCGCCACCGGGGCAGATACGCTGACCACCGACGAACTGGCGGGCGCGCTGGTTGCCATTGCCGAAACGAAGGAAGCCGGAAGGCGGGAGGCTTGGGCCAAGCGCGGGGCTGCGTGGTTTCTCAGCAAATCCCGGCGATCTGCGCGCGCTGATGATGGCAACGGCGGCGGCGCTTCAACGCAATCGGGCGGCGCGCAATCGCTATCAGGCACAACGGGCGCGGCATGACATGCGGGCATGGCAGGTCGAGCGCCGCACGCGCACGCGGCTTCTGATCGAACTCGGCGGTCTCGTCGTCAAATCCGGCGTTGTGGACCTGACTGACGACGACCGCGCTACCATCCTCGGCGCGCTCATCTGGATCGCCGACAAGCTCAAAAGCGATCAGGCCGAACAGGCCCGCGCGCTATGGGCCGAAAAGGGGAAAGAGGCGTTCGAGATGGATCGTTCACCAGACGTGCATGGCAGAACTCAACCGCCGCAGAATCGGGCGTGACCGATGGCGGGCGGCGCGGAGACCTCAAATATCGCAGCGCCGCCCGCCATCATGCGGACATGCTGGACCTCCGCTGCGTCGTCATTGTGCAATAGTGACGGATGGGAACCACTATCTTCTCGAATTTTCTCTGATCCTCTATATGCTTCGCTGATCGCGACTCACGGCGGGCACATGACCGACGAAATCCTGACGATCCGGGAGGTGGCGGAACTTCTCAAGCTCAATGAGAAGACCGCCTACAAGCTCGCCCTCGCGGGCGAGATTCCCGGTTTCAAGGTTGGCGGGTCGTGGCGCTTCGAGCGGCAGGCAATCGCAAGCTGGATCAAGCGCAAGGTCGAGGAGCAACAGAACGGACGGCCGACATGAAGGCCGGTGCAGAGGGCAAATGAACGCCGTAGAGATCGAGGAAGCCATATCGGCGCTTGCCGAGCTGCCGTTCGACGGCGGCGAGTTTCCGTTCGCCTTCCTGCAAGCCTTCGGGAACAAGGAAACCACGATCAAGCGGCTGCGCTCCGGCGCGTCTAACAAGTCCGACTTGGGCGGCGTCCTGCAAACCAACAACATCCATATCGCCGTCGCACAGGCGGGCGAGGTGACGAAGACCCTCGCTGCGCTGAAAACCAGCTCGGCCACTGCCAGGGCGAAGGCGCGCTTCATCCTCGCCACCGATGGTGTGGACTTCGAGGCCGAGGATGTGGAGACTGGCGAAACGGTCGCCTGCGCCTATGCCGACTTCCCCAACCATTTCGGCTTCTTCCTACCGCTCGCGGGCATCACCACCGTCAAGCAGGTGCGCGAAAGCTCGTTCGACATTCGCGCCACCAGCCGCCTCAACCGGCTCTATGTCGAACTCCTGAAAGATAACCCCGATTGGGGCAGCGCCGAGCGTCGTCACGACATGAACCATTTCATGGCGCGGCTGATCTTCTGCTTCTTCGCCGAGGATACCGACATCTTCGGCAAGATCGGTCTGTTCACCGAGACGGTCGAGCGGATGAGCGACCGGGACTCGTCCAACACCCACGAGGTGATCGGGACATTGTTCCGCGCCTTGAACACCAAGGGGCCGGATCGTGAGGCGGCGGGGATTCCCCGTTGGGCGATCCGCGCCGACCAGTTTCCCTATGTGAACGGCGGGCTGTTTTCCGGCAACATGGAGGTGCCGCGCTTCAGCCGTATCGCGCGCTCTTATCTTCTCCATATCGGCAATCTCGACTGGACGAAGATCAACCCCGACATCTTCGGGTCGATGATCCAGGCCGTTGCCGATGACGAGGAGCGCGGCTCGCTCGGGATGCACTACACCAGCGTCCCGAACATCCTGAAAGTGCTCAATCCGCTGTTCCTCGACGATCTGCGGGAGCGCCTGGCGGAAGCGGGCGATAACGCCCGCACGCTCTTGAATCTCCGCAAGCGCATGTCGCGCATCCGGGTCTTCGACCCCGCCTGCGGCTCCGGCAATTTCCTTGTCATCGCCTACAAGGAAATGCGGTTCATCGAGGCCGAGATCAACAAGCGGCGCGGCGAACCGGATCGGTCATCGGAAATTCCGCTCACCAATTTCCGTGGCATCGAGCTTCGCGATTTCCCGGCCGAGATTGCGCGCCTTGCGCTTATCATCGCCGAGTTTCAATGCGATGTGCTCTATCGCGGCAAGCAGCTCGCCTTGAATGAGTTTCTGCCGCTGTCGAAAGAGAACTGGATCACCTGTGGCAATGCCCTTCGCATGGATTGGCTTAGCGTATGCCCTCCATCGGGGACAGGCGCGAAGCTTTATGCCGATGACCTCCTGAGCACTCCCCTCGATCAGGCCCAAATCGACTTCGAGAATGAAGGCGGGGAGATATATGTCTGTGGAAATCCCCCTTACAAAGGGAACGCGCGAAAATCAGATGAACAGAAGGACGATCTCAAGAATCTCCTAGATGGAAAGGTCGAAAAGTGGGGCCTTCTCGACTATGTCTGCGGATGGTTCTTTAAAGGGCATCAGTACGCCAAGATCACGGACGCCAAGTTTGCATTCGTTGCGACGAACAGCGTTGCTCAGGGGCAGCATGTCTCGAACTTTTGGAAGCCGCTGTTCGACGACGGCCTGCAATTTGCGTTTGCCGTCAGGTCGTTCAAATGGAGCAATCTTGCAAAGCACGACGCGGGCGTAACCGTCGTTGTGATTGGCGCTGGCTTCGACGTTTCCGTCCCCATTATCTTCGATGGCGACATCAAGATTAGTGCGCAGAATATCAACGCCTATCTCTTGCCGCAGGAAAACTATTGGGTTTCCTCCGTCTCTCGACCCATCTCAGCCGTGAAAGGCATGGTGAAGGGAAATTACTATGGCCTATCGGAGCACCTGATCTTCGATAGGCTGTCGAAGAATGAATATGTGGATGCTGGTCTTTCGCCGTCTTTCATCCGAAAATTCTATGGATCGACCGAAGTCATCAACGCCAAGCATCGTTATTGCTTTTGGTTCGAGAATGAGCCTGATGACGACGTGCTTGAAGTTCGAGATATTGGCGCGAGAATTAGGTTCGGAGCCGAGAAGCGCGCCTTATCGAGCGATGCGGTGTCCAACGGGATGGTCAATCGACCGCACCAGTTTCGTGAGATGAACCACGCCGAGCGCCAGTTGCTTGCTGTGCCTGTCGTGTCTTCGGAAAACAGGGATTATCTACCTATTGATCTGCTTGACCATGAAAGTGTGATTTCCAACAAATGCTTTGCGCTTTACGATGCGCCTATCTGGTCGATGGCGTTGATCGCATCGCGCCTGCATTGGGTCTGGATCGGGACCGTTTGTGTGCGGATGCGAACTGACTTCTCCTATTCTAACACTCTCGGCTGGAACACCTTCCCGGTGCCGACCCTGACCGACAAGATGAAGGCCGACCTGACCCGCTGCGCCGAGGACATCCTCTTGGCTCGCGAGGCACATTTCCCTGCGACCATCGCCGACCTTTACGAAGTGAAAGACGGCGAAAGCAAAATGCCAGCCGACCTGCGCGCAGCCCATGAGCGTAACGACGAGGTGTTGGAGCGCATCTATATCGGCCGCCGCTTCCGCAATGACACCGAGCGGCTGGAAAAGCTGTTCGACCTCTACACCAAAATGACCGCATCGGCCGCGCCCAAGCGCGCAGGCCGGACGGCGAAGGGACGGGTGTCATGACAGGCCGCCCCACGCATCTGACCCCGCCGCCCGCCGGTTATGCCGACTGGCTGGCCGAGTTGAAAGGCCGCATCCACACCGCGCAACAACGCGCTACGCTGGCGGTGAACCGCGAACTGGTGTTGCTCTACTGGCAGATCGGTCGGGACATTCTGACCCGGCAGGCCAAACAGGGCTGGGGCGCGAAGGTCATCGAGCGGCTGGCGACGGACCTGCGCGCAGCCTTCCCGGACATGAAGGGGTTTTCGCGCGCTAACCTTATGTATATGCGCGCCTTTGCCGAGGCATGGCCGGATGAGGCAATTGTCCAACAGGCTGTTGGACAATTGCCTTGGGGCCATAATCTGGTGCTCCTGACCAAACTGAAAGACCCCGAACAGCGGTTGGCCTACGCGCAAAGCGCCATCACCAACGGCTGGTCGCGCAATGTCATGAACATTCATATCGAAACTCGCCTGCTGGAACGATACGGCAAGGCGGTGACGAACTTTGACGCCCTACTGCCCAAGCCGCAATCCGATCTGGCGCGCGAATCCCTGAAAGACCCATACCGATTCGATTTTCTCGGCCTGACGGACGAGGCCCAGGAGCGCGACATCGAACATGCGCTGATGCGGCATGTCACCGAATTTCTTCTGGAACTCGGCGCGGGCTTCGCCTTCGTCGGGCGGCAAGTGTTGCTGGAAGTGGGGGACGATGACTTCTTCATCGACCTGCTATTTTACCACCTCAAATTGCGCTGCTATGTGGTGATCGAACTCAAAGCCGGGAAATTCAAGCCGGAGCATCTGGGGCAGTTGGGCTTCTACCTGACGGCGGTGGATCGGCAGGTGAAAGCCGAGCATGACAATCCGACCATCGGCCTGCTGCTGTGCAAGAGCAAGAACGAGGTGGTGGCCGAATATGCGCTGAGCGATAAATCGCAGCCGATGGGCATCGCCGAATACAAGCTGGCCCAATCCCTGCCTCCCGAATTGCAAACCAGCCTGCCGAGCATCGAGGAGATCGAGCGCGAATTGGCGAAGGATGATTCAGAATGACCAATATCGCCAATAAGGGTTCGGTCCCCTCCGTATCCGTCTCCTATGCCCGGAATGGTGCTTCGACCAAGGCCAATACCCTTGGCATGAGGCCGATGCAGGAACGCGCCTACGAGAAGCGAGGCGAGCAATACCTCATCATCAAGTCACCGCCCGCGTCCGGCAAGAGCCGCGCGCTCATGTTCATCGCGCTCGACAAGCTCGCCAACCAGGGGCTGAAGCAGGCCATCATCGTCGTGCCGGAAAAGAGTATCGGCGCGAGCTTCCATGACGAGCCGTTGAGCCGGTTCGGCTTTTGGGCCGACTGGCGCGTGGAGCCGAAATGGAACCTGTGTGACGCGCCCGGCTCCGACAACGGCGGTAAGGTCAATTCGGTCGGCGCGTTCCTTGAGAGCGACGAACAGGTGCTGGTCTGCACCCACGCCACCTTTCGCTTCGCCGTGGACAGGTTCGGCGTGGAGGCGTTCGATAACCGGCTGATCGCGGTGGACGAGTTCCACCACGTTTCGGCCAATCCCGACAACAAGCTCGGCCTGCACCTCGGCGACTTCATCGCGCGCGACAAGGTGCATATCGTGGCGATGACTGGCTCCTATTTCCGGGGCGATGCCGAAGCCGTGCTTGCGCCGCAGGACGAAACAAAGTTCGATTCCATCACCTACACCTATTATGAGCAGCTCAACGGCTACGAATATCTGAAGCAGCTCGACATCGGCTATTTCTTCTATTCCGGCTCTTATGCCGACGACATCGTCAATGTCCTCGACCCTGCCGAGAAGACCATCATCCATATCCCGAGCGTCAATTCGCGCGAGAGCACGAAAGACAAGATCAGGGAGGTGGAGCATATCCTTGAGGCGTTGGGCCAGTGGCAGGGCACCGATCCCGCCACCGGCTTCCAACTGGTCAAAACGGCGGATGGGCGCACGCTCCGCATCGCCGATCTTGTCGATGACGACCCAAATAAGCGCGACCGCGTATCTGCCGCGCTGAAAGACGCGGGCCAGAAGAACAACCGCGACCATGTGGACATCATCATCGCGCTCGGCATGGCGAAGGAAGGCTTCGATTGGATTTGGTGCGAGCACGCCCTGACGGTCGGGTATCGGTCCAGCCTCACCGAGATTGTACAGATCATCGGCCGCGCCACCCGCGATGCGCCCGGCAAGGCTCGCGCGCGCTTCACTAACCTGATCGCTGAACCCGACGCCGCCGAGGACGCCGTGACCGAGGCCGTCAATGACACGTTGAAGGCCATCGCCGCCAGCCTGCTCATGGAGCAGGTGCTTGCGCCGCGTTTCGAGTTCAAGCCCAAGAACCCGACCAATGAGGCGACGCCTGGCTTCGACTATGGTGAGGGCGGCTATCAGCCCGACAAGTGCAATGTAGGCTTCCACGAGGAGCGCGGGGTTTTCCAGATCGAGATCAAGGGTCTTGCCGAGCCGACGAGCGAGGAGGCCGCCCGCATATGCCAGGAGGACTTGAACGAGGTGATCGCCGCCTTCGTGCAGGACAAGACCGCCATTGAGCGCGGCCTCTTCGATGAGGAGCTTGTGCCCGAGGAACTGACGCAGGTTCGCATGGGCAAGATCATCAAGGACAAATATCCAGAGTTGAACGAGGAGGATCAGGAGGCCGTGCGCCAGCACGCCATCGCCGCCCTGAACCTGACGCAGCAGGCCAAACAGATCGCGCTTGGCGATGACGGCCGCGAGCCGAGCGCCAACACGGCGCTGATCGACGGCGTGCGCAAGTTTGCAATGGACGTGCGCGAACTCGACATCGATCTGATCGACCGCATCAATCCGTTCGGTGAAGCCTACGCCATCCTCGCCAAGACCATGAGCGAGGAGAGCCTGAAACAGGTCGCGGCGGCCATCGCCGCCAAGCGCACCAGCCTGACGCCCGAAGAGGCGAAAGACCTGGCCGTGCGCGCTGTCAAGTTCAAGAAGGAACGCGGACGGCTGCCGTCGATCAGTTCGACGGACGCCTGGGAAAAGCGGATGGCCGAGGGCGCAGCCGCTTTCGTCCGCTTCAAGGATGAGGGCCGCTATGAGTGACCTCGACCTTGACGAACTGCGCGCCGAACTCGACGACTTCGCTGCCCCGGAGAAGAAAGGCGGCCGGTCTGCGCGCGAGGAACGCATCGTCGCCGGGTTCGAGGAGATCCAGCGCTTCGTCGAAACCCACGGTCATCCGCCGATGCACGGCGAAGGGCGCGACATCTTCGAGCGGCTTTACGCGGTGCGGCTCGACCGGCTGCGCGGGCTTGAAGAGTCCCGCACCCTTCTCGCGCCGCTTGATCATCAGGGTTTGCTCGGGGGCGCAACGGCCGTTGCTGCCGCGCCTGTCGAGGTGATGGGCGACGACGAATTGCTCGCGGAACTCGAAGGTGCGGCGGGCGCGTCTGACATCACCGAGCTTCGCCATGTTCGCACTAGCGCCGAAAAGCGCGCCGCCGAGGAGATCGCCAACCGCGAACGGTGCGAGGATTTCGAGCGCTTCAAGCCCCTGTTCACGGCCGTTCAGAACGACCTCGACAACGGCATGCGCATCACCCAGCCGATCCGCAAGGATGCGGGCTTCCTGAAAACCGACATCAGGGCGGGGGAGTTTTTCATCCTTGGCGGTCAGGTCGCCTATGTCGCCGAAGTCGGCGAACCCTTCAAAGCGCCCAACGGCGAAAGCGACGCCCGCCTTCGTGTCATCTATTCCAACGGCACTGAGAGCAACCTGTTGCTCCGCTCCTTGCAACGCGCGCTTTACAAGGACGAGGTGAGCCGTCGTGTGTCTGAACCTAGCGCCGGACCGCTGTTCGCCAGCGAAAGCGAAACCGACGACCTTGCCAGCGGCACCATCTATGTCCTGCGCAGCCAGTCGGACAATGCCATTGTCGCCGCCAACCGCGACCTCGTTCACAAGATCGGCGTCACCGGCAGCGATGTCGCCAAGCGTATTGCCAACGCCAAGCTGGATTCGACCTTCCTGTTGGCGGACGTGGAGATCGTGGCAACCTACAAGCTGTTCAACATCAGCCGCATTAAGCTCGAAAACCTGATCCATCGTATCTTCGACCCGGCCCGGCTCGACATCGAGATCAAGGACAGGTTCGGCAACCCAGTCATCCCGCGCGAGTGGTTTCTTGTGCCGTTGTTCGTGATCGACGACGCGGTGGAGAAGATCAAGGACGGCACGATCACCGGATATGTCTACGATCCGAAGAGTGCCAGACTTGTAAAGCACAGCGCGTCGCCTCCGCTGGGAGGTTTGGCATGAGCAATGTCAACGTCAAGCGGTTGGTCGAGAACATCCGTTCCGGCACCAATATATACACGCCGCTGGTCGAGTTGGTCGTGAATGCGATTCAGGCCATCGACGCAACGGCCATACAGAACGGCTTGGTCGAAATCGAAGTTCTCCGAAACGGTCAGGCCGACATAATCGACCGCCTTGAGGACGTTGACGGTTTCAGGGTCAAGGACAACGGCATAGGTTTCACGAAGACCAACCGTGACGCCTTCGACACCCTCTACACCGAGCAGAAAATCGCGGATGGCGGCAAGGGATTTGGCCGCTTCACCTGCCTGAAATATTTTGACCGGGTGAAAGTATCCAGTACCTTTGCCGACGGTGACGCCTTCCGCGACCGTTCTTTCAGGATGGGCTTGGACAAAGACATCATCGTCGATGAAAAGGAAGGTCCGTCTCAGGCGCAGGCGAGCGGCGCAACCATCGAGATTTCCGGCATCAAGTCGGTCAGGTTTCCCGACAAGAAGCTCGAAACCATCAGCCGTGTCGTGGTGGAACGGTTGCTTCCTTATTTCGTGGACCAGGACCGCCCCTGTCCGCGCGTGGTGATCCGGGAGGCCAAGAATCCATCCGATGCCGTCTCCCTCAATGACTATTTGGACAAAGAGAGCAGCCAGATCGTCGAAATGAGGGTGGATGAGGGGATGTTCTCGTTGTCGGCGAACGAGGATGAAAAATCCTTTCAGGTCCGCGTGTTCAAATTCTTCGCGCCGCGAACGGCAAAGAGCAAGGTCAGCCTTGTTGCGCATCGGCGAGAGGTGACGGACAATCCGCTTCAGACATACATTCCCGAATTTGGGGAAGAATTCTTCGAGCCGGGGCCGGATCAGGATTTGGCCAAGGGGCGTAACTTCGTCATCAAAGCCTATGTGTTCGGCGACTATCTGAACGACAACGTATCCCTCGAACGAGGTGAGTTTCGGTTTCAGACCGACACGGACCTGTTAAACGGCATATCCCAGAACGACATCGAGCAGAAAGCCGCCGAGATCGCGCAGTCGGCGGTGGGCGCGGAGATCGCCGAGCGGAAGAAGCGCAAGGAAGTTCGCATCGCCGAGTATGTGACCAATGACGCACCCTGGCATCGCATCCTTGCAAAAGAGGTCGATTTCAGCGCCCTGCCCATGCGGCCGTCAAATCAGGACATCGAACTTCATCTCCAAAAGAAAAAATACGAGCAGGAAATAGCGACACGAACGCAGGTCACGGCGCTTCTGAACTCGGAAAACCCGGATGAGCTTGGTGAAAAAATCGCGCAGTTGATTGAGAAGATTTCGGATAACAGCAAGAATGACCTGATTCACTACGTCTCCATGCGCAAGTGCGTCTTAGAGTTGTTCTCGAAGTCGCTGGAAGTCAAAGCCGATGGAAAGCACAAATCCGAAGGCGAAGTGCATGACATCATCATGCCCCGCAAGAAGGATTCCGAGGAACTGAACTACGACGCGCACAATCTCTGGATTTTGGACGAGCGGCTGAATTTCACGTCCTACATGTCGTCCGACAAGCCCTTAAAGTCGTCGGGAGATCGCACGGACATAACCGTCTATAATCGTCGCGTGGCTTATCGCGGCGATAATGAAGCCAGCAATCCCATAACGATTTTTGAGTTCAAGAAGCCTCAACGGGACGATTTCGCCAACCCGTCTTCCAAGGAAGACCCGATTCAGCAGATCATCCGCTACGTCAATCAAATCCGGGAAGGCAAGTTCAAGACCCCAGCCGGCCGCGATATTCTTGTGAACGACACGACGCCGTTCTACGGATACGTCGTCTGCGATCTAACCCAGAAGGTCAAAGACTGGCTTCAGAAAGAGAAGAATTTTACCCCGATGCCCGATGGGCTCGGATGGTTCAGCTGGTTCGGCAATATCAGCCTCTATATGGAGGTGATTAGCTGGACCAAGCTGCTCCGCGATGCGGAAATGCGGAACAAGATATTCTTCAACAAGCTCGGTATCGACTGAGCGGCCTGGCGGTCGATGGCTACAACTAAAACGTAATCCTCATCACTCTCGGCTATGGTCCAGCGAGGCGGGCGAGGGGAGGCACCTTCCCCGGAAGCTCAGACTCCTTTGGCTGCATTTCGCAGACCTCGTTTATGATGGGTGCTCAGCTCATGGCGGGAAAGACCGCCATGTAAGATTCGAGAATCCGGCGCATTTACCCTGTTGGTATCGCAGTTGGTATGACCTTGGAGCGTGGGCGGAAAGCTCAATATTTACAATGTGCACTCAAACCCATTGACCATCGAGTGGGAGTAACGCACTTGCCCGTCAAGCAGGTGAAAATCCTCGGCTCCTGCGCCATCTGCGGCGAATTGGAAGCCGATCATCTGGAGCGCATGGTGCGCGCCGAGGCGGCGCGGCTTGGTGTGGAGATCGCGCTGGAAACCATCACCGACTTTGCCGCCATTGCCGCCTATGGCGTGCTCGACCGGCCCGGACTGGTGATCGACGGCAAGGTGGTTTCCGCCGGTCGCCTGCCCAAGCCGGAACATCTGGAATTCTGGCTGAGCGAACGAAAGCTGAGCGCGCAGGCCCGCGGCCCGTCAAGCGAGAGCGGTTCTGGCCTGATGCAATCAGGGCGCCTTCTGCTTTAACGCTTCAACTCATTCAGGCTGACGATGGGGTCGACGTCGGAGAGATCGCGCATGACGGCGCTGAGGAAGGCGATGACCTCCCGTTGCTGCGGCTCGGTCAGGCCCTCGGAGTCGCCTTCGGCCACGGCGCGCAGGGAGACGCGCTTGTTGGCGATGGCGGCAATGGTGGACTGATTCAACTCCGGCAGGATGAGGGCATAGCCCCGGTCGCCCCAGCTTGAGCCCACGTATTTGTTGACCACCGGCACGGAAAGATCGATGCCCGCGCGCCGGGTCATGGCTTCGGCGATGAGGGCCGATGCCTGACGCTTGTCGACCACGAAGAACACGACGATGCGGAAGCCCGCCTCATGCATGGCGGCAAGGGCGTTGAGATCATCGGCAACGGCAAAGAAGCGCTCGGTCTGAAGGGCGGGCAGGTCGATGACGTAATCGCGGCCGGGGGAGGCGAGAATGGTGTCGAAGGCCTTCATCTGGCCGGTGATGGCTTCAAGGTCGACCAGTGCGGTGCGCCCCGGAAAGAAGCCGCGCAGGGGTGCCTTCTGGGCATCGGCGTCGATGGCGAAGGGGTCGCGGTCTTCGAGCAGAAGATAGTCGACCAGCACCCGTGCCAACAGCGTCTTGCCGTTGCGGTGCTGGTCGGAGCAGATGATGTAAACCGCAGGTCGGGTCACGGCATTGCGGCCGCCCAGGCCTCAGGTCCGGGCGGTGGCGCTGCGCCCGCCGGAGAGAAGCTCCTGGATCAGGGCGACGCGGGCATATTCGTCATCGATCTCGTCGCACCACTTGCGCACATAGCCGCGCAGCACAAAGGAGAATTTGCCCGGCGTGCCGTCCGCCGCCTTGTTGTCGATGAAATCCTTGAAGGTGACGCCGGCCACGTCCACCTGCTCATAGGCCATCTCGTTGAGCTTGGGGATGTTGATCTCGTGGGCCTTGGGAATCTGGGCGAAGTACTTCTTGTGGGTGGCTTCGTCCCATTCAAAAAAGTTGGTCTCGTTGATGAAGTTGCGGGTCAGCACATACTGGATGCCGTTGAGATAGCGGGCGATCTCGCCGATCTCGTCGAGGGAGGCGATGGACGGACCCACGACATGAAACAGGCCGAGGTTGAAATCGCCGTTGCGGGCGGCTTCGAGAACGCCGATGCGCTCGAAGATGTCGAGCGCATAGGACAGGTTGCCGGCCTTGAGGTCCACCACTGTCACCGGCACATTGGCGGTTTCCATGGTGTCCAGCACCTTCATCTGGTGGGCGACGTTGCCCAGGTCGATGACCTCGGTCTGGCCGGGATAGAAGCGGCGCAGTGAGCCCCGGGGGTTTTCCGTGTCGAAGGCGCGGGTCAGAATGTTCTTCCGGGCGAAGTAGTCGAGCACGGAGCGCGAGATCGTGGTCTTGCCGACGCCACCCTTGTCCGCGCCGACCAGAATGAGTGTGGGTTTCATTTTATTCCCCCAGTTGCCGGATGCCCGGCCGTAGATGTCTGCCAAAGTCTATCACGCAGGCGTGACGCTGTTCCAGCCCTCACGGGCTGTTTCGCCACCTTCCGCCGTCAGCTATATTGAGCAGCCGCGGAGGGTAAAATGCAAGCGCTCATTGCCGGTATCCTGCTGTTTGTTCTGCCACATTTCGTCTCCAGCCTGTTTCCCGTGGCGCGCGACCGCCTCCGGTTGCAGTGGGGCGGGAACGGTTTCCGCGGGGCCTATGCACTGACCGTCATGGCAGGGGTGATTCTCATGGCTTGGGCCTATGCCGATTCGGCGGCCAACCCGCCGGGACCGGATTTCTACACACCGCCGCCGGGCATGACCCATGCCACGCTGACCCTCGTCTTCCTCGGTTTTCTGGCCTTGGGCGCGTCCTATGGCGACAGTCATATCCGACTGTGGCTGCAAAACCCCATGTCCATCGGTGTCGCGCTCTGGGCCGTCGGGCATCTGCTGTCAAACGGCGAACGGGTGCAGGTCATGATCTTCGTGGCGGTGCTGGCGGTGGCGGTGGTGGACATCGTGGTTTCCACGGCGCGGGGCAAGAAGCCATCCTATCAGCCGCGCTGGGCGGCGGACGGCATCGCCGTGGGCATCGGTATCGTCGGCTATCTGATCATGCTGTTCCTGTTCCATCCCTACATCCTGCATGTGCCGGTGCTGTGATGGGGCTTCTCGCGCTTGCCGTGCTCGGCTTTTCGCTGCTCCATCTTATCCCCGCCCACGGCGGGCTGAGGGAGCGCCTGCGCCAGCGGTTCGGACGGCGCACCTTCGGTCTCACCTATGGCCTCATCGCCACGGCGGCGCTGGGGTTGATCGTGCTGGGCTGGCGGGCCGCACCCTTCATTCCGGTCTATGATCCGCCGGCCTGGGGCGCCCATGCCAATCTGCTGTTCATGCTGCTGGCCTTTCTGCTGTTTGGCCAGTTCCTGGCTGGCGGGTCGTGGCGGCAGGGCCTGCGCTCTCCCATGGCGCTGGCGGTCATGATCTGGGCCACGGGCCATCTGCTCGCCAATGGTGATGCCGCGAGCCTCATCCTCTTCGGCGGTCTTGGGCTTTATGCCGCAGTCCATGCCGGGCTGGCGCGGCGCAGCGAAGGCTTTTCCGCGCCCCTCAGCTTCGGGCACAATGGCTTTGGTCTATTGGTGGGGCTTGGCCTTTATGGCTTGATGCTGCATTTTCACCAGGCGCTCATTGGCGTGCCTGTGCCATTTTTCGGGGGCTGACATGTCGGTTCAGAACACCATCAAACGGATCACCGCGCCGGAGATCACCGCGCGCAAGGGCGGCGAGGCCATCGTCTCGCTCACCGCCTATCATGCGCATACGGCGGCCATTGCCGATAAATATGTCGACTTCCTGCTGGTGGGCGATTCCCTCGGCATGGTCATGCATGGCTTTGAATCGACCCTGCCGGTGCCGCTCGACCTGATGATCATGCATGGCCGCGCCGTGATGCGCGGGGCCAGGCGCGCCCTCATCGTGGTGGACATGCCCTTCGGCTCCTACGAAGAAAGCCCGGCCCAGGCCTTCCGCAATGCGGCCCGCGTGGTCAAGGAAACCGAGTGCGGGGCGATCAAGCTGGAGGGGGGGCGGCGCATGGCCGAAACCATCCGCTTCCTGTCGGAGCGCGGCATTCCGGTCATGGCCCATGTCGGCCTCACGCCGCAATCCATCAACGTGCTGGGCGGCTTCAAGACGCAGGGCCGCACCCGCGACCAGTGGGCGGCGATCGAGGAGGACGCCCGCGTGGTGGCCGAAGCCGGGGCCTTTGCCGTGGTGCTGGAGGCGCTGGCCGAGCCGCTGGCCGCAAAGATCACCCGGGAGGTGGCCATTCCGACGATCGGCATTGGCGCGTCTTCGGCCTGCGACGGGCAAATCCTGGTGATGGAGGACATGCTGGGCCTTTCGCCGCGCGTGCCCAAGTTCGTGAGGGAGTTCGGCGAGGTCGGCAAGGCCATCGAAAGGGCCATCGCCAGCTATGCCGACGAGGTGAAGGCGCGCAATTTCCCCGAGCCGCGCCACACCTATGAGGTCAAGGACTGACAGGGCATCACTGATTTGCCATAGTGCGCTGGCATTGGCGGGCAGCGGGCGCTTTGTGGATGGACCCATGACGATGAACCGGCGCGACGTTTTCTTGGCTGCGGCTGTTGTGATCCTGAAGCCCAGGCTGGTCTTTGCCGAAGAGGCCCCGGACGGCTTTCTGGTGCTGCGGGCCGAGCCCGCCAGCCTGGCGCTGCTGGGCACCGACCAGCCCGCCACCGACATCTGGAGTTGGAACAAGGCCGAACCCGCCACGATCCTGCGGGCACGCCAGGGCCAGCCCTTCAAGGTGCGCCTCATCAACTATCTCGAGGAAGACATCTGGTTTCACTGGTTCGGGGTGCGCGGTCCTGCCGACCAGATGACGGTGAAGGTGGAGCCGGGCGAGCAGGCGGCGGTGGACTGCGTGTTCACCCCGCCCGATGCGGGCACCTTCTGGTTTGGCCCTTTGACCAATGCGTCGCGCCAGCGCGACATGGGGCTCTACGGCCTGCTGGTGGTGGAGGAGGCCGCACCGCCCGATGCCCAGGACGTGGCGCTGGTGGTGGACGACTGGCTGGTGGATGACGCGGGCAAGATCCAGGGCGGCTTCGGCGATCTCGCCATGGCGGTGGGCGAAGGGCGCATGGGCAACTGGTTCACGCTCAATGGCGCCTTGAAGCCGAAGATCAAGGTCGCGCGCGACCGGCCGCTGCGCCTGCGCTTTCTCAATGCCGCCAATGTCCGCAGCATGGGCCTCATGTTCAAGGGGGGCGAGGTGGCGGTGGTGGCCCATGATGGCCAGCCCCTGGCGGCGGCGCAGCCCCTGGGCACCCAGCCGCTGCTGCTGGCGCCGGGGCAACGGGCCGATGTGCTGCTGCAACCGGGTGCCGGCGTTGTCACGTTTGCCCTCGACCTGCTCGAGGATGTGGTGGAGCTGGGCTATCTCGAACCCGCGGGCGAGGTTCCCGCCATTCCGCCGCCGCCGCTCTTCACTCTGCCGCAAAACCCCATTGCTCCGGCCTTCGACCCCGCCACCGCCCGGGCCATCACCCTGACGCTGGAGGGCGGGGCCAAGGGCGGCCTGAAATCGGCCCGTGTCGGCGAGGAAGAGTTGGACACCCGGGCGCTGCTGGAGCGCGGGCTGGCCTGGGCCATGAACGGTGTGGCGGGCACGGGCGGGCCGCCTCTGTTCACCGCCAAGCGCGGTGAACCACTGGTCCTCACCATCGACAACCGCACCAGCTTTGCCCAGCCCCTGCACATCCACGGCCATGTCTGGCGGCTGGTGGCGCAGGGCGGACAGCCGGTCGCCGATACGCCCTGGCGCGACACGGCGGTGGTTCCGGCCAAAGCCACGGTGGGACTGGCCTTCACCGCCGACAACCCCGGCGTCTGGGTCATCCAGAGCCTGGTGGCCGAGCGGGTCGATTCCGGCATGCTGGCCAGTTTCGTCGTCGAATAACTGTTGACGGCCTGTGGATAACTTCACGGGCATCTTGCCGGTTGTGCCATTCCGGGATGACGTGATTCGTCTGTGAGGTGCGTCATGTCGGTTGAGTTTTCCGGGTTTGTCATGGGTGTTGCGGCGGCCGCTCTGGTGATGGGCGGTTTTGTTGTTTATCAGGGCCACAGGAGTCTGCTGGCCATATCCTCCTACGGCGAGAAGCGCTGAAGGAACGTGCGCAGGCAGGCGCTGTCCGGCGGTTTGGCCGGTGAAATGCCTTGATTTGGCCCCCCCGCTGCTCTAGAGCAACCTGACTTTTGGCGGAACCAACAAAAGTCAGATAAGTTGCTCGCCATCAATAAGTTAGAGCGGTGGCTTTGAGGCATTCAAGGCGCCTTCCGCTCCAGGCCCTTCGGCCATCGCATGAGGAGTGCCGCACGGTGAGCGAGAGCGACGAATCCCTGTTCCGCGAGGTGGATGAGGAAGTCCGCCAGGATCAATACAAGAAAATCTGGGACAGATACGGCAATTTGCTGATGGCCATGGCCTTTGCCATCGTGGCGGGCGTGGGCGGCGTCAAGGGCTGGCAGTATTACCAGCAGAAGCAGGCCGAAAGCGCCGCCGTGGTCTATGCCGACGCCGTGAAGAAGGCCGCCGACGGCAAGTATGATGATGCCGCTTCGGCGCTGGCTGCCATCAATCATGGCGGCTTTGCCCAGTTGGCGGAATTGCGCAAGGCCGGCGGCCTCGCCCAGCAGGGCAAGCGCGACGAGGCGGTTGCGGCCTATGACGCCTTCGCCGCTAATGGGGCGCATGATCCGGCCTTCATCGACATGGCGCGCATCCGCGCCGGTTATCTGCTGACCGACACGCTGAAACCCGATGAGTTGCTCACCCGCCTTGGCCCCTATGACAAGGATGATCAGGTGTGGCGGCATGCGGCCCGCGAAATCTTCGGCCTGTCGGCCTGGCGCACGGCCGACTACGCCATGGCCGACCGCTACATGACGGCTCTTTACAATGATCCGGCCACGCCGCCGGCCATGCGCCAGCGGGCGCAGATGATGATGCAGTTGCTGACGCCGCTGCTGCCGAAGAAGTGAGGCTGACATGACCATGCGGGCGCGTTGGGCGGTGCTGCTGTGCCTGGGGCTGGTGCTGTCCGGCTGCACCTCCCTCAAGCGCATGACCGGCCAGGTGGATGACACCGTGCTGCCCGGCACGCGCGAGGACGTCTTGCCGCCGGAGCAACAGACGCGGCGTGACCCCGCCGTGACGGGCGACAAGCCAGCCACGGGTGAGTGCGTGCCCGATGACGTGAACTGCCTGCCGCCGGTGGATCAGGAAGCGCCGGGCGCGGCGCAATAGCATGAAACCGACCGTTGCCATTCTCGGCCGGCCCAATGTCGGCAAGTCGACGCTGTTCAACCGTCTGGTGGGTCGCAAGATCGCGCTGGTGGACGACCAGCCCGGCGTGACCCGTGACCGGCGCGAGGGCGAGGGCCGCATCGGCGATCTCACCTTCCGGGTGTTCGACACGGCGGGTCTGGATGATGCCAGGCGCGGCAGCCTGGAAGCGCGCATGAGCCAGCAGGCGGAAGCGGCGGTGGCCGAGGCCGATCTGGTGTTTTTCGTCATCGATGCCCGCGCCGGGGTGACGCCCATCGATGAACAATTCGCCGCCCGCATCCGGCGCATGGGCAAGCTCGTGGCGCTCGTTGCCAACAAGGCCGAGGGCCGGGCGGCGGAGGCGGGACTGGCCGATGCCTTCCGCCTGGGTTTCGGGGCGCCGCTGGCCATCTCCGCCGAACATGGCGAGGGGCTGGACCAGCTCTATGACGTGATTGCGCCGCTGGCCGAGGACGAGGAAGCAGACACCGGGCAAGCTGCGGGCGAAGGCGAGGAGGACGATGAGGCCTATGCCAGGCGGCCGTTGCGCCTTGCCATCATCGGTCAGCCCAATGCGGGCAAGTCCACGCTGGTCAACACGCTGCTGGGCCAGGAGCGCATGCTGACCGGGCCGGAGGCGGGCATCACGCGTGATGCCATCGCCACCGACTGGTCCTGGCAGGGCCGGGCCATCAAGCTCTGGGATACGGCGGGCATCCGGCGCAAATCGCGCGTCACCGGCAAGATCGAGAAGCTTGCCGTGTCGGATGCCCTGCGCGCCATCCGCTTTGCCGATTGCGTCATCGTGCTCATCGATGCCTCCATGAAGATCGAGCGCCAGGATCTGGCGCTGGCTGATCTGGTGGCGCGCGAGGGCCGGGCCGTGGTGCTGGCGCTGTCCAAGTGGGACGCGGTGGCGGAAAAGCAGAAGACGCTGGCCGAAGTGACGAGCGAGCTGGAAGACGTGCTGCCGGAAATTCGCGGCGTGCCCGTGGTGACGCTCTCGGCCCGGCAGGAGAAGGGTCTGGACAAGCTGATGACGGCGGTCTTCGCCACGGTGGAAAAATGGAATGCGCGCGTTCCGACCGCGCAGGTGAACCGCTGGCTGGAGGGGGCTCTCGCGCGCAATCCGCCGCCCGCGCCCTCGGGCCGCCGCATCAAGATCCGCTATGCCACGCAGGCGTCGACCCGGCCGCCGACCTTCGCCATCTTCGGCAATCAATTGTCCAAACTGCCGGAAAGCTATACGCGCTATCTCATGAACGGCTTGCGCCAGGACTTTGATCTCGGCGGCGTGCCCATCCGCTTCAGCTTGCGCGGCGGAAGAAATCCCTTTGATAGAGACAAGCGTCGGTAAGCGCCGGACTTTTCCGGCGGCACGAGATGGCGGCAGAAATCCCTTTGACCGCGCCAAGCGCCGGTGAACGCCGTCAGATGCCCGGCACGTCCGGCTTCAGGCCCTCGGCCGTATATTGCCAGACCGCGCCATTGTCGGTGAAGGCGGCCTCACACATGGCGAGCATCTGCTCCGCCACCTGCTCCGGCGTGGGGAGCGCCAGGGGGTCTTCGCCGGGCATGGCCTGGGCGCGCATTTTGGTGCGCACCGGACCGGGGTTGAAGCAATTGGCACGCACGCTGGAAACGTTGGCGATCTCCCCGGCCCAGGTTTTCACCAGGGCTTCCAGCGCTGCCTTGGACACGGAATAGGGCCCCCAATAGGGTCGGCACTTGCGCGCCGCCGCCGAGGAGACGAAGACGGCCCGGCCCGCCGGGCTCTGGCGCAGCAGCGGATCGAGCGAGCGGATCAAGCGGAAATTCGCCGTCACGTTGATCGCCATGACGTCATCCCACATTTTCCCGTCGGCGTGGGTGATGGGCGTGAGCTTGCCGAGGATGCCGGCATTGCCGACCAGAAGGTCGAGCTTCTTCCAGCGTTCGAAGATGACCGCACCGAGCCGGTCGATGGCGGCATGGTCGGTGAGGTCGAGCGGCACCAGGGTTGCCGTGCTGCCGAGCGCCCGGATGTCGTCGTCGAGTTCGGTCAAGCCGCCTTCGGTGCGCGCCACGGCGATGACGTGGGCACCTTCGCGCGCCAGCGCCAGGGCGGTGGCCCGGCCCAGGCCGCGCGAGGCGCCGGTGACCACGGCGAGCTTGTCATGGAAACGTCCGGCCATCAGCCTGCCTCCGCCAGAAGCGACAATTGCTGGCGCGCCGCCTCGCCCGAAAGGTCGGTGAGGCGGGTGGGATAATCGCCGGTGAAACAATGGTCGGTGAATTGCGGGCGGCTGGCATCGCGGTGGTCATAACCCACCGAGCGATAGATGCCGTCCACCGAGAGGAAGGCGAGCGAGGTGACGCCGATATATTCGCGCATCTCCTCCAGCGTGTGGGTGGCGGCGAGCAGCGCCTTCTGTTCCGGCGTGTCGATGCCGTAGAAATCAGGGTGGCGGATGGGCGGCGAGGAAATGCGCATGTGCACCTCTGACGCCCCCGCCTCATACATCATGCGCACGATCTTGACCGAGGTGGTGCCGCGCACCACGGAATCGTCGATCAGCACCACGCGCTTGCCCGCCACCACCGGCCTGTTGGCGGAGTGTTTCAGCTTCACGCCCAGCGAACGGATGGTCTGCGTCGGCTCGATGAAGGTGCGGCCCACATAGTGGTTGCGGATGATGCCGAGTTCGAAGGGAATGCCGGTCTCGTGGGCATAACCCAGGGCGGCGGGTACGCCCGAGTCGGGGATGGGCACCACCACATCCGCCGCGGCCGGGCTTTCGATGGCAAGCTGGCGGCCCATCTGCTTGCGCACCTCATAGACCGAGCGGCCGCCCAGGATGGAATCGGGCCGGGAGAAATAGATGTATTCGAAAATGCAGGGCCGGGCGGGCTGCCTCGGGAAGGGGCGGAGCGATTCAATGCCATCCTCGGTGATGACCACCACTTCGCCGTTCTCGATTTCGCGGACGAAGCGCGCCCCGATGATGTCGAGGGCGCAGGTTTCCGAGCACAGGATATAGGAGCCGTTCAATTCGCCGAGCATGAGCGGGCGGATGCCCAGGGGGTCGCGCGCGCCGATGAGTTTCTTATTGGTGAGGGCCACCAGCGCATAGGCACCTTCGAGTTTTTTCAGCGCATCAATGAAACGCTCGACCGTGCGGCCCTTCTGCGAGCGCGCCACCAGATGCAGGATCACCTCGGTGTCCGAGGTGGACTGACAGATGGCGCCTTCGGAAATGAGCTTCTGGCGCAGCGTCAGGCCATTGGTGAGATTGCCGTTATGGGCCACGGCAAAGCCGCCCTGGGCCAGTTCGGCAAAGAGCGGCTGGACATTGCGCAGAATGGTCTCGCCGGTGGTGGAATAGCGCACATGGCCCAGCGCCACCGGCCCCTTCAGCCGCGCGATGGTGGAGGCCTTGGAGAACTGGTCGCCGACCAGGCCCATGCGGCGCTCGGAGTGATAGCGCTCGCCATCGAAGGAGACGATGCCGGCCGCCTCCTGGCCGCGGTGTTGCAGGGCGTGCAGGCCCAGCGCCGTCAGGGCGGCGGCGTCGGGGTGGCCGAAAATGCCGAAGACGCCACACTCTTCACGCAGGGTGTCGCCATCAAGGTCGAAGTCTGTGGTCATTGGCCTGGGCTTTGTCCGAAGGAAGGCGTTGGCGAAGCTGGGGCCTGCGGCTTGCCGCCGGTGCCCTCGATGAGATTGTCCAGACCTTGCGTCTGGTTCTGCTGATAACCGGTTTCAGGCTGTGCGGCGGGGGCGGCGTCATCGGGCGCGGCCTCCGGGGCGGGCGGGGTTTCAGGAGTCATCATCAGGGCGGAATTGGCCAGCGTCTCCTGAATGGAGGGCGGCATGAATTCGGTCAGCGTGGCGGCGGCGGAACGCAACACCGGCAGGGACACGGCATTCTTGATCCAGGCCTCCTGCTTCTCGGCGGGCACCAGCCAGCCGTAGAAAAGATAGGCGATGACAACGAGCAGGAAGCCGCGCGCCAGGCCATAGAGCAAGCCCACGGTGCGGTCGAAGGCACCGGCACCCGAGTCGACCACGCGGTCCGACAGGCGCACGCTGATGACCGAGACGATGATGAGGGTGAGGATGAAGGCGACGCCGGCCACGGCGATCTTGGCCAGGTCCTCCTTGCCCAGCATGGGCGTGGCCATGTCGACCAGCACCTTCTGCTGCATGGCAAACCAGGCCGCCGCCGCCGCCAGACCCCAGGCCACCAGGGAGAGGACTTCGCGGGTGAAGCCGCGGGCGAGCGCCAGCAGGCCGGAAATCAGCATGATGCCGATGAGAATGAGATCAAGCAGTTGCACGGGCATGTCCGCCTCTGATCGTGAGGGCCCCTTATAGATAGGATTTTCCGCCCGTTCCACAACATGTTTGGGGCAGGGGTTGGGCAACCCACAGGGTGCTTTGCGGGCGCGCCACCGGCTCAGGCGATGCGGCGCAGGCCGCGATTCTGGGCGGCGGTCCAGGCCACCAGGTCGGCCACGGTTTCCATGGGCTTGGCGGCCAGTCCGGCGACGGCGGGAACCTTGCCCCCGGCGATGACGGCCTCGCGGAAGCCCAGTTTGCGGGCCTCCTTCAGGCGTGCCTCGGTCTGGCCCACCGGGCGGATGGCTCCGGACAGGGCAATCTCGCCAAACAGGGCGGTGCCGGGGGGAATCACCGTCCCCGTCATGGAGGACAGCAGCGCCGAGGCCACGGCGAGATCGGCGGCAGGCTCGCGCAGTTTCAGCCCGCCCGCGACATTGAGGTAAACATCGCTCTGGCCGAAGGACACGCCCGCCCGCGCCTCCAGCACGGCGAGAATCATGGCGAGCCGGTTGCCGTCCCAGCCCACGGTGGTGCGGCGCGGGGTGCCGAGCGCCGAGGGCGAGACGAGAGATTGCACCTCGATGAGCAGGGGGCGCGTGCCTTCCATGCCGGCGAAGACGGCGGTGCCGGGGGTGGGGCTGCCATCACTGCCCATGAACAGGCGCGACGGGTTGGTGACTTCGCGCAACCCGCCATCGGACATCTCG
Source organism: uncultured Alphaproteobacteria bacterium (assembly GCA_937872985.1). GTDB lineage: Bacteria > Pseudomonadota > Alphaproteobacteria > Rhizobiales > Aestuariivirgaceae > Aestuariivirga. The sequence continues at coordinate 40,321 of CALMUW010000012.1, forward strand.
AAGACGCCAATCTCGTCGGTGGGACCGAAGCGGTTTTTCACCGCCCGCAGGATGCGATACTGGTGGCCGCGGTCGCCCTCGAAATAAAGCACGGCATCGACCATGTGTTCGATGAGCTTCGGCCCGGCGATCTGGCCGTCCTTGGTGACATGGCCGACGAGCAGCAGGGCCGTGCCCTTCTGCTTGGCAAAGCGAATGAGCGCCTCGGAGCCCGCCTTCAGTTGCGACACGGTGCCGGGGGCCGATTCCACCACCGGCGACCACAGGGTCTGGATGGAATCCATGACGGCCAGGGCGGGCGGCTCGCCCTCGCCCAGGGTGGCGATGATGTCGGAGACATTGGTTTCGGTGGCCAGCAGCACATGTGCATCGGACAAGCCGAGACGCCCGGCGCGCAGGCGCAATTGCGCAATGGCCTCCTCGCCCGACACATAGATGACGCGCTGGCCGCGCCGCGCCAGGGCGGCCAGGGCCTGCAGCAGCAGGGTGGATTTGCCGATGCCGGGGTCGCCGCCGATCAGAACCGCAGAGCCGGGAACGAAGCCGCCGCCCGCCACCCGGTCCAATTCGGCCATGCCGGTTTCAATGCGCGGCGGGGCCGGCTCGGTGCCGGTGAGGCCGACGAGGCGCGAGGGCCGGCCCTTGGGCAGGCTGGCGCCCCTAGCTCCGGCAGCGGGGGCTGCCCCCCGTTCCTCGAGGATGGTGTTCCAGGAATCACAGGCATCGCAGTGACCCGACCACTTGGGGGTCACGGCACCGCAGCTTTGGCAGACGAATTGGCTCTTGGACATGCCTGACAATTTAACAGGAACATAAAGAGAACGCAAGCGGCTTGCCTTGACTTGAATTAAGGGGTTCCGCAGCAGGTTAGCGTAATGTCGTGTTTGCTCGGGGAGACTTATGCTCACCTGGCGTTTGATAGTATTGATGCAGATGAGAATTCTGGAGGCTTGATGTTCAATCTGCCCGAGAAATTTGACCGAAGTCCACTATTAGACAGGATGCTTGCCACCGTCGTTGTTGCTCAGGGTCAAATCATTCTTTCCTTCGGGACAGATCGGGAAATCAGAATTTTCCGTGATTTCATCATCACCCGCAACGATGACCCGGACTTCATGACCCAGGTGGATATCCTCAGTCCGCCGCCGCTCCTGTTCACCTTGCTGACCGGTGCGCTGTCCTATTTCGGCGTGTCGGGGGAACGGCGGGAGCCCTGTTTCGCCATCACCTTCAGGTCGGGCTGCATCCTGACCGTGCCGCTGGCCAAGGATCAGGCCAGCATCGAACTCGTCATGCCGGGGCAGAGCTTCCGGATCTAGACCTCGGCTGAAAAACTCACCCGCCCGTCGCAGACCGTGAGAACGGGCTTCACCCCGCCCATTTCCGGTGCCGGAGTCGCCTCCAGGTCGGCATCCAGAACCACCACGTCGGCCAGATAGCCGGGCGCGAGGCGGCCCTTGCGGTCCTCGCTGAAGTCGCACCAGGCACCGCCCGCCGTGAAGCCGTGCAAGGCTTCCATCAGGGTCTGGGCCTGGGGCGGACAATCCGGCGTCACGGGGCGCTGGGTCATGGCGGCCTGCATGCCGAGGAAAGGGCTGAGCGGAGACACCGGCCAGTCGGAGGAGAAGGCCACCTTGGCCCCCGCCTGGCGCATCGTTTTCCAGGCGTAAGCCATGGGCAGCTTGCGGCCAAGGCGCGTGCGGCACGGCTCCAGCGCATTGCCCGGCACACCCAGTCCCACGATGGGTTGCAGCGAGGCGACGACACCCAGTTCGGCCAGGCGCGGCACATCGGCGGGGTCAATGACCTCGATGTGCTCGATGCGGTGGCGGCTGTCGCGCGCGCCATTGGCCCGGCGCGCGGCCTCGTAACCGTCGAGGGTGCGGCGCACCCCGCCATCGCCGATGGCATGGACCGAGATCTGCATCTTGTGGGCGTCGATGCGCGTGGCGATCTCGTTGAATTGCCGGGCGGTGAAGAGGGGGGCACCGCGGTTGCCGGGCGCGCCGGGATAGTCATCGAGCATGAGGGCCGTCATGGATTCGAGCACGCCGTCCATGAAGATCTTGACCCGGCGGCACCACAGCATGTCGTCGTTGTAGCGGGCGCGCATTTCGACCGCCTCATCGACGCGCACCGTCTCGAAATAATTCTTCTGGTGGAAGGGCACCTCGACGCGGGCGATGAGATTGCCCTCATGGCGCAGCGCATCGAGCAATTCGAGCTGATACCAGTTGCCGTCCATGTTGTGCAGGGTGGTGATGCCGAGGGAGGCGGCATAGTCGAGGCCCTTCTTCATGAAGGCCAGGTCGGTGGCGCGCTGGGCCGGAGTGACGGGAGGCGCGGGGTTTTCGCCGGTGGTCATGCCCAGCCATTCGCGCCCGCCGGTGGGGGTCAGCGCCAGCACCGGATTGAAGGCCGCGGCCTCGCGCAATTCGCCGGTGGCAAGGCCGCTGGCGTCCAGCACCACCTCGTTGCCGGGCGGCAATGACGCACCGCGCATCAGGCCCGCGGACTCCAGCGCCCTGGTGTTGGCCCAGACCGTGTGATGGTCAAAGCAGATCATGATGAAGGGCCGGTCGGGCACGATCTCATCCATGGCCTGGCGGGTGATGGGGCGGTCGCCGAAGCTCGTGTGGGCAGCACCATTGACGACGATCACCGCGCCCTGGGGCTGGCTCTTGGCATAGTGAGAAATTGAGTCCGAAACCGCGCGGAAGCCATTGATTTCGTTGATCATGTGGCTGTCGAGTTCGACCGCGCCGCCAAACAGGTGCAGGTGGCTTTCGATGATGCCGGGAATGACGGATTTGCCGCGCGCATCGATCATGCGAGTGTGCGGGCCGCACAGGCCCGCCACGTCGTCATCCGCGCCGATGGCGACGATGCGGTTGCCCGCGATGGCCAGTGCCGAGGGGCGGCGCGCCGAACCCTCCATGCAGATGATGCGGCCCTGGGTGATGATGAGATCGGCGGCTTTCATGGGCGGCGTTTCCTGATGATCTTTTCTGGGAGAATGCCCGCGCCATGACGGGGCAGCAAGGGCCGCGTGTCAGCCGGGGGTGGGTCCAGTTCAGGCCTTCAGCACATCCATCTGGATGGGGCCTTCGGCGCGGCCATGGATGAATTGCTCGACATGGTCGTTGCCGGAGCGGTCAACGTCGCGTGCCGCACCCTGCCAGATGATGCGGCCCCGGTGGATCATGGCGATGTCGTCGGCGATCTTGCGGGCCGAGGCCATGTCGTGGGTGATGGAGACGGCGGTGGCGCCGAGGCGTTTCACGCAATCGACGATCAGGTTGTTGATGACATCGGCCATGATGGGATCAAGGCCGGTCGTCGGTTCATCGAAGAAGATGATCTCCGGGTCGGCGGCGATGGCGCGGGCCAGCCCCACGCGTTTCTGCATGCCGCCCGACAGTTCCGCCGGGTAGAGCCTGCCAACATCGGCGGCGAGGCCGACCTGGCCGAGCTTGGCGATGGCGATGTCGCGGGCGCGGCCGCGTTCCATGCGGCGGCCCTGAATGAGGCCGAAGGCCACGTTCTCCCAGACGGGGAGGGAGTCGAACAGGGCCGCCCCCTGAAACAGCATGCCGAAGCGGGCGAGGAAGCGCTCGCGCTCATCCCCCTTGAGGCCGATGGCATTTTCACCCGCCACCTCGATGGTGCCGCTGTCGGGACGGAGCAACCCGAGGATACACTTGATCAGCACCGACTTGCCGGTGCCGGAGCCGCCGATGACCACCAGCGAGCGGCCCTTGGGCACGGCCAGATCGACGCCGTTCAGCACCTGCTTGGGGCCGAAGCTTTTTTTCACGTCCTTGAGGAGGATGTGGGGGGCCGCGCGCATCACTCCACCTTGAACAGCAAAGAGGTGAGCAGGAAGTTGGCGGCGAGGATGAGGATGGCGGCGGAGACGACCGCATTGGTGGTGGCCCGGCCCACCCCTTGCGCCCCGCCCCTGGAGTTGAAGCCATGGTAACAGCCCATGAGGGCGATGATGAAGCCGAAGACGGCGGCCTTGATGAGGCCGGAGGTGACATCATCGAGCTTCAGAAAGTCGGCGGTGTTTTTCAGATAGGCATAGGCGTTGAAATCCAGCGACCGCGTGCCGACGAAGTAGCCGCCGAAGATGCCGATGGTGTCGCCCACCGCCACCAGCAGCGGCAATGAAATGACGGCGGCGACGAGGCGCGGCCCCACCAGATATTTGAAGGGATTGGTGGAGAGCGTCACCAGCGCGTCGATCTGCTCGGTCACCTTCATGGTGCCGAGTTCGGCGGCGATGGAGGCACCCACCCGGCCCGCCACCATGAGACCCGCCAGCACCGGACCCAGTTCGCGCGTGATGCCCAGCGCCACGATGGAGGCGACCAGGCTTTCAGCATTGAAGCGCGAGGAACCGAGATAGATTTGCAGCGCCAGCGCGCCGCCGGTGAAGAAGGCGGTGAGGCCGACGACGGGCAGCGACGAATAGCCGATGCGGAAAAGCTGGCGCAGGATCTGGCCGAAATAGATGCGGGGCGTCAGGCCCTGCAACAGCGCATCGCGGGTGAACCAGGCCAGCCGGCCGATCTCGGCCAAAAGGCCGAAAACCGCGGTTCCGATGGGTGCGAGCGGGTTCATGGGGTGACCCCCGCGCCGCCGTCAGTCATGATCCGATTCGTCACCGTCATAGATCATGGCATAGCGGCTGCCGAGGCGGGTGAGAAGCTCGTAGGAGATGGTGCCCGCCCAGGCCGCGGCCTCGTCGATGGCGATGTTCGGGCCGAAGATTTCGGCATGGTCGCCGCGCTTCACCGTGCCCCTGGGCAGGTCGGTCACATCAATGCCCATCATGTCCATGGAGACCCGCCCGATGATGGGGCAGCGGCGGCCATGGAGGAAGACCTGGGCCGGGCCGTCCGGCTGGCGCGACGACAGGGCGCGGGGGATGCCGTCCTTGTAGCCCGCGCCCAGCACGGCGACGGTGGCGGGGCGCGTGGCCTGCCAAGTGGCGGAATAGCCCACCGTGTCGCCCGCCGCCACGTCGCGCACCTGCATGACCGTGCCGGACAGGGTGACCACGGGCTGCATGGGATTGGGCTTCCCCGGCGTGGGGTTGCCGCCATAGATGGCGATGCCGGCGCGCACCAGATCGTCGGTGAAGCCGGGGCCGAGATAGATGCCCGGTGAATTGGCGAGGCTGGCGGGCACGCCGGGCAGGGCGGCGCGCAGGGCGTCGAAGCGGTCGCGCTGCAGGCGGTTCATGGGATGGGCGGGCTCATCGCCACAGGCCAGATGGCTCATGAGCAGGGTGAAGTTCAGACCCTGCAGGAGAAATGTGTCATCGAGGAGGGCGCGGAATTCCTCGGGGCTGAAACCGAGGCGGTTGATGCCGGTATCGACATGCAGCGCGCAGGGCAGCTTGTGGCCATAGTGGCGGCCAAACTGGGCCCTCGCGCGCCTCATCCAGCGCGGTGAGGGCGGGGCGCAGGCGATGGCGGGCGTAGAATTCCGCCTGCCCGGGAAAGAGGCCGTCGAGGACATAGATTTCCGCCTCGGGCAGAATGGCGCGCAGGTCGGCACCCTCCATGGGACGGGCGACGAAGTAATGGCGGCAGCCCGCGGACCACAGCGCGCGGCCCACCGGGATCATGCCGAGGCCATAGGCATTGCCCTTGATGGCCACGCCGCATCTGGCCGTGCCGGCGGCGGCAGCCAGGGTCTTCCAGTTGGCCTGGATGGCGCGGAGATCGATGGTGAGGACGGCACCGGCAAGATCGGTGGGAATGGCGGACTGCATGGCCAGATCCTTTGCTTTTTACATCGGGATTAGGACCGGCTCCTCCAGCATGCAAGTGCGCGGATCGGCGCGGGTAAAGGTGCCTGGAGTGTCCGCCTTGCTCTGAGGGTCCGGGCTTCGCCCTTCTCTCCATGGCCGGGCTTGACCCGGCATGGACAGGGAGAGGCCCGCAACCGTTTTTCTCACCCCGCCAAGGAAAGAAAGGGGCGGGGCGCTGGTCAAGCGCTGGCAACGTCAGCCAGCGGTGATAAGGCTCCCCACGCGGGCGAAGTCAGAACTGGTCCGGCAGGTAGTCGTCGGTGCGGGCGAGGTTCTGGAACTTGGTGAGCCGCGCCTCGAATTGCAGTTCGACCGTGCCGGTGGGGCCGTGGCGCTGCTTGCCGATGATGACCTCGGCCTTGCCGTGGGCGCGGGCCATCTCCGATTGCCAGGTGATATATTCCGGCGTGCCGGCGCGCGGCTCGCGGTTGGCCAGGTAATATTCCTCGCGGTAGACGAACATGACCACGTCGGCGTCCTGCTCGATGGAGCCTGACTCGCGCAGGTCGGACAATTGCGGGCGCTTGTCCTCGCGGTTTTCCACCTGACGCGACAATTGCGACAGCGCCACGATGGGCACGTTCAATTCCTTGGCCAGTGCCTTCAGTCCCACGGTGATTTCCGTCACCTCCTGAACCCGGCCTTCCGCCGCCTTGCGCGAGGAGCCCGCCAGCAGTTGCAGATAGTCCACCACCACGAGGCCCAGCCCGCGCTGGCGCTTCAGCCGCCGGGCGCGGGCCGCCACCTGGGCGATGGTGAGGCCGCCGGTGGCGTCGATGTAGAGCGGCAGGGATTGCAGCTCGGCGGACATGTCGGCCAGGCGGTCGAACTCATGCTGCTGGATCTTGCCGCGGCGGACCATCTCGGAGGGGATTTCCGTCTGCTCGGAGAGAATGCGGGTGGCCAATTGCTCCGCCGACATTTCAAGCGAGAAGAAGGCCACCACCGCGCCATCGGTGACGCGCGTGGTGCCATCGGTCTGGTGCTCGGCCTTGTAGGCCTTGGCGACGTGGAAGGCGATGTTGGTGGCAAGCGCCGTCTTGCCCATGGCGGGGCGGCCGGCAAGGATGATGAGGTCGGAGGGTTGCAGCCCGCCCATCTTGTCGTCGAGGTCCTTCAGGCCCGTGGCCAGACCGGACAGGCCGCCGTCACGCTGAAAGGCGGCGGATGCCATGTCCACCGCCTCGGTGGCGGCGCGGGTGAAGGGCTGGAAGCCCTGGCCATAGCGGCCCGTCTCGGCGATGGCATAGAGCGTCTGCTCGGCCTGCTCGATGAGGCGGGTGGAAGTGGCTTCGACATTGGCGTCATAGGCGTCGTTCACGATGTCAGTGCCGATGCCGATGAGGCGGCGGCGCTGGGCCAGTTCATAGATGACCCGGCCATATTCCTCGGCGTTGATGATGGTGGTGGCGGCAGCCGCGAGACGCGCCAGATAGGCCGGCCCGCCGATCTCCTTCAGGGTCGCGTCATTGTCGAAGAAGGCCTTGAGGGTGACGGGGCTGGCGAGCTTGCCGAGGCGGATGAGGCCCGCCGCCGCGTCGAAGATGCGGGAATGAATGGGCTCGAAGAAATGATCGGGGGTGAGGAAACCCGTCACCCGGTCGCAGGCTTCGTTGTTCACCAGAATGGCGCCCAGCAGCGCCTGTTCCGCCTCCAGGTTGTGGGGCGGCGCACGATAGCCGTCGTCCGGGGGCGCGGCGTCGTCGGCGGGGCGGAGAGTGGTGATGTTGGCCATGGACATGTCTTAACAGCTTGGTCCCGGCGGGCCTGCGGGGAATCGCATTATGCCCGCTATCCACAGGGGTGGGGCTGACATGGCAAAAAAAGAAGGCCGCCGTTTGGCGGCCTTATTTCTATTTTGCGCATCATCGGGTCCGCGAAGCGGTATCCACTTCGCGGGATGATGCTTGCCTCCTTCAGCCCTGCGCTTCGTCCTCGGCGGCGTTTTCGGCGGCCGCTTCCTCGAAGATGGCCTGGGCCGCGGCGCGCACCTCGGCGCGGTCGGAGACCGGGCCGGTCAGCACGTCGCCACGCGCCTGGGCGGTGGCTTCGTCGGCCGAGCGGGCCACGTTCACCGTCACGGTGACCGAGACTTCCGGATGCGGCGCGATGGTGACCTTGTGCAGACCGATGGTCTTGATGGGGGTTTCCATCTGGACGTGGTTGCGGTCCACCATCATGCCGGCGGCAGCCGATGCGGCATCAGCAATATCGCGCGGCGAAACCGAGCCATAGAGCTGGCCCGCTTCACCCGCCTGACGGATGATGACGAAGGTCTGACCGTCGAGCCTGGCAGCCTCAGCCGAGGCATGGTCGCGGGCGGCGGCGTTCTTGGCTTCGAGATTGGCGCGGTCGCGCTCAAACCTGGCCTTGTTGGCTTCGGAGGCGCGCAGCGCCTTGCCGCGGGGCAGCAGGAAGTTGCGGGCGTAGCCGTCCTTCACCTTCACCACTTCGCCCATGTGGCCGAGCTTCGGCACACGTTCGAGAAGAATGACATCCATGGGTCAGCCCTCCTTACTGCAACACATAGGGCAGGAGGCCGAGGAAGCGGGCGCGCTTGATGGCCTTGGCCAGTTCACGCTGCTTCTTGGCCGACACGGCGGTGATGCGCGAGGGAATGATCTTGCCGCGCTCGGAAATATAGCGCTGCAGCAGACGCACATCCTTGTAATCGATCTTCGGCGCGCCTTCCCCGGAGAAGGGGCAGGACTTGCGGCGACGGAAGAAGGGGCGGCGAGCGCCCTGTTCGGCAGCCATTATTGAGCCTCCGCAGATTCTGTTTCGTTACGGCGCGGGCGCGCGCCACGGTCGCCCCGGTCACCACGATCGCCCCGGTCACCACCGAAGCCACGGCCGCCGCCGAAGCCACGGTCGTCACCGAAGGAGCCGCGCTCTTCGCGGTCCTCGCGGCGGCGCATCATGGCCGACGGGCCGTCCTCCAGCGTCTCGACCGCCACGGTCATGAAGCGGATGACGTCCTCGCTGATGGACATCTGGCGCTCCATCTCGGCCACGGGGGCGTGGGGCGCGTCGATGTTGAACAGGACATAGTGGGCCTTGCGGTTTTTCTTGACGCGGAAAGCAATGGACTTCACGCCCCAGTTTTCAACCTTCGTCACCTTGCCGCCACCGGCGGCGATGACGCCCTTGAACTGGTCGATCAGGGCTTCGACCTGGGCGGCCGAGGCGTCCTGGCGGACCATGAAAACGTGCTCATAGAGAGCCATGTTCGGGATCACCTTTCTCTAAGTTTCTCAAGGCTTTGATTTCCCGGCGCAGAGCCTCCTTCAAACCCTTGTGAGAAAGGTTTGAAAGACCGGTCGAAAGAGCGGAGACACGGGAGGCCGCCTGGTGCCAGGCTATCCTGCGGTGCCGCAGAACCCTCCGTTCAGCCCCCAGCCGGGTGACCAAAGCCGGGCGCTTATGGCCCAAGCTGGCCGAAAAGGCAAGGGCAACGGTCAAGGACGGGTGGGGCAATTGGGTGCTGGAATCCCGCCCCGGATTATGGCTAGACTTGCGGGCAGATGATGATGGCCATGGACAGATTGCGGCGGATGGCGGCACGGGTATCGCTCGTGCTCTATGGCGCGCTGGTGTTCAAGCTGGCGCTGCTGCTGGCCCCGGCGGTCTGGCCCAGCCCGGAAACCCGCGTGCTGGCCGAGATCGCCGCCAGCCAGTGTCTGCCCAATTATGGCCAGGGCGAGGACGGCCAGTCCAACCTGCCGGATGAAAGCTGCTGCATTTTCTGCACCGCCACGGTGATCGCGGGCGCGCCGCCGCCGCCGCCCAGCCTGCCGGTGCCACGGTTTGACACCGTTGCCTTTAGCGTCACTCTGGCGGCTGCGCCTGATGCCGTGGCCAAGAGGCGCGCCGAACTGGCGCCCATTGCGGCCCGCGCGCCGCCCATGGCCTGAGTGTCTTTGCCCTCAGGCCGGGGGTCTTGCCGCCCCCGGCCACCTTGCTTCTCTCATTCAGTCTGAATCCTTCGCATTTCAGGAGCATTCCCATGCGTATTTTCTCGTCTCTCGCCCTGGCCGGTGCCGTTGCCCTCGCCGCCCTCACCTCGGTTCCCGCCGCCTTCGCCGGTGAAACCATGGTGGGCAACATCATGCTGATGGACATCTGGTCCAAGAAGTCGCCTGCCGGAGCCAATGTCTCCGCCGGCTTCATGGCCATCATGAATCATGGCAAGGACGCGGATCGTCTGGTCAAGGCCACCGCCGAAATCAGCCCCAACGTGCAAATCCACACCATGGTGATGGATGGCGACGTGATGAAGATGGAAGAACTCAAGAACGGTCTTGAGATTCCCGCAGGCCAGACCGTGATGCTGAAGCCCGGTTCCTTCCACATCATGTTCATGGACATGCCGGGGCCGCAACCCGAAGTGGGGAAGACCTTCAAGGGCACGCTGACCTTCGAGAAGGCGGGCACGGTGGACGTGGTCTATGACGTGAAGGCCCCGCAATGACCGGGCGGACACAATGAAAAAGTCTGGACTGTTCAGTCTGGTCCTGGTGGCGGCGGCGGCGATCATCGCCGCCGTCCTGATGACCTTCGGGTTGCAGGGGTCCGGCACCAGCGGCAAGCTCACCGCCGACATCGGCGGACCCTTCAAGCTCATGTCCTCCAACGGCGCGGTGATCGATTCCACCACGCTGAAGGGCAAGCCCTATGCCGTTTACTTCGGCTTCACCCACTGCCCGGAGGTGTGCCCCACCACCATGGCGGAGATGACCGAGGCCTATGAAAAACTCGGCGATGCCGCCAAGGATTTCACCACCTTCTTCGTCACCGTGGACCCCGAGCGCGACACGGTGGAGTTCCTGCACGACTATCTCCTGACCTTCGACAAACGCTTCGTCGGTCTGGTGCCGACCATGGAAGAATTGCCGGTGATCGCCAAGAACTTCCGCGCCGTCTATGAGAAGGTGCCGACTTCCGACGGCAGCTACACCATGAACCACACGGCCTCGGTCTATCTGTTCGACGGCGATGGCAAACTCACGGCAACGCTGGGCTATGGCGAACCGGAAAAGGCGCGCATGGCCAAGCTCAGGAAGCTTCTGGGCGTGGCCTCGCCCGCGTCATAGGCTTCGCGTCATGGTCCGACGTGGGTGACGATCATGTTGCCGGCACCGTCGTTGAAGACCTGCACGTAGAAGCTGCCGCTGTTCAGCATGGCGTCCATGAGATAGCGGCTGAAGGCGCGGTCGTTGCTGCGCAGGCGCGTCGGCTCGGCGCTGTTGAGCGGGCGGTCGAGCCAGGTGCACTGGCTGGGGCCGGGTGCCGCATCGCTGGCAGCCTGGGCGGCGGCGATGAAGCTGACGATGGCGGTGCCGTTGCCGCGCAGCGTGGCGTTCATGGCGTTGCCGGCCTTGCACACCAGAGGATAGCTTTCGGCGGCACGGGCGGGCATGGCGTTCACGGCGAGGGCGGCCAGCACGGCGCAGGCAAGGCGTTTCATGGGTCAGTCTCCGTTGCTCTCGATGGCCGGGTTGATCCCGGCATGGGCAGAGACTTGCAGCGGCCCGGCTGAAGGGCCGCTGAAGCGGCGGTTCATGGCGAGGTGGCGCTCCGCCCCCGACCCGCGCCGTTTTTGCCAGGGCCGCGGGCAAACCGGCGACCGATAACGGCCCGCCCCGCCGGCGGGCC